>DATEQM010000202.1:0-23386 GCA_035272605.1 Candidatus Acidiferrales bacterium | reverse complement strand
GCTGAAGAGCGAGGAAAAAGAAGCAGTGATTGAAAAGTTTCGCAAAGGAGATCTAAGTGTGTTGGTCTCCACCACGGTCATTGAAGTCGGCGTGGACGTGCCCAACGCCTCCGTGATGATCATCGAACATGCCGACCGCTTCGGCCTGGCGCAGCTCCACCAGCTTCGCGGCCGCGTGGGCCGCGGCGCCGAGCGTTCCTTCTGCGTCCTGGTCGCGCCCAGAAAGATGAGCGAGGTGGCCAACGAGCGCCTCACCACCATGGTCCGCACCAACGACGGCTTCGAAATCGCCGAGGTGGACCTGCGCCTGCGCGGCCCCGGCGAACTTTTCGGCACGCGGCAGCACGGCGAGACCGGCTTCCGCGTGGCCAACCCGCTCCGCGATTTCGATTTGCTGGAGATGGCGCGCCGCGAAGCCTTGCAGCTCATCGAAGCCGGCGAATCGCCGGAGCTCGCGCGCCTGCTGGCCTACCTGGGCCCGCAATGGAAGCACCGTTACCAGCTCGCTGCGGTGGGGTAGGAACAAAACAGAAGCAGGCCCGGAGTATTACAATCCTTCGGGCACCACGGCCATGCGCGTCATCTCCGGTAAATTCGGCAGCCGCCGCATCTCCAGCGCCCAGGGCATGGCGGTGCGTCCCACGAGCGATCGCCTGCGCGAAACGCTGTTCGACATCCTGCAATCCCGCATCGAAGGCTGCTTCTTCGTAGACGGCTACGCCGGCACCGGCGCCGTCGGCATCGAAGCCGCGAGCCGGGGCGCACGCCGAGTGGTGTTTCTCGAAAAGCACCGGCCCACCGTGGCCCTGATTCGAGAAAACCTCGAGACTCTCGGCATCACCGAGGGAGTCGAGGTTCTGCCCGGCGATGTGTGCCGCGGCCTCGAAACCCTCAAGGCGAACTCTAATTCTTCTGGTCCGGTGGATATCTTCTTCTTCGATCCGCCCTACGAGGAAAAAGAAGAATACGAGCGCGTGATGGAATCACTGGCCGACTCGCCACTTGTAGCTCCCCAGACGCAAATCATCTTCGAGCGGACGCGAAAGTTGACACTGCTGTCCGAATACGGTCCCCTGACCCGCGTGCGTACCGTCATTCAGGGAGATGCTGCCCTGGATTTCTTCTCGCGCGTGTAGCGCCGGCTTCCAGCCGGCCTCCATTCCCCCTGTCAACTCGTCTGCTCTCCAAAGCGGGACCTTGGCGTGGGAGGGCCACTGCCCCGACCCACCGGATCACCACCGCCCCCTCTGGCTGGGAGGCAGCGGGTCGGTTGGAGAATCTCTTCCTGCAGCCCCTGTGCTAGAATGCGCCAAAATGAGAAAGCTACTCCTCGCGGCCGCTCTAATGTTCTCCATTCAAGCCTTTACGCAGGAACGCCCGAAAGTTTTTGTAAAACCCATTCTGGGCGGAGGGCATAAGGCGAATACAACCGCTGGAGTGGAATCGGAATTAGCGAAAAGGTGTAGGACGGTCACCGTCACAGACGACAAAGACAAAGCCGACTACATCCTAGACTTTAGCGCAAATGGGAACGAGTTTGTCATCTTCAACCACAACGGAGACCTTATCCAAAGAGGCAGCGCGGTCATTTACCACAAAGCAATCGAGAAAGCCTGCAAGGCAATGAAATAATCTGACCGATGGGCGTTACGGTGAGTTCGATCACACGCATGCCTTCGAGTTGGTCTTGGGGGTCACAGTAAATCGAAAGCTGTCAATATGCCGAGAAGTTGCTTGGCGTCTGGGGAGATGACCAATGTTGGCAGCCCTTCTGACCCTTGCAATGCTGCCTCAATCTTATCCTGCGGGTTGCAAGTTCTTGCCGGAATCAATTCGAGCTCTCCCGAATTTACGGCTTGTTGAAGCTCTTGTATAAGGCACGCCTTCGACACTCTTCCATTCTTTCGCAGGTACCGAGCGAGTCGGAAATCGGAGATCAATCGCCAGTCTGACTTTTCGTGTGCTTCGCTTGGAACTGGCAGGTACGAAAACGAGTTTACCAACATGGTCTGCCGGATGAAGCTAAGCGGCTGCCATCGATACGCACAGACGGGGTTCCGAACCATGAAGTCGCTCGCCTTGTTATGTTCGCTCATGATCGCCTCTTCTAGGACGAGTGAGAGCTCTATAGCATTACCTGTAACATGCCGAGCCAGAGCCCCCTCGTGAAGTGCTGCGTTTCTCGCCTCGCGAACGACGCCATACTTCACGTCGAATTGCTGGTGGAAATCAGGAAGCTGGCTCGGTACTTCCTCCGCCATCGGAGACCTGGTAGCTATGGCATTGATTGCACCGAAATACTCGAACAGGTTTGACATTTTCTTGGTCTCGTACGCGCCCAATCGTTCGAGAACAATCACGATTGGCAGGAAGCCCTCGGCATCGCGAAGTGCAGCCGCCCTTGCGGCTCTCAGTTGATCTCTAAAATGCAGTGCGACTTCCTGCTGCATAGGATTGGTACTGTGCCGAACCTTGCCGATGAGTGTGTAGCGCATTTTTTCCGAGAAGTCATGGAAATCCTTTCTTCCGGGCCGCCCAGCCGTGTTCCTTCTGGATCCCGCGGAAGCCTTCGGGTGAGGAATAGTTGAAGAAGCCAGATGAGTTATCGCCCTAGGATCTCAACCACAGTAACGTGTCCCATCCCTGAGACCTTGCCTCTCTGACTGCATGGCCGTGAAGCGAACGTGCGATACCTCTCGGAGTGCCGCGATCAAAGAGAATCAGCATCAGCGGCGGACGGGAGCCTCGAGACTGCGCGCGGCAAAATCAAGCATTGCGGTCACCTGTTCGCGCGTGACGTCGAACTGTTCCATGATTTCGTCAATGGTCATGCCGGCCTGGAGGTTATCAAGGACAATGGGGACAGGCATGCACGCGCCGCGGAACACCCAGGCGCCGCTCACTTTGCCGGGAACGCTTTCCACCGCCAGACATTGGGACCAGTCGAAGCCCGGCATGGGGAGTCTCCTCCCGTCATCGTGGCCTATTGGCAGGCCGAGGGGGAACAGGAGCGTGGTTTCGGGAGTGACTCAGTCCGGCTTGCGAATCGCTAACGATGGCAACTTCGATGAATGCCTCCGGACTTCACCCCTCCTGCTCGGAGAACGCCGTTTCCTCCGGCCCGTCCGGGTAACTCTCGAAGGAGATTTTGCAGCCGTCCGGGTCGGTCAGGGACGTGACCCACACGCCGTCTCTTCACGGCTTGGGCAGACCGAACATGCTTTTCTTCTTCTGCTGCGGTTGGGCCGTGGTCTGTTGCGCTGCGGATTCGCCGGAAGACGACCCGCCCATGCCGCCCGGCAGGACCTTGGGATCTTTCACCGTGCCTTTCACGCTGAAAGGAAGGGGAATCGCGCCAACGCTGTGCTTCGCCATCTGGCCGAGGACGCCGCCAATCATCTTTTGGGGCGCGTTCCCACTCTGCTGTTCTCCGCCCGAGCCGCTCAGGGTCGCGGTCCCCGCCATGTCGAGCGTCTGATCGAAGCCGACGCTGCCGTGGACGTCTACCTTGGCGAGGCTGGTTTCTGCGGTCGTCTTGCTCGTGTAGATTCGCGCGCCGTGAATGTTCAGGTCGCCTTCGACGACGCTGAACGTGGTCACTCCGCCACCGCCGCCTCCCCCGCCCCCGCCGCCGATGATGTGCTCGACACTGGTGAGCGCCTGCAGGGAACCTACTTTTACGCCAGGGAGCGTCCCATTCCGCAGAGCGAAATTCCCCTGGCCGGTGATCGATTTCATCAGGTCGCCGCCAAGCGCTCCGGAAACCTCCAACTTCGCTTCCGCATGGCCGGTGATCTTGCCCTTCGTGCCGGGATCGGCCGCGGCCAGTTTCTCCAGGTCGAGCTGGGAGAGCTGGATGTTCGCGGAAAATCTCTTCGTCGCGCCGGTGTCCACACGCGCGGTCACGGTGAGAGTGCCACCGTAAACGGACATCTTGAGGGGGATCTGGATGTGATCGCCGTACGCCTTAACATCCGCGGAGACCCCGGTGACTTCATAGGGCGCGAAGCGAAGTTTGTCGGAGCTGATACTCGCTGTGCCCACCTGCGCCGGATTGGGCACCATGGCCTTCTGGAGGTCGGGAACGGAAAACTCCCCTTTCACCCGTCCCGCGTCGCCCACTTCCATTTCGTAGTTGCCGGACGCGGCGCCCTTCTCGATCTTCACATCACCAGAGCGGAAGCTGATCGGTGGCGCGCCCGCCACAGCGATTTTCATGCCGGACAGCGGTATCCGGCCTTCCCAGTTCGACATCCCTTTCGGAGTGAGATCTTCGAGGCCGCTCAACTCGACATTTACTCCGGAGATCTTCACCGAGGAGGGCTGTGGACGTCCTCCGCGCACATCCACCAGGCTCAATTCCGCATCTTTAATGGAGACTTCGCCGAGCGCTACAGGAGAAGAGGCGGAAGAAGGAGCGCTGGGAGCCTTCTTCCCTTCTCCTGGCGCCGAGAAATCATAATTCGTCCGGCCGCGCTCGTCTGTGGCCAGGGCCACCTGGGGCTTCACGATCTCGACCGAACTCACTTCCACGGCGCCGTGCAGCAGCGCCAGGAGCGACACGGAACCCTTGATGCTGTCCGCGGTGAGCAGATTGACGTTGGCAAATCCCGAGGGCGGACCCAGCGTGATATTTTCGATGGAAAAGCCGGCCGTGGGAATGATCCGGGCACGGATCTTGCCAATCTCAATCTTTCTCCCCGTCTTGCTTTGTACTTCCGCGATGATTTGCGGGCGGTAGTGGTCCACGTCCACCACATAGGGAACGAGAAGTCCGATGACCAGGAGCACCGCGAAAATGACCAGTACGATTTTCGCCCATCGAGGCATGGGATCCTCCTTTTTGGCAGAGCCATCCTCGCAGTTTCGCGGGATACAGGCAAGTTCCCAAAAGGCAATTCGCGGGCACGGAACGCGGGCACAGGCAGGCGACTCCGGTTATACTACCTGCCCATGAGCGCCTCTGCTGCAAGCGGGCAAGCGCCGTTGGGAGAAGAGCAACGGGCCAGCACCGCACGGCCTCCGCTTCCGCTGGGCTCGGCGTGGCAGTGGCCGCAAACCGGACTGTGGAGCGGCGTCCTGGTTCTGTTGCGTGGGCCGGCCCCGCCACGCGGCTGGCCGGTGGGTCCTTTCTTTCCGGACGCGTGGATTCGCGGTGGCACGAATTGGGAGTTGACCTGCCTCTCGGCTGCGCTCCACGTCCTGCTGATCATCTTCCCGTTCCGGATGTGGCATCTGGCGCACCCGGACGGCGTAGATTCGCAACCGAAATCGGAAGTCGCCTGGATGGGCTCTTCCAAGGTTCTATTGCCGTACATCCCCGCCCTGCGGAAGGACGTGCGCAAAGCGGCACTGCACGCAACGGAACCGGCGCCCCGCGGCACCCATGCCTTCGATCCGCGGCAAACCATCGTCTCGAAGCCCAAGGTCGCCACGCATCCGCGGCAGACCCTGATTGAACCCACCGCGCCACCCGAGCCGCCGAAAATCCTCACTCCGCTGCCGGACATCGTGGAGTGGCCGAATCTGCCGAAACGCGTTCCCCAGCGGCACTTCCGACTGAACCCCAGGGCGCGCATGCGGCAAAGACTGGCGCGCCCGCGGCCGCACGCCGTCGCGCCGGACGTGCCGGTTTCTGCCGCTCTGCCGGAAATCACCTTCTCTTCCCAGCATCCCGATTTGCCGAAGCCCGCGCTGGAAGTGAAGACGAACGCCCGGCCGACGTTTGCCGCCGCGAAGCGCGAAGACGAAGCGGCACCCGAGGTCGCCGCCACCGTGAGCACCGATGTGCCCGGCCAGCGGCTGGTGGCGCTCTCGGAGAATCCCGCACCGCCGCCGCCGGAATTAAAGGTTCCGGTGGGGAATCTGACCGCCCAGTTTGTGAAGTCGCCGGATGCCAATGCGCCGGGTGCGGCGGGGAGCGCATCGAGCGGGAGCGGGCTCACCGCATACAGCAAGCATACCGGCAGCGCGCGCGGACCCGCGATTCCCGGCATCGCCATCGTGGGAGCGGCGCGCGGACCCACTTCCAACATCGCCGGGCCGCCGGCCGCGCCGGGAATGGGTGGGAGCGGATTCGGGCTCGCTCCGCCGGAATCGCGCGCACTCGGCCTGGCCCGGCAGCCGGGCATGGCGGCGACTCCGGGCGAGTCGGGCCGCCTCCCCGCGCCTTCGATTCAGGAGCGCATCAAATCGGCGCTTCACCCGGAGGATCTGCTCGAGCCGGGGCGCATCTATACCATCCACGTGAGCATGCCCAACCTGTCCAGCGCGACGGGCACATGGACGCTCAAATTCGTGGAGTTGGACGAAAACGGGAAGGAGATACCGGACACCTTGGATTCGCCCTCGGTCGCCGGGCCGGTGCCGCTCCGAAAGGTGGACCCCAAATACCCGCCCGCGTTCGTCAACGCGAAGGTGCAGGGAGACGTGATCCTCTACGCCATCATCCGGCGCGACGGCTCGGTGGACAGCATCCAAGTGGTGAAAAGCCTGGACCCGCAACTCGACCAAAACGCCATGGAGGCCTTGGCGCGCTGGAAATTCCAGGCCGCGCAGCGCGAAGGCCGCTCCGTGGAACTCGCCGCCATCGTGCGTATCCCCTTCCGCGCAGTCTCGGCGCTGTTCTGAATCCGCCTGACCAAATCATCCCGACAAGAGTGTGTTTCTACGGAACTCCGCTGCCGGAGGCTTCCAGCAGTTTGACGAGCGCCCAAAGGGTGTGATTGACCGGCGTGGCCACGCCCAGCTCGGCGCCGCGGCGGGCCACAAAGCCGTTCAGCGAGTCAATTTCCGTAGGACGGCCGCGTTCGACGTCTTGCGCGGTGGAGGAAGTCGCCGGGCCCAGAGCGCCGGCGAGCTTCCAGCCCATGGCCACGAGATCCAGATCGGGCAGGCGCACGCCGGCGGCGCGGGCCACGGCGTTCACCTCTTCCGCCGCGGCCGCCATCACGCGCCGCACGGGCTCCAGGCTGCCGGCGAGTCCGTAGCTGGCGCGGCCCAGCGCGGAAACGGCGTTGCCGGCGCAGTTCCACGCCAGCTTCACCCAGAGTTCGGCTTCGATGTTGTCGCTCACGCGGCAGGGTACGCCGGCGCGGGCGAACAGTTGGGCCACGCACTCGACCGCGGGAACCAGCGACGCATCGGCGCCCGGTCCCATCACCAGGTCGCCGCGGCCGCTGTGTTTCAAATGGCCGGGGGCGGGCATGGCGGCGCCCACGTAAACCACCGAGGGCAGCACCGTCGGTAATGGGGAACGGCCCGCGGCGCGCAGGGCCTCGCGGATCACGGCAGCGTTTTCGACTCCATTCTGGAGGCTGACCAGGGTGGTCGCGGCCCTCAGGTGCGGCGCGAGCGACGCCGCAGCTGAAGCGGTGTCCAGTGTTTTGACGCAGAGCAGAACGATTTCCGCCCCAGCGGCGACGGAGGGATCGGTGGAAGTCTCCAGGCGCAGGCTTTCCTGAAACTCCGGGCTGTCGAAGTACAAACCGTCGCGGGCGAGTGCCGCAAAACTCGAGCTGGGGCCAGACCGGCCCAAGAAGGTGACGGGACAACCCGCGCGCACCAGCCGGCCGCCGAAATAACAACCCACGGCGCCCGCGCCAACAACCACCACACGCGGCCAATCTCCGCTGCCGGGCAGAGATATCTCCTCCCGCTCACGATTTCGCTCTTCCAACTCCCCTCCCTGGTTTCAAACCGTGATGGCGCGCAGCAGCCGCTCGATGTCCTCTTCGGTGTTGTAGAGGTAGGGCGCCACGCGCAGCGCGTGATTGCGCAGACTCACGAAAATCTTCTGCTCCTGCAACCGCTGGTAGAGCGAAACCGTAGCCTCGGGAGACCGCGCGGCGATGCACAGATAGGGCCCGCGCGCCTCGGCCTCGCGGGGACTGGCCAGAACGCAGCGGTCTCCTGGCAGCCGCTCCACCAGCGCCCGCAGCAGCCCGCGGTTGTGGTCGCGCACGGTGGCGGGTCCGGCGCGGAGCACGAATTCGAGCGATGCCGCGAGCGCGGAAAGATGGAAGAAGCTGGCCGTTTCCGCCACATCCCAGCGCCGGGCGCCCGCTGGCGGCTGCCAGGCGTACCGCCCGGCGGCATCGGGATCGAAAGCCAGGTCGTGGAAATCCCTTTCGGACGACGCGGCCATCCAGAAAAAGGGCGCGGGAGCCATGCATTCAGTGTGTTCGCGGCGCGCCCACACGAATCCCGTTCCGTAAGGGCCCAGGAGCCATTTGTACGCCGCGCACACGGCGAAATCAGCACCGAGCGCGCGGAAATCCAGAGGCAGGGCGCCGCACGCCTGGGTCACGTCGAGCAGCAGCCGGCAGCGCGATCCGGCGAGTCCCGCGGCCAGCGCGGGGGCATCGAGCAGCGAGCCATCGTCAAAGCGCACCAGGCTGGCGCTCACCAGGCGCGTGCGCGGGGAGAGCTGATCGAGAAAGTCCTGCGCTCGAGGGAACCGCTCACGCGGCGTGACGAAGCGCAGCACCACGCCGCGCGCAGAGGCCAGCGGTGCCCAGGTGCAGACTTGCGCCGGGAATTCGCCCCGCGCCACCAGGATTTCATCTCCCGGCTCCCAATCGAGAGCTCCCGCGATTCCCGCCAGACCGGTGGAGGCGCCGGTGGTCAGGCCGATTTCCTCCGCCGCGGACCGGGTGAGCTGCGCGAGCAATCCGCGAACGCGCGCCGGAAGGTCGAAGTAAAAGGATTCCTCGATGCGGTAGGGGCGCCGCTTCCACTCGAGTGAGGCCTCCAACGCCTTCACCGCGGCGCGGGGCAGCGGGCCCTGCGCCGCCATCGCCAGGTAGGTGGCGTCCTCAAACTCGAAAAATTCGCCGCGCCAGTCGGTGGAAGCGCCCACAGCGGTCCTTTCTGTGCAACTCCGCGCAGGGATACCGCGCGGCGAAAACCAGCCCCCTAGCTTTCAGCCTGAGCGCGGCTGCGGCTCCGCGATTACGAACCTGCCGCCCGGCACAGGCTCGCGCGATCGATGCCTCACTCCGCTAGAAATATTCGCGCAGCGCGCGAAAGGCCTGCAAGACGAGCAGTTTCCCCGGCCCGCTCGCCAGTTCGTCGTGCTCGAATTCCCAGGTCTTGGCGTGCGGAATGAACACGGCATTGAGTCCGGCGGCGAGCGCCGGGTTGATGTCGCTCCGCGGGCTGTTGCCTACCATCCATCCATGCGACTTCACGATGCGGTGACGCTTCACCAGTCCCCGGTAGGTGGGCGAGTCCTTGTCGGCCACGATCTCGACGGCTTGAAAATGCACTTGCAGGCCTGAGCGCTCGAGCTTCCCCGCCTGCTCCGCCGGCTCGCCCTTGGTGCAGAGGATCAGGCGGTGCCGCTCGGCCAGGTAGGCGAGCGTATCGGCCACGCCCGCGAGCAGTGTGGGCGGCGTGGCGGACAGGCCCGTAACCAGCGCTCCGATCTGTTTCACGATGTCGCGCCGCGCGATGTTGCCGGCCAGCTTCAGATACGTTTCCTCGAGCGCGCCGTGGAAGCTGCGGACGCCAAATCCGAACTGGCGGATGTTCCGGCGTTCCGTCTCGTTCAGGATGCGGCGCACGTAGGGGCGCGAAAAGCCCAGGTGTTCGAGCATTCCCAGGAATCCGTCGATCACGCGCTCAAAATGGACCTGGCTTTCCCAGAGCGTGTCGTCAGCGTCGATGAGAAGGGTTTCACGCCACATAAACGTGCGGAAACGGCATTATCGCAGAAGCGGACAGGAATTGCGCACAGACCAAAAGCCCCGGAAGGCGACAAAATGGCCGTGCGCCGGCTGCCGCCGCGGTCCGCCGGCCCGCTGGTGCGACACATTGCCGCCTGCGTGCATTGTAAATTCGCCAGGACCCGCTGCGCGGCTCAGGACTGTTTGGGGCGGTGCGCCGCGAGCGCTTCCAGAATGCTCCGTCCGGTCTGTTGCGCTTCGCCGAACTGCGCGAGGTAGTTCTGGAATTCGCGGTTGACCTCGAGTGCAGCTTGGGGATCGAGTTCGGTGCGAAGGATCATGTCGCGCAACCGCACGGGATGGGGAAGCACCGCGTCCTCGTTCAATTCTTCGAGCGCGTTGCCGATGTCGTATTTTCCCATGGTAACCTCCCGGGAGAAGCGGACTGACCGCGCACGTGGCGGTTCGCGGGGAGCCTTCAGGCCAGCGCGGAAACAAACTCGTAGCGGTCAATCCGGGCGGCCACACCGCGCCGGCTCTCGAAGTCCTCGACGCGCACCACGGTCCCATAACATTGGATGTGCACGTCGCCCGCCATGGTGACTTCTTTCGGCAGCGTGAGGACAAACTCGACAGGCATGCCGGTCTGGAATGCGCTGTCAATCACGAAATAAAGGCCGCGGAAGCTGACGTCGCGGGTGCGCGCCTCCTGCTCCACCTTCAGAGTGCCGTTCTGGAAGCGGATCATGAGCGGCAGATTCATATTGAAACGTCGGGACATGCGGCGTTCCATCTCGTTCATTCGACTGCCCTCACACTTCCAGGAGAATTATTGTCTCACCCTATCACCGAACCGGCCCGGCACGCAATGGGGCCTCCGGCAGCCCAAAACGGTGTAGTGGAAGAGCTGCGCGGCTTGACTTGGAGTCGCGCGGCAGCTACTTTGCGTGTGCGTATGCCCGATGGGAGCGAAGGCCGGGAACGACCTCGTGTGCGGACGGAGTTGGCCATCCGGGTGCGGCAAACCGGCCCGCCGCGAGAATCCATGGAGGTGGCCACGACGCTGGACGTGTCGCGCAATGGCGTGCTCTTCCGCACCAGGCAGCCCTACGAGATGCACAGCACCGTCTGGGTGATCGTGCCCTACGACCCGAAGTCCATGGGCGGTGACGTGGAGTTTCCCGCCACCGTGGTGCGGGTGGACAATGCGCCCGACGGCTCCGCGGAAGTCGCCGTGCGGTTCCTGAGCGCGAGGTCCGATCCCACGCCCGTGAACATCCAGGCGCGCAGCGTGATGCAGGTGCCGACGGAGCGGCGCGCGAAGGACCGCTCGAAGCTGATGCTGCCCATCCGTGTGCGCGGAGAAAATGGGACGGAAGTGACGCAGACGTTGGACATCTCGCGGACCGGCGCGCTCTTCCGCGCCACGCGCTCCTACACGGTGGGCCAGTCCGTGTGGGTGACAGTACCGTACAAGCCGGACACGCCTCCCGAGGAAATTGACGCCCGCGTGGTGCGCATCATCGAACGGGCCTCCACCCTCTGCGTCGCTGTTCAGTACTCGCGAACGACCGGAATCCGCGCCCCGGCGGAGTGAGCCGAACGTCTTCTCGCATACTATTCCTGCCGAAGGCATATGGACGCCGCCAAAAAAGTCTTCCACCGTAGTTTGTTCCTCACTGGCCCGGCCGGACGGCTGGAAGCCCTGCTGTGGACCAGCGGAGCGCCGGTCCCGGCGATGGCTGGCCTGGTGTGCCATCCGCATCCGCTGTTCGGCGGCACGATGCATAACAAAGTGGCCTTCCAAGCGGCCAAAAGCCTGCACCGCGCGGACCTGCCTGTGCTGCGCTTCAATTTTCGCGGCGCAGGACTGAGCGAGGGCGAACACGATCGCGGCCGGGGAGAGCAGGGCGATGTGCGCTCCGCGCTCGACTTCTTGTCCGAGGAATTTCCCGGAGTTCCGGTGGTGCTGGCGGGATTCAGCTTCGGCGCGTGGGTGGGGCTCCGGGTGGGGGCGGAAGATGCGCGGGTCGCGCGCCTGATCGGGCTGGGCATCCCCGTGAACGATTCCGATTTTTCCTACCTGCGCGAATGCGCAAAGCCGAAGCTGTTCGTGGTGGGCACGGAGGACCGGTTTGCGGCGCGGGACCGCGTGGAGAGCCTCTTCGAGGCTCTGCCCGAACCGAAACAGCTCGTCTTTGTGGAGGACGCCGACCACTTCTTCACTGGAAAACTCGGCCAGGTGGACCGCGCGATTACAGATTGGCTGAGGACCCACTCGCTCGCGGGCTAGCCGCCCGCTGGAGAGAGCGGTCGGGATGTAGCGGCGGGCTTATCCCGCCATGTGCTGAGGGCGACGGACCCAGGAGATGGCGGCATAAAGCCGCCTCTACATCAACCGCGCCTGCCTTGCGCAGACACGGCGCGTTATGCTTCGCGGAAAAGACTCCAGAATCGCTCGCCGGGCAGCGGGGATTCCCCCGCGAGGTGCAGATTCGCGCGCACGTGCTCGGCGCGGCTCATGCCCACCAGTGCGGTGGTGAGGCCGGGTGCGGAGCGCGCGAACTGGACCGCGCGCTCAAAATCGTTTCCGAGGCCGATGGTCTTTGCCAGCGCCGGCGGCAGGCCACGGGCCAGGCGGCCCTGGAGCGTGGGGGCGCTGGCGATTACAGTCACGCCGAGTTCCGCGGCGGCCGCCAGCAGCGGCACCGACCGCCCGGCCACGAGCTGATTCGGCAGCACCACTGCTTCCGGCATCATCAGATTCAACGGGAGCTGCACGAAGCCGAAGTGGTGCGAGTCGCCGGCGACCTCGCGGGCCACGGCCACAACGTCCGGAAGTGAATGGAGCGCGGGAGAATCCGCAGGCTGGCGAAAGCCGTTCCAGGTGGCCAGGCCGTAGGCCCCGATTTTTCCCGCCGCTACAGCTCCTTCCAGGAATTCGAAGGCGGCGCGAAGGCGTTTGCGGAATTCCTCCGGCGATACCTCGTCGAGCTGCGTTTCCGGATTGTGCAGGTAATAGACGTCCACGGAGGCGAGGCCCAGATTGCGCAGGCTGCGGGCGAGCTGATCTTCAAGAAACCGCGGCGTCATGGCGTGGCAGCCGCCGACGACGTCGCCGGGGCGCAGGATGCCCTTGGAAAAATATTCGCGGGCGAAATACTCGCGCGCGTTCGCGGGCATTTCGCCGTCGGGAGACAGGTAGCCTCCCTTCGTGCAGATGAGTAGCGCTTCGCGGGAGACGCCCCGCGAGGCGAGTTCCGCGAGCGCCGCGCCGAGTGAGCGCTCGCTGCGCTGGAAGCGGTAGTTGATGGCGGAATCGAGCACGTTGATGCCGCCGAGAACGGCCTCCACGATCGCTTCGGTGTAGTTGCGGTCGGCGGCTGGATCGGGCTCACCAAGGTAGGTGCCGATGCCGATCGAGGAAAGCGTCAAGGAGCGGCACGCGCGGAAGTGGCCGGGGGCAGTCTTCGCGGAAAATCCCGCGGCGTAGGCGCGCGTGGCTTCCAGTGTGGCGAGTGGCGTCATCGAATTTCCCATCGGAAAAGAGCCGGCAGTATAGCAGAGACGCGGTTCAACCCCGCGGAGGCGCCGCGCCCCCGCGGGCCAGCAACCTCGAGCACGCGCGCACGATGCGGCGATAGGGCCAGCCGCCGCGCGCCGGATCGAAGTAGAGAATCTCTCCGCTGCGCGGCTTGGAGTAATACCAGCGCGCCAGCAGCGAGAGATGGTCGGACAGGCGGTCGAGCCCCGGGACGCCTCCGGGCAACTCCGCCGGCATTTCGGATTCCAGGTGTTCGCGGAGGATGGCCTCGACGGAACGCGGATCGGCGGCCAGGGAACCGAATTCGAGCAGGAACGGGGGGAGAAGAAAACCCCGGCGCACGGGAAATACCCCAACCGCCTGCTCTGCCGTCGCGCGCTGGAGCACTACGGCCGTCAGATCTTCGAGCTTGCGCGCGAGCTCGGGCAGCAGGCGCAGCGCTGCTGTCACCTTTTCCATCTTCTTGTGAATCGCTGCGCTGCGTTCGAAGTCCAGGCCGGCGGAGGCGGCGTCGCGGCTCGCTTCCAGTTCACCGGCCAACGAGCCGCCGCTGGTAGCGAGAAACGCCTCGACGCGCACCACCTCCGCGCCGTACTCCTGGTCCGTGCAGCCGGCAAAGCAGGGCGCCATGCACATCTTCATTTCCGAATAGAGGCAGCCGGGAAACGCGGGATCGCGGCGGATGCGGATCTGGCATCGGCGGATCCTGAAGAAATTCAGGAACTGGCTGAGGAAGGCGTCGGCGCCGCGCCGCGTTCCAAACGGGCCGATATAGAGCGCGCCATCGCCGAGGATGCGCCGGGTGACGTAACACCGCGGGTAGGCGCTGCGCAGCTTCAGCTTCAAAACGACGGGTGGCCGCAGCCGCATCCAGTCGCGATGCCGCCCCGCGTGGATCACGACGGCGTGATGATAGAGCACCAGCGATTGTTCGAACCTGGAGCCCACCAGCCGGTAGCGCACGCGTGCGGCAATCTCCCGCAGATTCAGACGCCGCGAAGGCTGCTGCGCGCGACCCAGCAGGACGCCGAGCCTGCGCTGCAAATCCGCGGTGCGCGCCAGATAGGGCCGGGCTTCCGGCGAGCGCATTTCGATCAGGAAAACGGCAGGCCGAGCGGGAAGCGACGCCCAAAATTCTTCGTCCCGCACGGGATCAAATTCCTGGACCGTATTCAGCTCGAACATGCGATGAGCATACACCGCAGTTCCGCGCCGACGCACGCCGGAGGATTGCGTATCGATGGGCAGAGATGTACCTTCGCAAATGGCGATTCTGCGATGTCTCATGCCCTAGTCGAGCAGTTCCAATCCGCTAGAGTTAACAGTTTTGAGTCATTGGCGCTGTCTGCCTCCGCATTGTCAAATGACGATCTTCTTGCCAAGTTCAAGTTACAAATGAGGGATTCACCCCGCCGAGGCTTATGTGGCAAGTACTTTACGGGGCACAAAGGGGAAACCACTTCAGGCCTCTCGACAAATCGCCGGGAAGAACATCTTGCGATCGCACTCTGGAAAACGTACCGCGAATCTGGTTTCACGCTTCCGGACGGAACTACTCTATTTCCTGTTGATTATCAATTACCACTGAAGTCTCATCGGGACGCAGCAAACGCTGGACTCGGAAAGGTTGATCTTTTCTGCTGTGGATCCGCAGGAGAACCGTGGGTCACCGAACTAAAGATTCACTCGGTGCGGAACGGACGCGTGGACACGCCGCTGAAGGCCCTTCTCGAGGCGCTCGCGTACTGTGCGATCTTAGACCCCAATATGGGAGCCCTTAGCCGCGAGGCCAGTGCAAACAAAAGAGAATTGTTGCATGTCGTAAACCCGACACGACCGAACTTGCTGATTATGGCGACTTCTGAGTATTGGGACGCATGCAATCGCAAATGTAACTGGAGGGAATCGATCCAGGCGCTTGGTCAGAGAGTGGAGTTTGCTCTCCATGTAAAAGTGAGATTGGTTCGCATGGATAATTGTGAGTGGGAGATGCTCGGGAATGGGCGACCACATCTGATCAAGGCTCTCACTTTCGATTGGGCCATTTTGAATGCCTGACTAGCACGCTAGTTATCCTGGCCGTGAGAGATGGACGAATCTTTCATTCCGTTCTGCGAAGGGCTCTGGCGCAGCTGGCTGGCGGGTACGCTTGAGATGCCACGGTTGCCCCGGACCGTATTCGAGCCCGACCTTGCTCCAGAGCCTTACCTCAACTTCACGGCCGGGAGAGAGCCTCTCGTCGCGCTTACAACGAACCCCGGCGGAAGGATGGACCACCAGACCCGCGCCGCAGTCAAAGCAGGTGATGGCCCGCTGAATGAGGCCATGGACTATGCGGCCTGCGCTGTGAGACTCGGCGAGTTCTACGAGAAGCACCTGCCAGATACGCCAGAGACCCGAAACGCCGCGCACCGAATCGCGGCACTGCGAAGACTCTCCTTCTTAGCGGGCTTCGAGGGAGTTCTGCAAGTCGAAGCATGTCCATTCCATAGTGCATTCCTGTCACAGAAGAAAAAGAGCGACCTGTTGGGGGAGATTCGAAATGGGGGAAGGCTGCTCGGGCTCTACGCCGAGCACCTGCGGGCATTTCTCCATGGCCGGCCGGTCGTCATACTCTCAGGCTGGAATGGCGAGACGCTCTTGGACTGGTCCGTCTGGTGCGCCTTGGTCGCTGGACTTCCGCTGGAGCGTTCAAGGTTCTTGATTTTGAAAAAGAAGGGCCCCAAAACCACGTTCGCGGCGCAGGTGTCGTTCGAGGGTGGAGTCGGGAAGGCGCTCGTGCTCAAAATTGGTGGGAACGGCCTGCCAGCCGAGGAAGGCTTGCGCATCCTCGCGGAGGCGTTCCGGCCCAGTTCAACAACTACTAGTTGACAAATATTGGCACCTGACAAAGCGGGCCCGCCGTCATCGGCTTCCCGGAGTTTCCGCTTAAGACGACTTCAGCACCCAGGCGGAAATGACCAGACGCTGGATTTCGCTGGTACCCTCGTAGATTTCGGTGATGCGGGCGTCGCGGTACATGCGCTCGACGGGATATTCGCGGCTGTAGCCATTGCCGCCGTGAATCTGGATGGCCTTGTGGGTGACGCGTGTGGCCATCTCGCTGGCAAAGAGTTTGGCCATCGCCGCTTCCATCGAAAAGCGCGCGCCGGTGTCCTGCTTCCAGGCGGCGCGGCGGGTCAGCAGGCGGGCCGCTTCGATTTCCGTGGACATGTCCGCGAGCATGAACTGGATGGCCTGGAACTGGGCGATAGGCCCGCCGAAGGCTTGGCGCTCCTGGGCGTAGCGCAGCGACGCGTCGAAGGCGCCCTGGGCGATGCCCACGGCTTGGCTGGCGATGCCGATGCGGCCACCGTCCAGCGTGGAGAGCGCGACCTTGTAGCCTTCGCCCTCGTTGCCCACGCGGTTCTCCACAGGCACTTCGCAATCCGTGAAGGACAGCTCGACGCAGGCGGTGGCGTTGATGCCCATTTTCTTTTCTTCTTTGCCGACCTTGAAGCCGGGGGTGCCTCGTTCGATGAGCAGCGCGGTGATGCCCTTCTCGCCCTTGGACGGGTCGGTGTTCACGTAGGCGATGGTGGCGTCCGCGACGCCGCCGTTGGTGATCCACACTTTCGTGCCGTTCACGATATAGCGGTCGCCCTTGCGCACGGCCACGGTGCGCAGGGCCGCGGCGTTCGAGCCTGCCTGCGGTTCGGTAAGCGCGTAACAGCCAATCTTTTCGCCGCGGGCAAACGGGCCCAGGAATTTTTTCTTCTGCTCGGGCGTGCCGAAGCGGTGCAGCGGATCGCAAACCAGCGAATTTTGCACGGAAAGAATCGTGCCGGTGGAGGCGCAGGCGCGCGAAATCTCCTCGATCATGATGGCGTAGCTGACGTGGTCGAAGCCCGCGCCGCCTTCGTCTTCGGGAATGGCCACGGCGGTGAGGCCGAGCTCGGCGGCCTTGCGAAACGTCTCGCGGGGAAATTCGCCCGTTTCATCCAGGTGGCGCGCGAGCGGCTTTACTTCCGACTCGGCGAATTCCCGCACGGTCTTCTGCAAAAGTCTCTGTTCTTCGCTCAGTTCGAGATGCAACGTCGTTCCCCTGAATACCCCGTATAGAGGCGCAGAAACCGAAGTATATAGCCCGCGCGGACGAAACAGAAGCAGAGGGACCGCCTTCAGCACAGTTGTGGCCGGTAGACAGCCCGCGCTATAGTCATCGCATTCAGAATTCTTCCGACCAGAAGGAGCGCGCGATGAAACAGTTTATCTGGGCTTGCCTTCTGTGCTTGGTCCTGCCCACCGCTGCGATTGCCCAGGAGCAGCCACACGAGCACCCGGCACCGGAGAAGCTCGGGAAAGTGTCCTTCCCCACATCCTGCAGGCCGGAGGCTCAGGCCACGTTCGACCGCGCCGTGGCGTTGCTTCACTCCTTTGCCTATTCGGTGGCAGACGAGACGTTTGCCGCCGCGTCCGCTGCGGACCCCCAATGCGCCATGGCGCACTGGGGCCGGGCCATGACTCACTTCCATCAGCTCTGGGAGCCGCCGGTGAGTTCCTCCGGCCTGGTGAGTGGCAGGGCGGAAATAGAAAAAGCCCAGCAGATCGGTTCGAAGCTCGCCCGGGAGCGCGGGTACATTGCGGCGCTTGCGGTGATTTACGAACGCGCTGACTCCGTGCCCTACGCAGCGCGGGCGCGCCAGTACCAGGAGGCTATCGGCGCGCTGGCTGCGCAGAACACGAATGACGCGGAAACGCAGATCTTTTACGCGCTGGCGCTGCTGGCCACGGCCCCGCCGGACGACCGTACCCACAGCAATCAGAAGAGGGCCGCGCAAATCCTGGAACCGCTCCACCGGGAGCTGCCCGAACACCCCGGTATCGTGCATTACCTGATCCATGCCTGCGACAACTCGGAGATGGCGGAGCGCGGACTGCCCTACGCCCGCGCCTACGCGCAAATCGCGCCCTCCGCGCCGCATGCGCTGCACATGCCCTCGCACATTTTCACGCGCTTGGGGATGTGGAATGAATCCATCGAGTCGAATCTGGCCGCGCAAGCGGCGGCGCACCAGCAGGGTGACATTGGCGAGGAACTTCACGCCATGGATTATCTTGTTTACGCGTATCTCCAAAAGGGCCGCAATGAAGATGCCGCGGGCGTGCTCGCTCAACTCCGCAGCATGACCTCCCTACCGGAGGGGGCTTTTAAGGTGGGTTATGCCGCCACAGCGATGCCCGTCCGTTATGCCGTAGAGCGCCGCCAGTGGGCCGAGGCGGCGCATTGCTCTGCAGCGCAGGGCACATTACCGTGGGTGGAGGCGCTCGCCGTTTGGGCACGGGCGCTCGGTCTGGCCCGAGGCGGAAATCCTGCCGCAGCGCAGACAGAGACCGCATTGCTACAGGATCTGCAAGAGAAATCCCGCGCGTTGGAGAACCTCTACTGGGCCCAGCAGGTGGCCATCCAGGTGCTTGAAGCCTCTGCTTGGGTGTCGCAGGCCTCCGGCAAATCTGCCGAGGCTGTGACGGCTCTGCGCAAGGCTGCAGATGAGGAAGACGGCATCGAAAAACGCCCGGTGACACCAGGTCCGATCATCCCGGCGCGGGAACAACTCGCTGATTTGCTGCTCGAACAGGGGCACGCGCAGGAGGCGCTCGCCGAATTTGAAACCGCGCTCCTCTCCTCGCCCGGACGCCGGAGGGCGCTCGAGGGCGCGCTCCAGGCCGCGGAGCAGGCCAACGACGAAATCAAAACACGGCTGTACCGGGTTGCCCTGCAGAAAGACCGTTGAGAGGAAAGCGCTGCGGAAGTAGAGGCAACGCTGGGCTATTCGGCCAGAATGCGGGCGGCCATTTCGCAAACCTCCTCGAGAAGCACCTCAACCACCTGTCCGTCGCGCCAAATGACGACGAGCAGCCCGTTCCGTGCGTGCCCGACAATCACATTTTCCACGGTGATCTTCAACGCCATCACGGCGCGCTCATGCCGCGGTAACTGGAAACATTGGAAGGTACTTTGGTCATGACGCGGGTCCAGAAAATTCGCGGCGGAGCTTGGCGTAGGTCTGGTCGAGGTCTTCGGGGTGGAGGCGCGTCTCGGCCACGGTGGTCATGAAGCTGGAGTCGCCGGACCAGCGCGGCAGCACGTGCATGTGCACGTGGCCGGTGACGCCGGCTCCGGCGCAGCGGCCGAGGTTCATGCCCAGATTGAATCCCTCGGGGTGGTAAATGCGCGCGAGAGCCACCTGGAGCCGCTGGGCGAGCTGCATCAGCTCGGCGAGCGTCTCCGCGTCGCAGCCTGCCAGGTCGGGAACGTGCTTATAGGGCACGATCATCGAGTGGCCGGTGGTGTAGGGATAGAGATTCAGGATGATGAAGTTCAGCCGGCCGCGATGGACGATCCTGCGCCCGGCATCGTCGTTTGCGGCGAGCGCGCCGCAAAAGATGCAAGGATCATCCTTGCCGACTTCCGCGACGTAGCGGTAGCGCCAGGGTGTCCAGATGTAGTCCACACTGAATCCGTTCCCGGAGGTCAGTGCGGCGCCTGGGTAGGCGCCGGCTGCGCGGAGGCTTCCGCGTTGACGAATTCCTTCAGCTCTTTCGAGGGCTTGAAGAAGGGGATGCGCTTCGCGGGCACGTCTACCTTCTCTCCGGTCTTGGGGTTGCGCCCGGTGCGGCCCCGGCGCTGGCGCGTGCGAAAGCTGCCGAACCCGCGGATTTCGATTTTCTTGTCTTCCTTGAGAGTCTGGATGATGCTTTCAAAGATCGTCTCGACAATGGTCTCCGATTCCTTGCGGGGCAGCTCCGTGACGCGAATGACCTCTTCGACGAGATCGGCTTTTGTCATGGTCGGCGAATTCATGCCCGCTCTCTCCCCAACGTGCGCTGGCCCCGGTGCCGGAATGGACCCGAAGAGCGCCCGGTAAGCGCAACCCTACCACCAGATAGCGAATTTTTCCACTGTGGCGATGGTTTGGCGGTGAGCAGAGAGTAGCCGCGCCGGAGCGGGCACCGGCGAGCCCCTCAGCGGCCACAGCGCGGAAAGCCGCGCGGGGTCAGGAAGAAAGCTCTCGCTTGGAAAGCAGAATGTCGCCGATGGTCGCGGTGCGCGAGGACTTGGTCGAGCGATACTCCTGGAGCGTGCGCCGTTCTTCACTCTGGAGCGCGCCGCGGTAGCTCAGGCCAATGCGCCGCTGTTCGGGATCCTTCTTGACCACCTTGAAGTCGTAGTCGGTGCCCACGGAAAGGGGACTCGCGGCGGCGGGAGCGTCCTTCCGGGGTTGCTGCCGATCACCCTTGGGGCGGCGCTCCTCGATTTCGCTGATGTGGCAGAGGCCCTCGATGCCGGGAGCGAGCTCGACAAAGGCTCCGAAGTTGGTGAGGCGCACCACCTTGCCCTTCACTACCTCGCCGATCTTGTGCGCGGCCACCCAGTCGGCCCAGATGTCGTGCACCTGCTTGATGCCGAGCGATAGCCGGCGGTTCTCCATGTCGATCTTCAGGACCTTTGCTTCGACGGTTTCGCCCTTGCGCAGTACCTCGCTGGGGTGCTTGGGCTTCTCGGCCCAGCGGATGTCGCTGATGTGGACGAGGCCTTCGACGCCCTCTTCGACTTCGACGAAGGCGCCGAAATCGGTCATGCTGCGCACGCGGCCGGTGACGATGAGGCCCACCGGGTATTTGTCGCGCAGGGAGAGCCAGGGGTCGGGCAGAGTCTGCTTCATGCCCAGCGAGATGCGGCGCTGCTCGGGATCCACCTTGAGGACTTCCACCTCGAGCTCGTCGCCGAGCGCGACGATTTTCGAGGGGTGCTTGGCGCGCTTCGACCAGGTCATCTCGCTGACGTGCACCAGGCCTTCCACGCCGGGCTCGAGCTCAACGAAGGCGCCGTAGTCGGTGATGCCGACGACCTTGCCGATCAGGCGCATGCCGGCCTTGAAGCGCTCCGGGACGTTGACCCAGGGATCGGGAACGAGCTGCTTGCGTCCCAGCGAGATGCGCATTTTCTCGCGGTCGAACTTCAGGACGCGCGCTTCGACCTCATCGCCAACCTTCATCACTTCCGCGGGATTGCTCACACGGCCCCAGGAAATGTCGGTGAGGTGCAGCAGGCCGTCCACGCCGCCGAGGTCCACGAAGACGCCGTAGTCGGTGATGTTTTTCACCGTGCCGTGGACGATGGCGCCCTCTTCGATGGAGGCCAGCGCGGCGTCGCGCTGGGTTTTGAGCTCCTCTTCGAGGAGCACGCGGCGGCTGAGCACCACGTTGCCGCGCTTGCGATTCATTTTCAGGATGCGGCAGGTGATTTCCTTACCGACCCAGTCGTCAAACTCGTGCACGGGGCGCAGGTCCACCTGAGAGGCAGGGAGAAACGCGGGCACGCCCACGTCCACCACCAAGCCGCCGCGAATTCGTTCCGTGATTTTTCCGGTGATGGCCTCGTGGCCCCGGTGCGCCTTCTCGATGGCTTCCCAGGCGCGCTTCCGGTAGGCACGGAGAAATGAGACGACCTTATAGCCTTCCTTGGTTTCCTGCGTGGGCATCACCGGGACGGATTTTCCCAGCTCGAAAATCATGCCGCCCTTGATGTCGGTGAGCTCCTGCGCGGGGATCAGGGCCTCGAATTTGGAGCCGAGATCCACCACCACGCCGAGGTCGGTGACGGCGACGATGCGCGCCTCGGTCACCTCACCTTCAGTGGGGACTTCGTGCTCGGCGGCGTAGAGTTCGAGCAGGGCGTCCATGCTCTCGGATTCGGGGACTTCTTTCGCAGCTCTCGCGGCGCGCGCAGCCTCCCGGGAAGCAGCGCCGTCGGTCCGCTCGTGGGTCTGCGCGGGAGCGACAGCCGGAGATTCCGCTACGGCAGCGGCCGTGGCTTCGGGTTCCCCGGAGGCGGACGATGGAGTGTCAGAAGAAACAGAATCGGCTGGCTCGGGAAGAGGCTGCGAATCGGTTTCGATGTGATTTTCGGAAGTATTGTTGTCCATGGCCGGCATTGCGGCCTCCCTTGGCGTAAGTTGCCCTGCCCGACCGAGACGAAGAGTCCCTCTAAAACCCTGCAAAGGGTTGTCAGACAAGGAAGGAAAAACAGTGGCCGAGGCCGCCGCGGCGTGCCTGCCCGCGGCTAATCTCGACGTTCAACATCGTACGCGGCAACCGTTAGGATGTCAATGAAATGCAAAGGAGCAGCCTCTTTTGGCTGCGCCTTTTTCTCCAGAATTCGGTACGCAGCCCAACGATGAGGAGGTCGCTGGTGTCCCTACGCGAGGTACCGGCGATCGCCGGGGCGCGGCCAGGAGTGGCTGCGACACCGAGGCGCTACGCGCGGAAGGGACTTGCGTTGCGGACCTTTTGCCGGTAGTCGGAGGCGTAGATTTCGACGGCGCGGCACATCTCGTAAAGGCGCGAGCGAATCCGCTGGCCGACGCGGTCGGCGAGGCCATCCTCGACGCGCGCCAGAGCCTGCCCCGATGGCATCCGCACCGGGGCGCCCGGTTCGCGGTCGAGATAGTTCGTGGTGAGCAGGGTTGCGCGGTTTTCGTTGTAGCGCGTATTCAAGATGTACCCGACCGTGTCGAGCGCCCAGGCGGAGGGTTTGGCGGCGCCTAAGTCGTCGAGCAGCAGGACTTCCGCATTCACTACGGGCTCAAGTACTTCCATTTCGCTCGTTTGGCTCACCGGGTTGTAGCTCGACTGGATGGTTTTGAGCAGGTCGCGGTAGTCGTAATAGAGCCCCTCATGGCCACGTTTGACCAGGTCGGTGAGCGCGGCCACAGCCAGATGCGTTTTCCCCACGCCGCACGGGCCCATGAGCAGCAAGCCGTGCTCCCGCCCGCCGGGATATTCCCGTGCGAAGGCTTCCACGATCAATTTGGCCTTTTTCAGGCTACGGTTCCACTCGTCTGCGCTGGGGCCTTCATGCGGCAAGTCGGATTCGAAACTCTCGAAATCGCAATGGCGATAATGCTTGGGGATGCGCGCGCGCTCGTAGAGCGAATCTTCGCGGCCTTCGCGGGTGCAGGCGCAGAGCACTGCCTCGCGCACGGAGCCAGCCGCGCCCTGCGATTCAACGGTCTTCCAGCCGGTGCCGCCGCACCCGGGACAATCCGCGCGCGCCATGAAAGGAAGGATAGACGCGCCTGCGCGCCGTGGCAAGCGGCGCGGAGAGCCGCGGCGCCCGGTCAGGGCCGGA
>DATEQM010000201.1:0-2711 GCA_035272605.1 Candidatus Acidiferrales bacterium | reverse complement strand
TTAACGCGCCGCCCGCGCCTTTACTGCCACGGCTGGATGGCTGGCCGCAAGAGCCGGCTTGGCTGGTTCCGGTTCTGCCTGGGGGCCGGTGGCAATGCCAAGCGCCTTGCGGACGGCCGCTTCCAGCTTGTCGGCAATGTCACGGTTCTCTCTGAGGAAAACGCGGGCGCTTTCCCTGCCTTGGCCCAGCCGTTCGCCGCCGAACGAGAGCCAGGTACCCGACTTCTCCAGGATCTGCTTTTCAACGCCTATGTCGAGCAGGTCCGTCTCCTTGGAGATGCCCTCTCCATAGATGATGTCGAATTCCGCCTCCCGGAACGGCGCGGAGAGCTTGTTCTTCACCACCTTGGCGCGCGTGCGGGAGCCCACCACCCTGTCGCCCTCCTTGATCGCCTGGATCCGGCGGATGTCCACCCGAACCGAGGAATAGAACTTGAGCGCGCGGCCGCCGGTGGTCGTCTCCGGGTTCCCGAACATCACCCCAATCTTCTCGCGGATTTGGTTGATAAAGATGAGACAGGTCTTCGACTTGGAGACGATGCCGGTGAGTTTCCGCAGCGCCTGGGACATCAGCCGCGCTTGCAGACCCATTTGCGGGTCGCCCATGTCGCCTTCCAGCTCGGCTTTGGGCACCAGCGCGGCCACCGAGTCCACCACCACGATGTCCACGGCGTTCGTGCGAATCAGCGTTTCCGTGATTTCCAGGGCCTGCTCGCCGTTATCTGGCTGGGAGACCAGCAGGTTGTCCACATCCACCCCCAGCCTGCGCGCGTAAACCGGGTCGAGCGCGTGCTCCGCGTCAATGAATGCCGCCTGGCCCCCCAATCGCTGCGCGCTGGCAATGGCGTGCAGCGCCAGCGTGGTTTTCCCGCCCGACTCCGGGCCATAAATCTCCACCACCCGCCCGCGCGGGAAGCCGCCCACGCCCAGCGCGGCGTCCAGCGATACCGAGCAGGTAGGGATGACGCTCACGGGCACGAACACGTCCCGGCTGCCCAGCCGCATGATGGCGCCTTTGCCGTACTGCTTCTCGATCTGGCTGATCCCCGTGTTGAGCCTTTCCTGCCTGTCGTCTGCCATATTCGCTCCTTGTCTATAGGGTGTTTACCGGCCGGATACGTTCCCAGGGATAACCGACCGAAGTCTACTACAACCCGGCCTTCCCGGTTTGGGAATCTCCAGGGGGCATCCTAGCCCATAGGCGAACAAAAAGCAAAGACTATTTCGCCCCTCGTTTCCTCCGCAAAGCACCCGCTCGCTCCCTCACGCGTACTTATAGAATCCCCGCCCGCTCTTCCTTCCCAGCCAGCCAGCCGCCACATATTTCCGGAGCAGCGGGCAGGCCCGGTAGCGCGGGTCACCGAATCCTTTATAGAGCACCTCCAAGATGTCCAGACACACGTCCAGGCCGATGAAGTCCGCCAGCTCGAGCGGCCCCATGGGATGATTCATGCCCAGCTTCAACACCGTGTCCACGGCCTCGGGCGTGGCCACTCCCTCCATGACCGTGAAGATGGCCTCGTTGATCAGCGGCATGAGCACGCGGTTGGAGACGAAGCCGGGGGAATCGTTGACGGCCACGGGCTTCTTCCCCAGCCGTTCGCAGAGCGCCAGCGTGGACTGGAAGGTCTCGTCGCTGGTGGCCAGCCCGCGGACCACCTCCACGAGCGCCATCACCGGAACGGGATTCATGAAGTGCATGCCCACAAAACGTTCCGGGCGCGAGGTGGCTGCCGCGAGCTGCGTGATGGAAATCGAGGAAGTGTTTGTGGCCAGGATGGCGCCCGGCCGGAGCGCCGCGTCCGCTTCCTTCAGCACGCGAGCCTTCAACTCGGCCGACTCCGGGACCGCCTCGATACAAAAATCGGCCCCGGCAATGGCCCCGAGCTCGGTGGCGGGCAGCACGCGGCCCAGGATGGTGGGCCGCTCGCTTTCCGCTACTTTCCCTTTTTTGATTTCGCGATCCAGGTTTTTTCCGATGGTGTCCAGAGCGCGGTCCAGGAGCCGCTGCTCCACGTCGCGCAGAATCACCTGGAAGCCGCAGCGGGCGAACACGTGGGCGATGCCGTTGCCCATGGTGCCCGCGCCCAGAACGGCCACTTTGTGGATGTCGCTCGCCGGCACGAGTGCCCTCCGGTGTGGAATCTTGCGGGAACCAACAGAACCACGAAGCTGCGCGCGGGTCAAGCCACCACGCAGCCACTCGGTGCTCTACGCCACTTCGGTTGCCGGCGGCCCCGTGTAGCTCGGATCGGCTGCGGCCTAGATCACGTGCACCGTGAACACCACTTGCACCTGCGCCCCGCTCGGCCCCGTCGCCACGATCGTCAGCGGGTAGTTCCCTGCCGGCGTCGTCGGAGCATTCGGAATCGCCTGCGGCAGGTTGCTCACGCATGCCGTCCACGTCATCACCAGCACCGCCAGCACGAGCGCCGCGCACACCGGCGCCACCTGCCTCGCCCACCCCTGCCTCGTCCCCAAGCTTCCCGGCCGCCGCATCCCCGCGGCCAGCAGGATGGCCGCTATCCATAGCGCCGCCATCGTCCCGGGCAGCCCCGGCACCGGTCCGCTCCCCGGTCCCACGGGACGCCACGGCGCCACCAGGCTCGGCACGCAGTTCGTCTGCAACTTCACCTGCACCGTCACCGGCATGCTCGACGGGCAGGTAATCATCGACGGCGTGATCGTCAGGATGGTGTTCGGAGGCAGCG
>DATEQM010000200.1:0-5192 GCA_035272605.1 Candidatus Acidiferrales bacterium | reverse complement strand
AGCTGCGGAGGCGAAAGTCGCGGGAGAAGCGAAAGGCGGAAAGGGGGAGAAGAAGGAGGGGGAAAAGAAGGATGCGGAGCCGCAGAAACTTCCCGCGGGAAGCTACGTGCTGCGCATGGACCAGCCGTACAGCCGGATGGTGGACATGCTGCTGGACACGCAGTACTACTCGACGGCCGACCCAAGGCCGTATGACGACACCGGATGGACGCTCGGCCCGCTGCGCAACGTGAAGACGGTGCGGGTGACGGACGCGACGATCCTGAAGGCGCCGATGACGCTGGTGACGGAGCCGCCACGCGCCAGCGGAGGGCTGGCGGGCGCGGACGCGGCAAAGCTCTACATTGTTGACGCGACGGCAGAGCCGGCCATCGCGACACTGCGGTTTCGGCTGAAGGGCGTGGCCATGACCGCGGCGGAAGAAGGCTTCGAGGCGGACGGGCAGAAGTTCCACGCCGGGGCGCTGTTGATCGCGGGGGGCGGCGAGGTGCGCTCGCGCCTGGATGCGGCGGCGAAGGAGCTGGGGTTGCGGGTGCACGGAACGGCAAGCGAGGTGAAGGTGGCGCAGCACGCCGTGGGCGTTCCACGGATCGCTCTGGTGCACAACTGGATGAACACGCAGAACGAGGGATGGTTCCGGCTGATGCTGGAGGAATGGAAAATTCCGTACACGTACATTTCCGACCAGACGGTGCGGAACTCGCCAAACCTGCGGGAGCAATTCGACGTGATCCTGTACCCGCCCGGGCCTCCGGACGTGGCGCGCGTGCTGCGCGGAGTGCCGCGGCGGATGCTGCCCGACGGATCGGACGCTGGCGGGCCTATCCCGTGGGAGAAATCGGAGCTGACGCCGAACTTCGCGGATGGGCCGGATCAGACGGCCGATATCCGCGGCGGGCTGGGACTGGAAGGCGCCGCGAACCTGCAAAAATTCGTGCAGCAGGGAGGCGTGTTCATCCCCATCGCGGGGAGTGCCGCGTTGCCGATCACTCTGGGGGTGACGGAAGGCGTGAGCGTGGCGCAAACGCGGCAGCTCCAGGCGCGGGGAGCCATCATGAACGCGGACGTAGTGGGCCAAAACAGCCCGATCACGTACGGCTACGACGATCGGGTGAGCGTGTACTTCAACCAGGCGCCGGTGCTGCACGTTTCCTTGACGGGCGACATGGGAGGATTCAATCCGGCCGCGGAGCATGAAGGGCGCACCAGCGGGCGCGGCTCGATGACGGATCCGGACATCCCCCAGGCGAGGCCGTGGGTGGCGCCGGAGCCGGAACCGCATCGCACGAAAGTGGAGCAGGAAACTTACGTGGACCCGGAGCTCCGCGATTTGCTCCGCGGGGTGATCCCGCCGCCGGAATTGCGGCCGCGCGTGGTGCTGCGGTTTGCTCCGGAGAAAAACCTGTGGGTGAGCGGGATGCTGGCGGGAGCCGGAGAACTGGCGGAGACGCCTGCGATCGTGGATGTGCCGGTGGGGCGCGGGCACGTGGTGCTGTTTGCGATCAATCCGATGTGGCGGCAAGAGACGCAGGGCAGCTTCATGCTGGTGCTGAATACGGCGTTGCACTTCGATCATCTGGCGGCGGGGTGGAAGCCGCCAGTCGAAGGTGCTGCGCGGACCCCAACGAAGACCGGGGGCGAGGAATAACGCGGCGGGGTTGGTGGGGAACTATAAACTAGCTGTAAGACAGCGCTAGCGGGCGCGGGCGACTACCAGGGTCAGGTCGTCGGCCTGGGCGCCGCTGCTGAACTGTTGCACGGCGGCGGTGACGCCCGCGAGCAGGTCGGCGGCGCTGCGATGCTTCTGCGCGCGCATGGATTCGAGCAGACGCTTCTCGCCGAACTCCTCTCCCTCGGCGTTGGGAGCTTCGGTAACGCCGTCGGTGTACATGACCAGAATGTCGCCGGGGTGCAACACAGTTTCCACGACCTGGCAGTCCCAATCCCTGAACATTCCGAGCACGGTGGCGGTGGAGGCGAGCCGTTCGAGCGATCCATCGGCGCGCAGCAGGAGCGGATAGTTGTGGCCGCAATTGACGTAGCGCAGACGGCGGCCCGCGTCTTCGTAATCGGCAAAGAAGAGGGTGGCGAAGCGGTCTTCCGGAATGTTTTCGCAGAACAGGCGATTCACCGACTGAAGCAGCAGCGGCAAGTTGTCGAGCGCCAGCGCGTACTGGCTGCGGACGTTGGCCTGGAGATTGGCCATCAGCAGCGCTCCGGCGATGCCCTTTCCCGAAATGTCCGCCAGGATGATGGCGAGGCGGCCGGGGCCCAGATCGAGGAAGTCGTAGTAGTCGCCGCCGACGACGCGCGCCTGGACGCAGCCGCCGGCGTATTCGAGCGTGGCGAGTGGCGGCATTTTTTGAGGGAAGAGTTTCGATTGCACTTCGCGGGCGATCTCGACCTCGAGGGCGGCGCGGCGTTCCACCTCCATGCGCTCGGCGATGCGCTCGGCGAGGCGGATGCTTTCGAGCGCAACGCCGGCCTGGCTGGCGACGGAGTCGAGCAGGCGGGCGTCTTCGCTCGAGTAGGGCTCCTCGGAGAGCCGCTCGCCGAGAACGAGCAGGCCAATGAGACGGTTCTCGCGGCCGAGGATGGGCACCAGACACTCCGGCTCGAGCGGGGCCCAGCCGGAAAGGTCTATCTCCGCACGCAATTTGGGAGGAGGGATTTCCCACGACCTTCCGCGGCGGGAAAGTTCCGCGAGCAGGGGGATGGCTGTATCGAGTGAGACGAGTTGGGGCGGCACGGGACCGAACTCGGCGGCGAGGCGGGCGTCGCCAGCCTCCAGGTACCCCGCGAGGAATTTGGGGTGCAGGGCTTGCTTAATGTGGCGTTCGAGGAGTGCGGCGAGCTGGTGACGGTCGTTGACGGTGCGCGCCTTGTCGGCGAGGTCCTGGAGGATCATGCGGGCGTCGTAGGCGCTGCGAAAGAAAGCGCGGTCGATGCGATTGGTGCCGCGGCGAATCAGCGGGGCGGCGACCCAGACGAGGACGATACCGAAGACGGCGCTGCCGGCCATTCCGGCATTCGAGCCGGCGGGAATGAAACGCGAGAAGGCGCGCGTGAAGAAGAAAATCATCCCGGCAGCGACACCAAAGAGCAGGACGATGAATCCGCGCTGGACGAACACGTAGCGCGCGCTGCGCTTGAGAAGCACCGGGATTTCCAGGACGCGATGCTTCACCACCGCGTAGCCGAATGACAGAGGGAAGACGAAAAGCACAAAGGTGAGCGCGGTATCGAGCCAGAAGGAGGGCTGGAATTGCCAGAAGTCAACCGCTACGCGTTCCAGGACAACGGGAAGAACGCCGGCGACTGTGCCCCAGAGGATTACCCGCGATTTCCGGCGAGCTTCGGTAGCGATGGAAGGAGCGAAGGCGTTTCCGGCCAGTGAGACGAGGCCCAGAGCGAGCAGAACGTAATTGATGGAGCGATGGGTTGCCAGGGAGGCGCGCCGGCCAAGGAAATCGGCCAGGGCTGCAGGCCATTGCGGATTGCCGGAACGCAACCCGGGGAGTACCTCGAGAACTCCGAATAGCAGACTGACCCATTTGAGCCAGGGCCAACGGCGATCGAGCGGAGAGCGAGCCGGGAACACCGCAAAGAACACATAGAATAGCGGACAGAGCATTCCGTCGAAGACAGCGCGGGAGAAATGAGCGAAGGCGAGCAGCGCAGGTGCGTAGTAGTAGGCGGAAGGAAAGGAGGGCGCTGCGACAAAGGTGGCGAAGACGAGCGCCAACAGCCAGGCCTTGGGATCCGCCGGCCGCAGGAAAAGAACCGCCAATCCGACGGCCAGAAAGGGAACCGGGAATAAACCCTTAATTTGCATAGCCGAGGCCTTGCCCAGCCCTTCGGGCGCGGCACCTCGCTGGGAGGCGCGAAAAACACCGTGGAGGACGAGGGGCTTCGATTCGCCAGGACGCTGGACAGTCAATTCCACTGCGTCGCCGGGCCGGCCGCGGTCCCAGGTTTCGTCGAAGGGAGCGGAGGTCACCAGGGGCTGCCCGTTGACGGCGACGATGCGGTCGCCGGCACGCAAGCCAGCCCGCTCGGCGGGGGACGCCGGCACAACGTCAAAGACGGGGTAGGAGTGCGTTGCCGCGTCAAACTCGGTGCCGTGGACATTGTTGAAGCCCAGTTCCACACCCGGTGGTTGGCGCACGGCGTACATCCAGAGTACGGCGTAGAGGACCAACGGCGCGGCAAAGAAAGCAGCCAGAACAAGGAGCAGCGGTCGCGGCAGTTGAGACCAGCGGAGCATGAATGTGCGTGTTCCCCGTCGCCGGAAAACTCCAGAGGCATGCTACGCATGGCGCGGAAGGGCGTCAATTGCGGGCCATGGCAGCGGGAGCAGTCCTCACTGTGGGAACTTTAAGCGGCGAACGAGGTCTTGATAGCGCGGGTCGGAGCGGATGGAGTCGAGCCTTGGATCCGTCCAAAGTATGGGCATGCAAACTGACCTCACCTGGTAGCCCTTCTCGAACCATTGGAAGGCCTCATCCTTCTGCCCAAGGCCCAGCGAGATAGTGCCCAACTCGTACGGGCAAACGTACCGGCGGTCCATGTTCGCCTTCAGGGTGGCGAGGACTTTCTGCGCCTCGGCGCGCTTGCCGGCGGTGGCGTAGATCGTGCCGAGGAATCCAAAGAGCAGGGGACTGTCATCTATCTTCCGGCCGGTTTCTCCTTCGGCGATAGCTTCTGGAAATTGTCCCTTTTGCGCATAAGCGAGCCCAAGAGAGACATGAAGGGAAGCGTTATGAGGGTCAATCTTGATTCCTGCCCGCCCCTGCGCAATGGCTTCGTCGTACTGTCTGTTCAGGAACCCAACCCAGATTCCATTGCCATACGCAAACTCGGAAAACGGGCTTAATTGTTCGGCCCGGATGATTTCCGTGCGCGCTTCGCCGGGGCGCCGCATCTCCGCAAGAAATTGCGCATAGCCGGCATGGGCGTCGGCAAAATTGGGATTCAGTTCGAGGGCTCGTTTGAATTCCCTCTCGCTGGCGGACCAGTCCCAATCGTAATAGCAGTGAATGTAGGCCAGCGCGTTGTGGGCTTCCGCGAGCGTGTCGTCGAGTTGCAGGGCCTTCGTCGCCGCCGCCGTCGCCTGGGGCATCACGGTCCGTGGGGGCAGATAGAAATCCGAAAGCGCAGTGTAAGTATCCGCTAAGCCGGCATAGGCCAGG
>DATEQM010000199.1:0-8706 GCA_035272605.1 Candidatus Acidiferrales bacterium | reverse complement strand
GGACCGAAAAGCGAAATTCGAAAATCGAAACTCGAAAACCGGGGAACGAAAATCCGCGGCCATCTTAGGGGCCACGGCCCGGCAAGTCAACGCAAGTGGCTCGGCATCTTCCCCACGCTACCTGGCGGCGAGTTTCCGGCGCAGTTCGTCGAAGAAATTGAAGATGAACGTGACCCTGTTGGCTTGCGCCTGAGTCTCCGTGCCGGGAGCCTTGAAGACCGCTACGCGTTTGCCGTCGGGGTGAATCGCAAAGTTGATGCCTGCACCGCGGACCGCAGTCTGGGTTTCCGACCACACGCTGGGTTTGCCTGCCTGGAAGGAATCCCCGGAGGCGGTGTATGTGGCCACTATGATCCTGTTGGTCGGTGCGAGGTATAACAGCTCCCTACTGGCAGGGGACCACTTGGGGTTTATGCCGCCGCCCGTGGAGATCTGCCATGGCCCGGAGGCTGCGGCGCGCCCATGGTCACGCGCGCTGGCCGAGTCAGGCGCCCCGACAACCTGGCGCCCACGTGCTGATTCAGCCGGAGTCGTTCCACAACCGGCTAGATGACGTTCACGGTGAGCACCAACTGCTGGGTCACGTTCATCCCGTTGGCAATTACCATGACCTTGTAGCTGCCCAGAGGCGTCGTGGGGGCCCCGGGGATTGCCGGCGGCGGGTTGCTGATGCAGCCTGTCCAGGTTACGACCAGCAGGAGCAGGAGCAAAACCGGCGCGGCGCGGCTCAGCAGGCGCGATTGCGGCGCGCAGCGGCGCAGCAGGGCGTAGAGGGCCGCGGTACCAACCCAGAGCGCCGCAAACGGCGCGGGGAGGATGGGCGCCGGCCCGGAAGGCCGCCACGGCAGCATTGAGGAAACGCAGTTGGTCTTCAACGTCACGACTACGGTGGGCGCAGTCGGCCCGCCCAGTGTGACCTCCGCCGGACTCACGCTGCAGAGCGTATACGGAGCAGCGGAGGTGCAGGTCAGGTCCAGCGTTACCACCAGGCCTGGCGTGCCGGTGATGGTCACGGTGTAGTTGGCCGTGTCTCCCGGCAGTACCGAGATGGCAGAGGAGGCCCCTGGCGGCGGCGCCATGGTAATCGTCGCGCCGATGCCGGAGAGAGAGAGAACCTGCGGGCTGCCGGCAGCGTTATACATGATGGTCAGAGTGCCCGTGCGCGTGCCTGTTGCCGTGGGCGTGAAGGTGACGCTGACCGTGCAGCCCTGGCCCGGGTTCAGCGGGGTCATGCAGCCGTTGGTGGCCCCAAAGTCGCCGCTGGCGGCCACGCTCATGATGGTGACCTGAGAGCCGCCGCTGTTGGTGACCGAGACCATCTGCGCCGGGCTGGTGGATCCCTCGAGCACCGCGCCGAAGTAGAGGGGCGCGGAAAGGGTGAGCGAGCCCGCGGAACCGGCCACGCCCATGCCCGTCAGTGTGACGTTCTGCGTGCGCAGTGCGTCCACAACCTGCAGCGTGGCGCTGAACGAGTTGATGCTCAGCGGCGTGAACGTGAGGGACACAATGCAGGTGCTGCCTGCGCCGAGCGATGTGCCGCAGGCGTTCGAAAGGATCGCGAAATCAGCGGTGTCGCCGGCGGTCAGGCCGATGCTGGTGATGGCGAGCGCCGAGCCGCCCGAGTTCGTCAGCATCACGTTGATCGGCGCGCTCGGCGTGTTCACCGCCTGTGGCGTGAAGGGAACGGAGAGGGTCGACAACGTATCCGTGGGCGGCGCCAGACCCGTTCCGCTCAGGCCGATGGTCTGCGTGCCGTTCGAGGCATTGCTGGCAATCTGCAGCGTGGCGCTGCGCATACCCGTGCCCTGGGGGTCGAAGGTCACCATGATCGTGCAGGTGTTATTCGGGGTGACCGCAGCCGCGCATCCCGAGGCGGCGAAATCTCCGGGGTTCGCGCCGATAAACGTGAAGCCGGTCACCATCAGGTTTGACCCGCCCGTGTTCGTGATGGTCACACCCTGTGCGGGGCTCATCGTGTTTTGGCCCTGCGGGGCGAACACCAGGCCGAGCGTGGGCAGCATGATCACCGGAGGCGGCGGGGGAGGCGGCGCCTGGCCAGTGCCTCGGAGGGTGATGACACAGGGGTTGTTACCGCCAGCGCAGATGGAATTGTTGGTGATCGTCAGGGTGGCGGATTCGGCCGCGGTGGTTGACGGCATAAACGAGATAAGGATCTGGCAGGAAGTGCCGCCAGGGAGCCCGGGGCCGCCTGGCGGGTTGGTGACGGTTGGGGGGCTGCAATTGTCCGTTTCGGGAAAGTCCGTGGGGTTCGCCCCGGAGAAGGAAGTGGCAATCGAATTCGTCACCAGCGGCCCGCTGCCCTCATCGTAGAAGGTCTGAACGAACGGCCCGCATCCTGCGCAATAATACCCGCTCGTGGTTCCCACCTGCGTCGCGGGAAAGGTCAGGGTCGTCGGCAGCGAGGGTGAGGGGCAGGCCGCCGCGCCGCTGCCCGCCGGACTGGCGCTGGTCGTCGGATTAATGACCACCAGAAAGCCGTTGTAGTCGGTGTAGTAGTTCTGATCGTTGTTCGCTCCCGGCACTGGATTGATTAGGCAAAGGCCCTGCGAATTGTTCGGCGTCGTGAACGAGGTGGTCCTGCCGGCCAGATAGATCAATCCGTTGGAATCGAGGGCGATGGCATTTCCCACGTCCGTGGGATAATTGCCGTAGTAATCCGAATTGCCGCCGTAGAAAGTCGAGAACACGAGGTTGCCAGTGATATCAAAAACGGAGACAAACGACGTGGAGTTACCTTGTAGACCCGCGACGCTGGTCGCCTGCAGAGGATTTACGGTGGGGAAGGTGTTGAAGTCATCCTGGTTTCCAGAGGCCGTGGAGCCGGAGATGTAGATGTCGCCGAGGGAGTCAGAGGCGATCCCCAACCCAATGTCATCGTTCGATCCCCCCAAATAGGTTCCGTAGATCTCGAAGCCGGTGGCAAAGACGACGAGGAAGGCATCATAGCCGCCCTGATTGCTGGCTTGGTAGGGGGGGCCGGCAGGAGAACCGCCACCACAGCCCGCCGAACAAGACTGCACCGGTTGGAAGTCGAAAGACTGCGTCTGTCCCGTAGCAGCAATCACGTTAATCCCTTCGTACTGATTGACGAGGATCGCGTTCACCTGATCGGCCCCGCTGCCGCCCAGGAATGTGCCGTAATTCACTTGGCTTCCGCTGTAATTCAGCTCGACGACGAAGCCATCCCCGCAGGTGAAAACGTTCCCCGGCCCGCAGGTCTGCGTATCAATCGTGGTGCCTTGTATCCCCCCCGTTATAGCGCCAGTTCCGGCGAAGGTACCGTCCGTCGTTGAATACGTTACGCCTCCGACGTAGATGTTTGGCGGGACTGCGGTATCCACCGCGATGGCCAATCCCGCGTCCGTCTCGTAGCCACCCAAGTAGGTGGCAAAAAGCCCCCCTAGCCCGTCCGGGCTCGGATCGATGGCCTCAACAAAAGCGTCCCCTGCCCCGTTGTAGCCGGACTGAAAAGGGTTGCACTCGCAGAAGCTGCCATTCTCCCCGGTGGGAAAGTACTCGCCCGCTACGCCGGTCAGATACGCAATCCCGTTGCTGTCCACAGCAACCGCGTAGCCCTCGTCGTCGTCCGAACCCGCGACGTAGGTGCTGTAGATCAGGCTCGAGAGGTTGCTGGAAAGCACGGTAAAGAAGACGTGATGGCAACCGCGAGGCTGTGCGGGAGTACCGCAGCCTGAGTTCGTCACCGGGTAGTTGATCTGGCCCCCGGTCGGACAATTTGGCCCAAGGACGCACTGAAGGGCATTTGCGGTGGTCGGAAAATCGAGCGAGTCAGTTTGGCCGATCACGTAGGGGTCATCGTTGGCATCGAGCGCCAAGCCCCAGGCCACGTCGTCAGCCGACCCGCCCAGATACGTCGCATTCACCAACTGCGGACTGGTGAGTGTGCTCACGTCAAATTCTGCGACAAAGACGTCGCCACAGGGGGACCCGGAAATGGTTTGAGGATAGGCAAAGGGCACAGGCGAGCAGGTGCTGTTGAACGCAGACCCTGCGAAGTTTCCCTGGACGGGCGCACCTTGCGTCGGGAAATCGTAAGAATCCGTGAAGCCGGCCACGTAGACGTACCCCGTGGTGGCGCTGATGGCGATTGCCTGGATGGAGTCGTCGTAGGTCCCGCCCACCAGCGTGGAGAGCGCCACGGAGCCGCCCGTGGGTGCATTGGCCACCACGGGCACAATGATTTGATTCTTGCGGGGCTGGTGGCGGCCGGTCTGCTTGACATTCGTCGCGGGATCGATGACCAGGGCCTGGGAGCGGTCATAAGCGGCGACCGCAAATCCGATTTCTCCGGGCGCGCGCCACACGTAGCGCCCGGCGATTTCCTGCTTTGCACCGCCGCGCTGCTGGTAGAGCTTCGGGGGCAGCAGGCTTACCACGCCTGCCGGGGTGCGCGCTTCCAGGCCGCCGTCTTCCGTCAACTCGAGGCTGGCAGCGCCCTCCACCCGCATGCGGATCACCGAGGGATCGGCGCCCGGCGCCACCACAAAGTCGTACTCCATTTGCCTCCGGTCGCCATAAAACACCGCGTCCACGCCGGGATAGATGCCTTCATAGCGCACGCGGCTGAAATGCGGGACGTTCCGCTGCCAGCGCTTCGGGTCATTGCCTTTGATGTAGTTGATCGTGCCCTGCTGAGCGCCGAGGCCGGAGAGCTTCGCCGCGGGATTGCCCCCGGCGAACTCCACGCGCACCACGCTGGCGGCACTGAGCTCTTCGGCCCAGGTTGCCCCTTCGGGGTCAAGCTGCGGCGGGCGCTTCTCGCGCACGTGGGGCGTGTGGATGCTGAGTGCGGCCTGATCCGGCGTCAGGAACAGCATGAAATTGCTGCCGCGGGCGGCGAACTTCACCCGGGAGTCCGTTTGACCGAGGTTCTCCTCGAACCGCAGGGGCGCCGCGCCGAACGCCGCGCGCACGCGCTGTTCCAGCGCGGCATCGTGCAGCATTCCTTGCGGGGCGGTGGAAGCCACGCGGCGGGCCGGCGCGCGCGGCGGACGCTGCCCGCTCAGAACAAAAGCGAGGGCGCAGAGAACAACCGTGGTGACAAGCACTTTCTTCGACATAGTGAGCTCCCGGTGGATGGGCGGATCAGAAGCACTCGTAATTCGTTGAGGGCGCCGCTCCCGGCAGGCCAACCCCGGTTCGCCTGCGGGAAGCGAGCAATGAAAAAACCCAAAGACAAATAGTACGTCGCAAAGGGAAAGTCAAGATGCAAGAAACTGCGACCTCCGCCCACTTCTTTTTTGCTTTCCACTACTCCACTACAATTCCCGCGTGGGGAGGGCGACCGGCTTTCTCGCCGCGGGTTGCCTGGGGCGTTTTCATGCGCGCGAATCCAGCTTCCGTCCGTCACCAATCTGGTGCCGCTATGCCGGCATGTCCTCTCCCGGTCTGCCTCGCGAGAACTCGCTCCTGCCTGTGCTACCTTTGGACTCGGTACGGAGGGCATCCGATAGGCTTTCCATGGCTCCCGCCCCTTCATCGGGACCCGGCCCCGGCGTGGCGCCCGAGTCGCGGCCCCAACAGGAAGCCTCCCCGGAGGCCACCCAGGCAGAACTCTCGCGCGAGCGCGATCGCCTGCGCCTGCTGCTGGAGGTCAACAACGCGGTTGTCTCCAACCTCGAGCTCCCGGACGTATTCGCGGCCATTTCCGCCTTCTGCCGCGACTTGCTCCACCACGAGTACACCAGCCTGGCCCTGCTCGATAAGGACACCCCCGGTAAACTCCGCCTGCACGCCCTCGACTTTCCTTCGGGGAAGGGAATCATCCGCGAGGAGATGATCGTCTCGCTGGAGCAGGTGCCGGCCGCCGAGGCCGTCCGGCAGCGGCAACCCGTGCGTTTCAACCGGGAATCGCTTGAACGGCTGGGGACAGACGGGGCCAAGCTGCTGCTGGCGGAAGGGCTGGCCTCCGGAGTTTGCCTGCCTCTGCTCACGCGCAACTCGGTATTGGGAACCCTGAATCTGGCCAGCTACCGCCCCGACGCCTTCTCCGACGCCGACATCGAACTCCTGGGACAGGTCGCCGTCCAGTTTGCCATCGCGCTGGAGAATGCGCTGGCCTACTGCGAAATCGAGGAGCTGAAAAACCGCCTGACCGAGGAGAAGCTGATCCTCGAGGACGAGATGCGCTCCGGCTACCAGTTCGAGGAAATCGTGGGGGAGAGCCCCGCGCTGCGTAACGTGCTGCAACAGGTGGAGACCGTCGCCCCCACGGATTCGACCGTGCTGCTGCTGGGAGAGACGGGAACGGGAAAAGAGCGTGTGGCGCGGGCCATCCACAACCTGAGCCGACGCAGCCAGGCGCCTTTCGTCAAAATCAACTGTGCCGCGATCCCCACGGGGCTGCTGGAAAGCGAGCTTTTTGGCCACGAAAGGGGCGCCTTCACCGGCGCCATTGCCCAAAAGGTCGGCCGGTTCGAGCTGGCCGAAGGCGGCACGATTTTTCTGGATGAGGTGGGCGATATTCCGCTGGAGCTTCAGCCGAAGCTGCTGCGCGTCCTGCAGGAGCAGGAGTTCGAGCGGTTGGGCGGCAACCGCACGATTCGCGTGGATACCCGCGTGGTCGCCGCCACCAACCGCGATCTCTCCGCCATGGTTGCGGAACGCCAGTTCCGCAGCGACCTCTACTACCGGCTCAACGTTTTTCCGATACGCGTCCCGCCGCTGCGCGAGCGCACTGAGGACATCCCGCTCCTGGCCCGCTTTTTCGCGCAGATGTATTCCCGGCGCCTGGGCCGCAACATCGAAACCATCCCCACGGCCACCATGGACGCATTGGTGCGCTACCCGTGGCCGGGCAACGTTCGCGAACTCGAAAACCTGATGGAACGCGCCGTGATTCTTTCTCCGGGCTCGGTGCTTCGCGTGCCCCTCGCGGAACTCCAGGGCCGGGAAGACGTCTCGCCGGCAGCTACCGCTACGCTGGAGCAAATTGAACGCGAGCACATCCTCCAAGCCCTGCGCGCAACTCACTGGAGACTCTCCGGTTCTGGCGGCGCGGCGGCCCGACTGGGTATTAAGCGGACGACCCTTCAATCCAGAATGAAGAAATTGGGGATCAGCCGAGAAACACTGTAGGCGGAAGGCCTGCCGTTATTTCGGCAAGTGCCGACATTTCGGCAGTAAAACCTGCCGTCAACTGTGCAGTTTCTGTCCGTTCCGAAGCAAACAAGCAACTCATTCCGTTTATTTTCATCCTGTTACAGGCACATCGTCTATGAGCCGACGGATGGTCGCTAAAGTGCCAGCACTATACGCGGGGGAGTGCTGGCGAACGATGTTTCGGCTCACGCAGACAGAAGAAGGGGAAGCCACCGTATTTGTAATTGAAGGGAAACTTAGCGGATCCACACTGGCATCGCTCGGAGAGTTCCTCCGAACGCTTCACGCGGAGGTGGGGGCCAATCGCCCGGTGATTGTCGACCTGATGGGGGTGACCTCCATTGACGGAGATGGGAAGCAGCTCCTGAAGGATCTCCACGCGCGTGGCGCCACGTTCCGCGCGAAGGGCTGTTTGAATCGCGCAATCGTCGAGGGCATCACCTGCTGCGCACCGGCGGCCGCGGGGGCGGCCGCAAGGCCGGACCAGCAGGCAGACGCTAGGGAGAGGGGAGGAAAGAAATGAGCACGTCACACCACGCCATACTAGAGTCGAATGAGGGTTATCCGCATCTCTTGCAGCAGAAAGATCCCCAGGCAGTTCTCATAGAAAAGGCCCAAGCGGGGAACCGGGACGCACTGGAAACCCTGTTCTCGAATCAGAGCCCGGCACTGTATCAGACCGCACTCCGGCTGGTGGGGACGCCGGAAGAAGCCGAAGATGTGCTCCAGGAAGGAATGCTGAGCGCGTATCGCAACCTGCGCCGGTTCGAGGGACGCTCCCAGTTTTCCACCTGGCTGACCCGCATCGTTATCAACGCTGCGCTCATGCGCCTGCGCAGCCGCCGTTCTCGGCCGGCCGTGTCTCTGGACGAGCGTCTGGCGGAAGACGACGAGATGACCTTCGCCGACCAGTTTCCCGATGCTGCGCCGAGTCCGGAGCAGATTGTCGCGCGCCGTGAGTTGGAGGACCTGCTGCGGCGGAATCTCCAGACGCTTTCACCCGTGCTTCGGTCGGCTTTCATCCTGCGCGAAATGGAAGGGTTTTCGACCGAGGAAGCGGCGGATGAGCTGGGCATCTCCCAGGGCACACTGAAGGCCCGCCTGCACCGCGCCAAGCGCCAGCTCGCGAGGCTCGTCGGCCGCGCTTTGCATCCGGCAGGCGCGAACGAGCGCCGGGCGCCGGCGATAGGGCTCCACGCGATTCCGTCAGCGTGCGCTTCGGATTAATCGAGCAGCACAGGCCCGCCGCGGCGGGCCTGTGCACGCATCCAGGGGCCGCCGCGGACGGTCCGCGCACGTTCACGCAACTCGATAAAACTCCGGTAGTTTGATTGCGGGTCGCCAACCCACGGCTCGCAGAGAGCGGTTGCCTGACTGCGATTAATTCGGGCGCCCGGGCGACGCGCGCACGATTTCGTAGCTTTCAATTTTCGCCGCGACTCCCATGCGCCCGTCCGCGGTGGTCTCGGCCGGCTCAACCCGCAGGATCTGCGCTTGGACTTCGACCAACACTCCCTCGCCGCCGGTCAGCGCGGGCGGCAGCGTCAGAGTTAGCGTCACCAG
>DATEQM010000198.1:0-13150 GCA_035272605.1 Candidatus Acidiferrales bacterium | reverse complement strand
CGAGACGGCGAGATTGTCCACGTGCAGAGCGTTGTCCGGAGCACGGCCGATGCCGATGGGCTGCGCGCCGACGTCCACTTCCTTAAGGACCGCCGCTTCATACTTCAGGATCAACTTAGCCATATCCAGGCTCCTCCCGCTATTCTCCACACAGCCAGCGCCACGCGCGCGCCAGCCACCCGTCGGATCCTTCCATCACCTTCACCACAATGACCGTGACGTTGTCTTCTCCCCCGTTTTCATTCGCCAGCGCGATCAGGCGATCGGTGGCTTCCTTGGCGCTCAGAGAAGTGTTCAGGATGCTGCCGATATCGGGATCGGTGACCATCCGGTTCAGTCCGTCGGAACAGAGCACCAAGGTGTCTCCCGGCAAGACGGGTTGCTCCTCGGCATCCACCTCGACCGAGGGATCGATTCCCAGAGCGCGGATGAGCACGCTTTGCATCTGGCTGGTATCGGCTTGTTGCTGGGTGAGGATGCCGCGACGCACCTGCTCGGCGACCAGGGAATGGTCCTGCGTGATTTGTTCCAACTGGCCCTGGCGCATGCGATAGAGGCGGCTGTCGCCCACGTGGGCCACGCTCATTTGTTCTTCGTCCATCCAGATGGCCACCACGGTGGCGCCCATGCCCTTCTGGGAGGGGTGGCGCTGGGCCGACTCATAGATGGCCCGGTTGGCCAGGCGCACGGCAGAGGCCAGGCGATTCGCGCGCGCGGGGAGATTGGGGACGGGGTCGCCGAACAAGGGAGTGTCGGGCTTGGAGGTGGCCTCCAGACAATGGTGCCGAATGGCGTCGATGGTCAGCCCACTTGCCACTTCGCCATGCGCTTCTCCGCCCATGCCATCGGAGAGAACGTAGAGCCCGAGTTCGGGCACTACGGTGAAGTTGTCCTCATTGTTCTTGCGGACGCACCCCAAATCGGAGCGCGCCTCCATGTCAACACGCACGCTCGATCCTCATGTCCGCGCTCCGGCGGGCTCGGTCAGGCTCTTGCGCAGGGCATCTGCCATATCCTTGGCGCGCTGATAGCGCTTCTCCGGTTCCTTCTGGAGGGCGCGGTCCACCACCTGGGCGACACCCGCAGGGATTTTCGGGTCCAACTGCTGGAGCGGGCGGTGCGGCGCGTTCACGATGGAGGTGACCAGTGTGGCCACCGAGTCGCCGGTGAAGGGTTTTTCCCCGGTCAGCAGCTCGTACAGGCAGACACCCAACGAGAAGATATCCGAGCGTCCGTCCACCTTCTTTCCGGCGAGCTGCTCGGGGGACATATAGCTGGGAGTGCCGAGCACGGTGCCGGTGGCCGTTTTCGACTGGTCGGTGATGCGGGCGATGCCGAAGTCGGTCACCTTGATGGCGCCATTCTTGAGGATCATCAGGTTGGCCGGCTTGATGTCGCGGTGAACCACGTTGTTGGTGTGGGCGTAGTCGAGCGCGTCGGCCACATCCGCGATCAGCCCCACGACCTCAGCCATGGGGTGCAGGTTCCCCTTCGTGCCCCAGGGTTTCAGGTCCACCCCATCGAGCAACTCCATGGCGATGTAATGGATGTCCTGATCTTCGCCCGCGTCGTAGATGTTCACGATGTGCGGATGGTTCAGCCGGCCGGCGGATTCCGCCTCGCGGAAGAAGCGCTCGCGCAGGGCCTGCTTGTCCTCGTCGGTGAGGTCGGGATCGTCGAAGCGCAGCGTCTTGATGGCGACCTGACGGTTGATCTTGGGATCGCGGCCCAGGAAGACGGTGCCCATGGCTCCTTTGCCGAGTTCCTTGAGGACCTCGTAGCGGCCGAGCGTGGGTTTCACGTCGGTCCCGGCCGTCATGACGGTCTGGTCGGCGCCGCGGCGGAGTCCGGCGGTGCCCAGGATCTGTGTCTCGCCCATGGCCTTCAGTTTGACGGCGCGTTCGGCAATGTCTTTGAATTTCTTGTCCGTCGTCCCGATGTGCTCGAGGACCGCAACGGCCTTGTTGAACTGGCGCTTTCGCTCGAAGTCGAGAGCCAGGCTATAGAGCGTGTCCTTCATCCCCGCGTCGATGGGCACGCGGCGGAATTTATCCCAGGCCATGTCCAGCATGCCCTGGCCCTGGAAAGAGAGGCCGAGCATCTTCAGGGTTTCCGCGGACTCGGTCTCCAGCGTGTCGCGGGCGTGCTCGGTGCCCAGGTAGCGCTTGGAGACCATCACCATGTAACCGACGATGAGCAGCAGGGAGGGGTACAGCATGGTGATCCAGTAACCCTTCGAACTGAACAGCCAGATGGCCGTCCCGTCGTAGGCGAACAGGAGGACCAGGGCGATGCCCGCGCTGATTCCCGCGGGCAGCAGCGGGACCCCCAGGGTGATGAATAGCGCGAACAGCACCATGGCGCCGATTTCCATATTTCGCGCCCAGGGGGGCTGGACGATAAACCTGCCCTGGAGCACGTTGTCAATCACGCTGGCGAAATATTCCACGGCTGGAAACGTCTCGGAGAGCGGAGTGGCGCGTTGTTCCGCCAGGCCGTTGGCGGTGAAGCCGACCAGCACGATCTTGCCCTTAAAATTCTCCTTGGCGACCTTCTTGGTGACCACGTCCACGAAGCTGACGTAGGGGAACGTCCTGGCGTCACCGTAGAAATTCACCAGCGTCTGGAAATGCGGGTCGGTGGGCACGGTGCGGTTGCCCACCTGCACAGTGTCGCCGCGGGGAAGCACCTCGCCCGACTGCAGGTTCAGGTACAGCCGGGCCACCTGGAGGGCAAACGAGGGATAGATCTTGTCCATGTACTCGACCAAGAGGGGCTGGCGGCGCACTTCGCCGTCGCGGTCGGGAAGCCAGTTGGTATGGCCGATGGCCTTGGTGACCTTCGCAAACCGGTCGATGGGGGAGACGATATTCTTGGCATCGAGCTCGGTCCCCTTCAGCAGGCCCTGTGTCGCTCCGGGGAGCGCGTTTTTCTGGATGTCCGCCGCGGGGGCCTGATCCGGCCTGCCCAGCGGGGGCCCGGGGAGGCCGTAGTAGGAGGCCAGGACCACGTTGTCGGAGAGGGCGATGGAATTTTCCAGGATGGCGTCGTCGTCCAATTGCTTCTCTGAGTCGTCGAAGACCTTGTTGAATTGGGCAAAGAGGCGGTCGGCCATGGCGCGTTCGCGCTGGGCGTCCTGGCCGAAGACGAGCTGACCACGGGCCTCGATAATCTGCTTGTGAAGCTTGCGGACTTCTTCGAGCCCCTGATTCACCTCGGGGTCGGAGTACACCACGTCCAAGCCGATGACCTTGGCTTCCCATTCCGAAAGCTGGTCAATCAACTGGCCCATGTAGGCGCGCGGCCAAGGCCATCGACCGAGCTGCTGGATGGACGCATCGTCCACGGCGACGATGACGATGTCGTCGCCGATCTGGCGGGTGGCGCGCGTACGGGCGCGCAGGTCGTAGAGTTTCAATTCCAGGGAATCCAGCGGGCCAAAACCAATAAAGAAGCCCGCCAGGAGCACAGCGGAGATGACGGCGCCCACGATGACGTCGGTCAGAGGGAATTTGCGATCAGCCATGATGGGGCATCCCGGTCAGCGCTCCACCGCCTCCCCTGGACGCCACCTGTGCGGTCCAGCGTCCTCCGCAAAAATGCCACGGCGCGGGCTGCGCTTTGGAGGGTAGGCTAACAGAGCACCCCAGCCAATACAAGACACGGAAAGACAGCAGGTTCAGGAAAACCAATAGCGCTGGCTGACCAGCCGGGCCCCAACCGGGGCTAGGGTCTGGCCCGGAATTCCGCTATACTCCTGGCCATTCCTTTTCCCACGGCAATCATGAGACTCGCGAAGGAAATCTGGTATTTGGACAAATCCCCGGCCGCACGGCTGGCTGGGAAGCTGGGAGGGGGGTGGACCCCCCGACCTTTCTCGTCGCGCCAATCGCGCCAGCCGCGAACGCGGAAAGAGCTTCCGCCAGAGGAAACCGCGGTCGTCTGCGTGGTGGACCTGAAACAAGACGAGTACGAAGGCCTCTTGGGCGCCGCTTCGCACTATCCGGGCATGAGGGTGATCGCTCTGGCGGGAGGGGAAGCCGAGGCCGCGGCGGCCCCCGACGGCGAATTCTTCACGGTACTGCCCCGGCGCTCGACGCGCGCCTACCTGGCCAGGGCCGTTGCCGCGGCCTTCGAAAACATCGAGCTGGCCGCACGCGATCGGGCGTCGCGGGAGGACCTGGCCCGCGCCGAGCGCGAGATGGACCAGTTGAACCAGATCGGCGTGGCGCTTTCCGCGGAGCGGGACATCAACCGCCTGCTCAACCTGATCCTGCAAAAAGCGCGGGAGGTCACCTCGGCCGATGCCGGCTCCATCTATCTGGTGGAGACGGCAAGCGACAAGCAGCAGCGGTTGCGAATCAAGCTGACGCAGAACGATAGCCGCCAGTTTCCCTTCACCGAATTCACCATGCCCATCACGGAGACCTCGATGGCGGGCCACGTGGCGCTGCATGGAGAGGCGCTCTCCCTGGCAGATGCCTACGATATCCCGCCCGACCGGCCCTACCGGTTCAACCCGAAGTACGACCAGGACTCGGGCTACCTGACGCGCTCGATGCTGACGCTGCCGATGAAAAACGCGAAGAACGAGGTGATCGGCGTCCTGCAGCTCATCAACAGCAAGAAGGACCACAACGCGCGGCTGGGAGACCGCGGGGATGTGGAGCGATACGTGGCGCGCTTCTCCGAGCGGGCCACGCGGCTGGCGCTCTCGCTGGCCTCGCAGGCGGCGGTGGCCTACGAGAACAGCAAGCTCTACCAGGACATCGAGACGCTGTTCGAGGGATTCGTGAAAGCGGCGGTAAAGGCCATCGAGCAGCGCGATCCGACCACCAGCGGCCACAGCTTCCGCGTCTCCTCGCTCACCTGCGGGCTGGCCGAAGCCGTGGACAAATGTCCCACAGGCTCCTACAGCGGACAGCACTTTACCAGCGAGCAGATGAAGGAAATCCGGTACGCCGCGCTCCTGCACGATTTCGGAAAGGTCGGTGTGCGGGAAGAGGTGCTGGTGAAAGCGAAAAAGCTGTATCCGGGACAGATCGAACTGCTCAGCCAGCGCTTCGATTACATCCGCAAGGAACTGGAATCGAGCTACAGCAAGAAAAAGGCGCAATACCTGCTGGAAAAGACACGCGAGGAGGCGCTCGCGCTGATCGGCCTGCTGGACGACGAGTACCGGCAGAAGCTGGAAGAGATTGACGACTATTACCAGGTGATCCTGCAATCCAACGAGCCCACGGTGCTGCCCGCCGGGAAGTTCGACCGGCTGATCGAGATCGCCCGGCAGACCTACCGGGATCCGCGCGGCATCGAGCACAACCTGCTGTCGCCGGAGGAGGTGCGTTTTCTCTCCATCCCCAAGGGCAGCCTGGACCCTACGGAGCGGCTGCAGATCGAATCCCACGTGATCCACACGTTCAATTTTCTGACCCAGATCCCCTGGACCAAGGAGATCGGCGAGATCCCCATGATCGCCCGCGGCCACCACGAGAAGCTGGACGGGTCCGGCTATCCCTACCAGCTCCGGGCCGAAGACATTCCGGTGCAAACGCGCATGATGACCATCTGCGACATCTTCGACGCGCTCTCCGCTTCGGATCGCCCGTACAAGAAGGCCGTGCCGGCTGAACGCGCCCTGGACATCCTGAAAGCGTCCTCGGACCATCATGAACTGGACGCCGAGCTCTTCAACCTGTTCACGGACGCGAAGATCTACGAACTGACCGTGCGGCGGACCTGAGCCCGCGCGGCACCCGTCACCCTGGGCGCGCTAGAATCATCCGGCGAAATCACCCGCCGAAATCAAATGACCCGACGAATCCACATTCCCGTCGCTGCGCGCACATTGGCCCTCGGCGCCGCTCTGGCCGCCGCGTTGCTGCCCACGGCGAAGGCCGGCGCCGCGGCGCAAAGCCAGTTGTCGGCGGGCACGGCCGCAGTTGTCGGCGGACATCCTGCGATCGTACTTCCGCCGGTGCTCGTGGCCGGAAAGCCTGCCACGCTCGCGGTACTCGACGCGCTGGGGCGTCCCGCAGCGAATGTAACGGTGAACGTGGGCGGCGGGGTGATGCTGACGACGGACGCGACGGGCCGCGCGGAACTCACGGCGCCGGATTCCCAGGGAGTGCTGCGGGCCGCGCTGCCAGACGGCACGGCGGAGGCTTCCGCTACCGTGATCGCCGCTGCTGCGGAGGAGACGCCGGGCCTGCGCGTGGATTTGGGGACTCGAACACTGCTGCTGAGAGACCGGTTCACGATTCGCGGCGCCGGGTTCCACGGCGTTGCGGATGAAAACCGGGTCGTGCTGGCCGGGCAGCCGGCGGCCGTGCTGGCCGCGTCTCCGGTGGCGCTCGTGGCGCTGCCAAACCCGAGGACGGCCCTGGGAGAAACGCAGCTCGTGGTCGAATCTTCGGGCCTGACGGCCACTACCTCGCCCGTCAGCGTCATTTCGCTCGAGCTGTCTTCCGATAAGGGCAAAGGCTTGCCTGGAGAGATGGGAGAGGTGCGCGTGACCGTCCGCGGGACGGACCGCCCGGTGGATTTCGAGGTGCGCGCCGAGCCAGAGGGAAGAATCGAGATGGCGCGGGGCAATCCTTCGCGGGGGCGAACGAGCGGCGGAGCCAGCAATGCCGCGGCGATTGCTTTCAAGTTCCGCCAGCCCGGTGAGTTTTTCTTCGAGGTGCGCCGCGTCGCGGAGCCGCTGGGGCTGCCGGACACCGACGCGGCTCAACGGGAACTCCTGGAGGCACGGCACTTGGCGCCGCGCGGATGGACCAAGCGGGTGGACCGGGTGCTCCAGTTGGTGGCGAAGCATCCCCAGGACGTGGCCGAGGCGCGCGACGCGCTAGAGAAGATGCTGGCGAAAAAGCCCGAGGGAGAATTCGGCCAGCACCTGGAAGCGGCGTGGAAGATTTTGCTGAACCGGGAATAGCGGGTCGGGAATTCGCCGCTGGCGCGCGGGAGCAGGAGCTTGCGAGGTGAGCAGCGAAGTGTCGCTGCGCCACCGCGGCGGCTTCATTGCAATGGGGAGCGCAGGCTGAAGCCCGCGCCACCGGGGCGTGCTACAATCGCCTCATGGTTTTCGCTCTATATTCGCCCGTGAGATGGCAATCGTGAACGCATCCACTCTGGTGGTGGCTCTCTTCGCTGCGGCTGCCGGGATGGTCATCGCCTGGCTGGCCGCGGCCACCCGCACCCGCGCAAAACTGGAAGGCCGGTTACAGGAGCTGACCGCCGGGCGGGCCTCGGCGGAGAGCGCCGCAGCGGAACTGCGCCGGCAGGAACAGGGCCTGCGCGCCGAGCTGGCGGCGGCGCAGCAACAGCTCCAGCGCGAGCAGGCCGAGAATGCCTCGGCGAAGACGGCGCTGGCAAAGGCCCAGGAAAACCTAACGGAACAGAAGCAGCACTTCGAGGAGGCACGCGCCAAACTGGTGGAAACGTTCCAGGCGGCCGCGTCGCAAGTGCTGGCGGAGAACAATACGCGCTTCCTGGAACTCGCCCGCACGCGCCTCGATGCGCTGCAGAAGGAGGCCGCGGGCGACCTCTCCGAGCGCCAGACGGCCATCGCCGGTCTCCTCGAACCGCTGAAACAGTCACTCGAATCGCTCCGCCAGCACGTCGGGCAGGTGGAAGCTTCGCGGCGCCAGGCCTACGGAGAGCTGACCGCGCAGGTGCAGCAGTTGAACGAAAGCAGCCGCGCGCTGCGCGAAGAAACCGGAAGCCTGGTGAACAGCCTGCGCCAGCCGCAGATCAAAGGGAAGTGGGGCGAGATGACATTGCGCCGCGCGGCGGAACTCACCGGAATGTCGCCGCATTGCGATTTCGAGGAGCAGGTATCCACGGAAGGCGCGGAGGGGCGGCTGCGTCCGGACATGGTGGTGCACGTGCCCGGCGGCGGCAGCATTATTGTAGATGCGAAAGTGCCGCTGCACGCCTTTTGGGCCTTGGCGAATGCTAAGAGCCCAGACGAATACGGCGCGGCGATGGGCGAACACGCGCGCCTGGTGAAGAAGCACATCCAGGAGCTCGCCGCGAAGAAATATCCCGAACAGTTCGAGGAGACGGTGCGCTTCGTGGTGCTGTTCTTGCCCGGGGAATCGTTTTTCAGCGCCGCGGTGGAGCAGGACCGCGAGCTGCTGGAATATGCGAACGAGCGGAAAGTGATCCTGGCCAGCCCGACGACGTTTCTTGCCTTGCTCCACGCGGTGGCGCAGGGCTGGCAGCAAGAGAAGCTGACGGAAAACGCACGCGAGATCGCCGAGCGCGGAAAAGACCTGCACGGGCGCCTGCTGAAATTCCTGGAATACCTGGAGGACGTGCGCACCGGATTGCAGCGCGCAAACACGGCCTACAACAGCGCGGTAGGCTCGCTGGAGTCCCGGCTGCTGCCCGCGGCGCGGAAATTCCAGTCGCTGGCGGCGCCGGGGGGAGAGGAAGTGCCCTCGCTCGCCCCGATTGATACCCTGCCGCGCCAGATCTCAGTGCCCACCGAAGACACGTAAGACGGGCATTCCTGCCGGTCCTCTCTTCTCTCGGCGCGTTCCCAAGCTCCCACACCAGGCAAGACGAACAGACAGGATCGTCTCTTTTACCAAAACAAAGGGCCCCGGGGAACCAGGGCCCTCTTGCGATCCCGAAAGCTCCTTGGGGTTTACCAGTAGATTTTCAGGCCGAACTGGAACGTGCGCGGATCGAGAGACGCGGTGGGCTGGCCGGCGGTACAAGTGAAGGTGCCGCCGGCGTTGACACCGGTGGGAGCACCGGGGTCGCACAGCGGATTAACGCCGGCGACGTTATTGCGATTGGCCAAATTGAACATGTCGGCGAGCACTTCAAAGGAGAAGCGCTCGGTGACCTTGAACTTGCGTGAAACGCGCAGGTCCACGCTCTGGAAGTCGGGGCTAACGAATGTGTTTCGCCCAAGATTGCCGGTGCAGCCAGCCCCCGCGGTCGTGATGCCGGGGATGTTGACCGGGCAAACATTGGCCAGGCCGAAGGTGACGCCGTGAATGTAGGGCGAGACCACGCCTCCGGGCGTGCCCGCGGGCACGACGGACGGCCGGTCGGTGTTCGACGAGAAGTCCAAATTGTAGTCGGTGCCCGTGAGCACCGTGTAGGGGCGGCCGGAGGAGAATTCGATGATGGGCGCCACGATCCAGTCGCCGAGTACCGCCTTCCACCCGCCGTCCTTCATCGTGTAGGGGCTCTGTGCCACGCCGCTGAACACGAAACGGTGCCGCTGGTCGAAAGTGGAGTTCCCGCGCTCGAGCTGGGGTTGGTTGTTGTCTTGAGGTTCGAGCAGCGACTGAAGGTCAGTCGAATCGTCGATGGCGTGGGAATACGTGTAGCTCATCAGGAACTGGAAGTGCTCCGACCAGCGCTTTTCGATGGTGATGGTGAGGCCGTTGTAGACGCTGTTGCCCGTGGATTCCTGCTGAACCACGTCGCTGAAGGGCGTTTGGATTGGCGTGGTTCCATTGAAAAACCCCTTCGGGTAACCGGCCAGGGACGCCAAACCCACTAGCACCGGGTAGCCGCCCGGCGTCCCCGCTGCGAACGAGGGGTTCGGTCCGGAGGGCCGGAAAAAGTTGAAGAGGGCGGACGTGCCGATGTACTGGCCGTTCAGCCCGGCATACGGGCTCCCGGCGGGGCAGCCGGTGAGCACCGCAAGCGCCCCCGGCGCGATCACCGCCGCGCCACAGTTCGTCGCGGTGGGGGCGATGCTGGTGCTTGGCGCCTGCACCGTGAGCGGCGACGCGAAGGAGAGACCGGCAGCACTGGCATTCAGCAGGTCCTCGTCGAGCAGCACGGGATTCGTCGTGTTGACATTTCTGGGGCGGTTCAAGTGCGTTCCCTTGGTGTATTGGTAGCCGATGCTCAATTTGTAGTTGTGGCCGAGATCGCGCTCGATGGTCAGATTCGCCTGGGTGGCGTAGCCGTACTGGAAATTCGCGGCCACTGGGTACGTGAACGGGAGGGCCGGATTGGGGAATCCGCCGAACGCCGCGATGGACGGGCTCAGGTAGTTCTGGCTGACGAAGACGGACGATGTGGACAGGGCCGTGAAGCGCTGCTGATTGGGAAGATAGGGACCAACCGGGTAGGGGAAGCCGGTCGGCGCGGTGGTATTCAATACGCCCTGGAACACAGAGCTGGCGTTCAGGTTGCCGGGACCGTCCGCCGTGCCGCCACAAACGGAAACCACGGCGCTGACAAAGATTCCGCAGGCCGACGCCTGGCCGGGAAACACAATGAGTTGCGTGGACCTCGCCCCGTCGGCAGTCGTGGAATCGAAGGCGATGGCCAGCAGGGGATGGTCGAAGAAAAGCCCGCCGCCAGCGCGAATCACGGTTTTGCCGTCGCCCCAGGGGTCCCAGGCAATCCCCAGCCGGGGCTGGAAGGCGTTGTTGTAGTTGGGGATGCCTTCGACCACATTGAGCGCTTTCTCGGCCGGCGCGTTCAGATTGCCCGCGCCGCCGACGAAGGGTGTGAATAAGGGCTGAAACTCGATGTCGTAGCGCAGGCCGTAATTCATGGTGACGCGCGGAGAGATCCTCCAGCTATCCTGGATGAACGTGCCAAACTCCGTGTTGTCGAAGGGCACGTTCGATTCGCCGGTGCCCTGAATGAAGTTCCCGGGAAGGCCCAGGCCGTAGGCCTGGATGGCGGAGAAGCCGGGGAGGGAGGACGGAAATCCGAAGGTGCTCGCAGGGAGAGAACCAAAGTTGTAGAGGCCGCCATAGTCCAGCTCGAAGGTTTGTGGCGCTCGTGTGCGGACCTGGACCAGGTTCGTATCCACGCCGAACTTAATGGTGTGCTTTCCCATTACGTAGGTGAGGTGGTCGGTCCATTGATAGCGCCGTTCGATGCGGTCCACCGTGGAGAAGGGCTCGCGGCCGAAAAAGGCGTAGCCGGTGATGTTCACGGCCGTCTGGCTGCCGCCTGCATCGCCCCCCAGGGTGGGGCACACGGCCGCGGTGCAATCCGAATAACCGTAATGCAGGCCGCGGCGCGCGAATTGGAAGCGGAACTCGTTGAGCAGGTCGCTCGAGATGGTGGTGTTGTGCTGGCCGACGATGCTCCAGTCGCGATACTGCTGGAGGGAGACGCGGGAGCCGGCATTCTCGCCGAAGCTCTGGTTCTGCGCGTTCACCTCGATGCCGGTGACGAGCGAAGGGGAGACACTTGCGCGGATGAAAGTCTGGTTATTGGCATTCCAGATGTGATCGAGCCTTGTTGAATAGATGCTGGTGCCCTCGAAGATCGGATAATTCCCGATCAGGTTGACCAGCGGCACAAAGGACGCGGGAAGAGCCGGCACGACGACCCCGGTCGTCATGGATGTGGGAAACGCGCATGCGCGGCCGTTTACCATCGCACCCAACGGGCACGCCACTGGAAGCGGGAATTGCGCGCCGGGTCCCGGGTTGTAGAAGCCACCGGTCTGGCCGGAGGCGACGGCCCCGTAGTCCAGCCCGCGCAATGCCACGCTGGAAGCTGACCCGGCGAGGACGGCATATTCTGCGGCCACGGTCGGATCAACGCCCAGGAGTTGAGTGATGGCCGCGTTCTGCTGCGCCGTGACCAACAGCGGCGTAGGGAAGAAAGCAGAACATGAGGTGCATTGCTGCAATCCGAAATTGTCCGCGCCAATGTCGGTGAAGCCGGTTTCGTGCCGGCGCGTGCCTTCGAACGAGAAGAAGTAGAACGTTTTGTTCTTTCGAATGGGCCCGCCGAAGGCCGTGCCGTACTGCGCCCGCGTGTAGGACTGCTTCACCGGAGTCTCGGCGCCGGTCGCGGGGTTTATGTTAAAGGAGAAGGGATTGCGGGCCTGGAGCGCGGAGTCGCGGAGGAAGCCGAAAGCGTCGCCGTGGAAGTCGTTCGAGCCGCTCTTGGTGACGATGTTGATGACGCCGCCGGTGGCCCGGCCGAATTCGGGCATGTAATTCGAAATGATGAGCTGGAATTCCTGTACGTCTTCTTGGGAAACCGTGGAGCGGATGCCGTTGACGGAATTATCCACGGCATCGGCGCCATCCACGGAGACTTCGTTGGAGCGGGCGCGCTGGCCGCCGAAGTTGAGGCCGCTGGTGGGCGCGGCGCCGATGGAAGGGGCGCTATCGCGGTTGGCCTGGGAATTAATGAGCGTGAAGTTGACGTAGTTTCGGCCGTTGATGGGCAGATTCTCAATCTCGCGGCTGCCCACCGTCTCGCTGACCCCGGTGCGTTGGGTATCGACGAGCTCGGGCTCGCCGACCACAGTGACCTCCTGGGTCTCGGTCTTGATTTTCAACTGGACATTGACCTCGGGGGCGCGCCCGATCTCGATTACGACCTCGGGGTTCACGGCGCGCGCAAATCCGGATTTTTCGACGCTCAGCTCGTACCGGCCAGGGGCCAGGCCGACGAACAGGTAGCGGCCGTCGTTGCCCGTCTCGACGGAGCGCGCCGCGTTGGTGGCCAGGTTTTTCATGGTCACCTTGGCGCCGCTCACGGCCGCGTTCTGCGGGTCGGTGACCGTGCCCGCCAGGTCCACCGCGTTCGCCTGCGCCCATGCGGCGCCCGCGGCCAGAAGGCCGGCCACCAGGAATGCGAAACAGATGCCAACGCCATGTGACCGTTTCATGGGTTTTCTCCTCGCTGATCCATCGTCCTTGCTGGGAAGGAACGCGCCATTTGTGCCGGGGCGTGGCCGCGCACGCACACCCCGCCGCACAGAAACGTCTCTCCAAATTGCCGCAGCTATGACCACCGAAATGACGCAACCCCGTACGCCCGGTATCCGGGCGAAGCGTAGATGTAGATACTCCATCAGCGATATCAATTCAATGGATTTGTGCGACCGGGCGCACCGGGCGGCAAGAGGGGCGGGGACGGGTGCTACGGAACTCTGTAGCCGGAGGCCATTCCAGTGGCGGGCGGGGCCGGGAGGCTTCGGCTCGATGGGCTTTGGGATTGCTCCGCGCCGCCCAACAGGGGGGATCAGCCCTCCTGAAGGCTGCGCAGCAGGCGGCGTAGTTTTTCGCGGTCTTCCTGGCCCATGTGCACGAACTCGACGCCCGTGCCGTTGGCGAGGACGTTGCGGACCACGGCCATGGCGTTGATGGTGCGCAGGCCGCTCTTGATTTCCATGGGGAACGCGTCGCCC
>DATEQM010000197.1:0-6585 GCA_035272605.1 Candidatus Acidiferrales bacterium | reverse complement strand
CGGCGGAAGCGTTCCAGTGCGGTGGAATCCCGGGCCAGGCTTTCGGGGAGAAACTTCAGCGCGACCTGGCGTTTCAGGCGGGTGTCCTCGGCCTTGTAGACCACGCCCATCCCGCCGCCGCCCAGCTTTTCCAGGATGCGGTAGTGGGAGATGGTCTTGCCGATCAGCGGTTCGGAGTCAGGCACTGTTCGGGCATCTTAGTCTGCGTTGGAATACGAGTCAACGCGGCGCGTCAGGGCCTGACGAGTCAGAATCTCAGGCGTGCTGCTTTCTCCGCCCCCCGGACGGGCGCGCATTCGTCCGTCGCCTCCGCGCTGCGCGCCAGCGATCCAGGGACGCAGAACTTTCACCGGACCTGCGGCCCTGTAGCAGTCCCTCGACCGAGATGTCCTCGTCGAGAGCGGGCCAATGAATTCCGATGCCGGGCCCCGTCAGCTCCCAGTGCACGCGTTCTTTTGGCGAAGCCTCGGCCAGTCGCGGATACCATTCAAGAGGAACCGACACTGTTCGTCCGTCGCACAACTCCACGACGAGAGTGCGTTCAGTGATCTCCACCCGCTTGGCCGCGGGTGTCTGTGTCGCCAGATTTAAAGTAGTCATTCCACGCCCAAGCAGGTCCGTTTCGTGCCGTCTAATCAGCGCCTCGATGCGTCTCCGTTCATTCGTACCGAAGCCGTAGTTATATTCCACGTGCACGGGAGAGAGCCAGAGTTTAGCCACTTTTCGCTCGCGCGAAACGTGTACATGAGCTGGTTCGCCCCGATCACTCGAAAAAAAAGAAAAGGCGGTAAGGCCCCGATCTCAGAATCGTCGGGCTCAACGCATTGAATTCCTTGCCGCTCTCAATTTGCTGGTGGACCGCATGGGACTCGAACCCACGGCCTCCTCGTTGCGAACGAGGCGCTCTCCCAACTGAGCTAGCGGCCCACTTGGATTGATTTTAGAGGGGAGTGAGCGCGGCTGCAAGGGGAGCCGAAAGAGAGAATGCATCGAACACGGTCACGGAGAAACGCGCAGGCTAAAAGCCCGCGCTACTGGTTGGGGCTGGTGCGTTGGGCCAGGAGTTTGCGAGCGTTATCGTACAGGGCGCGGGCCTCGGGCAGTTCGTCCACGGCGCGCTGCACCTGGATGTCGCTTTCCAGGTCCACCTTGTAGCTTTCCGCCAATCCGAAGACGGACAGGAAGACCTCGCGCTTAATCTTGCGCTTCACCCAGTCGAGGTTTTCCGCCAGATCCGCCTCGGTGTAGGAGATTTTCTGCTTGCGGAGGAATCGCCGGAATTCGTTCATGACCGCGTCGTCGGCGGAGAACTCTTTGGTGATGGTGGGGTTCTCGGCAAGGTAGTAGGTGGCAAAATCGCCGACGCCGACCTCGTAGGGCAGCAGCACGCGGTGGCGAAAGAGCATGGTCTGGAAAGCGTTGAATTTGGGCTCGGCCACCACCACGTCAGGAGTGATGCCGCCGCCGCCGGTCACCTGCCGGCCGCTGTCGGTCAGCTTGATTTCCGTGGGCCGCTCGGGGACTTTGCGGTTGTAGTGGTAGTCCCAGAGCGAGGTGGTCTTGTAATCCCGCTGGATCAGCCGGCCGCTGGGCGTGTAGTACTTGGCGGTGGTGAGGAACAGGCCGGTCCCCTCGCTCAGGGTGAAGACAGTCTGGACCAAGCCCTTCCCGAAGCTGGTTTCGCCCAAGATGAGACCGCGGTCATGGTCCTGGATGGCCCCGGCGACGATCTCCGAAGCCGAAGCGCTCTGGCCGTTGATGAGCACGACCAGCGGAACGCGGACGCCGCCATTCCCCTTCAGCGCGTAGTAGCGGCGTTCGGCGGAGGCCCGGCCGCGATGCGAAACGATGAGCTGGTTCTTGTCCAGGAACATGTCGGCGACGGCCACGCCCTCGTTCAGCAGCCCGCCGGGATTGTTGCGCAAGTCGAGGATCATCCCCTTCAGGTTGGGATAGTCGAGTTGGCGCAGGGCGTCGGCGAGTTCGTGATCCGTGGTTTCGTTGAACCCTGCGACGCGCACGTAACCGATGCCGGGCCGCAGAATGAGAGGATTGTCCACGCCGTGGCGGGGAATTTCGTCGCGCGTGACCGTGAATTCGAGCGGCAGCGAATTCCCTTCGCGGCCGATGCCGATGTGGACCACGGTGCCCTTGGGACCTTTCAGGAGATCGGCAACCTCGGGGGTAGTGAGGCCTTCGCACGACTTCCCGTCCACCTTCAGGATGAGGTCGCCCGGCCGAATGCCTGCACGGTAGGCCGGGGAGCCCACGAAGGGAGCCATCACCACAGTGTGCGAGTCACGCGGGGCCACCGTCATGCCCACGCCGTAGTATTTGCCGCGCTGGTCTTCGCGCTGGACGGAAAAGGCCCGCGCATCGAAAAAGACCGTGTGCGGATCGAGCTCCCGGAGCATGCCGGGAATGGCCCCGTCGTAGATGGCCTTGTCCGTGTCTACCGGCTCGGCGTAATTCTGCTGGACCACGGCGACCACGCGGCTAAAGGCTAGAACGGACTCCTGGAGGTCGGATGGGTCGCCGGCGGTGGCGCGCACCGAGGAGCCGTAGAGCCCTCCCAGGAGCGCGGAGGCGAGCAGAACCACGGAGGCGATTACCAAACCTCGTCCGGTGCGTGCGCCAAGTGTGTTCATTCGTCTGCGCACAAAAGTATAGCATAGGCGGCAGAGCGGCGTTTGACACCTTCAAAGGCCTGCGCCTATCATGCCTCCAAGGAGCGGAAAGACGCCCACGTGTTCAGCTTCACGCATCTCGCCATTGTGTTCGTGATTGCCCTGCTCGTGCTTGGGCCCGAGAAACTCCCGGAGGTCGCCAAGTTGGTGGGCAAAGCGCTAGGCGATTTTCGCCGGGCCTCGACGGACTTTCGCCAGGTGATCGAAAAGGAGTTCGCCGAAATCGAGCGGCAGACGCGGGAGAAAGAAGAGCAGGCGCGGCGGCAGGCGCTGGAGGCTTCGAACCCGGTGCCGGCACAGGACCAGGGCGCTTCCCCAGTGCCGGTCCCTCTCCCCGCCACCCCTCCTGCCGGAAGCGTTCCGAGCACCACCGCGCACGACTCCGGCGCCAGTACCCTGCCGACGCCGGCAACGCCCGCCGATGGCCACCCTGCCTGATCCGTCTCTCCGCAGGGTCGAGGGAGAGGATCCCACCGCCCGGATGAGCTTTTTCGAGCACTTGGTCGAACTACGCAAGCGCATCCTCTACTCCCTGGGATTCATCGGAGGGGGGATTGCGGTCGGGATGCTCGCTTCCCAAAAAATCACCTGGTGGTTTACGGCGCCGGTGCTCAAGGCGCTGGCCGACGCGAAGGTGGCCAACACCCGGCTGATTTATACGAGCCCCATGGGGGCGCTGACGCTCTATCTGACCGTGGGGTTTTATCTCGGGCTGGTGCTGGCGCTGCCCTTTGTGCTCTACCAAATCTGGCTCTTCGTGGCTCCGGGGCTCTACCGGCACGAGCGGCGCGCGGTGGCGTGGTTTGTGGGGTCGGGAACGGGGCTGTTTCTGGCTGGAGCGTCATTCGGGTACTTCCTGGCGCTGCCCATGACGCTAAAGTTCCTGCTCAGCATTCAGGGGCCGTTCCAGCCCATGATCTCAGTGAATGAATACTTCGACATGGCCATGCTAATTTTGATGGGGCTGGGGCTGGTGTTCCAGTTGCCCATCCTGATTTTCGTTCTGGCGCTTTTCGGAATCGTGACCCCGAAATTTCTGTGGAAGAATTTCCGCTACGCCATCCTGCTCATTTCCATTGTCGCCGCGGCGATTACTCCGACCACAGATGCGCTCACGATGCTGGTGTTCATGGCGCCGATGATTGTGCTCTACCTGCTGGGCATCGGGGTCGCGGCGCTGGTGGTGCGGGGAAAACGGAAGCGCGCCGAGGAGCTCTCTGGCGCAGGTGCGGCGTGAGATTCTGGAGCAGAGCGCGATTCGCAACGGGGCGGTCCCGCGGCCGCGGGATGGCCGTGGGGCTCTTTGCGTCCCTGGCAGGGCTCGCGGGGCTTTTGGCGTCGTGCGCGCTCGGCTCCAGCAATGCGGAGAAACCAGCGCCGGCGGCGATCGCCGCAGCCGCTGCACAATCCGCTCCCCCGGTGGCAACCGCGGCTGCCGATGCCGCACCGCCCGCGGCCCAGACAGGCGGATTCGACGGCGCTCAGGCGTTCGAATACCTGGCCAGGCAGGTGGCCTTCGGGCCGCGACCGGCTGGATCCCCGGCTCTCGCGCGCACGCAGGATTACATCAAAGGCCAACTTGCGTCTTTTGGCTGTGCGGTTGACGAGGATAATTTCACGGCGCAAACGCCCATTGGCCCCATCCGCATGAAGAACATTCTGGCGAAGGTTCCGGGGAGTGGCCGGGAAATCATTCTCCTGCTGACCCACTACGACACGGTGCGCATCGCGAATTTTGTCGGCGCGAACGACGCGGCCTCCTCGACCGCGGTCATGCTGGAAATGGCGCGACTCTACTGCGGCCCGCACCCCGCCGAGAAGCTCCATACGGCGAACCTTTGGATCGCATTTCTCGACGGGGAAGAAGCGCAGCAAGTCGTCAATGGCGTGGCCCAGTGGACCGACGAAGACAGCGTGTACGGCAGCCGCGAGCTCGCCGCGCGCATGGCCCTCTCGGGCGACCTGAAGCGCGTGAAGGCCGTCGTGCTCGCGGACATGATCGGCGACCGCGATCTGCACATCCAGCGCGAGCGTGAATCCACTCCCTGGCTGACGGAACTGATTTGGTCAACCGCCAAACGCCTGGGCTACGGGAAGATCTTCCTGGACGAGCAACAAGGCCCCGTGGGCGACGACCACGGCCCCTTCATTCGCCGCGGCGTCCCTGCCGTGGACCTGATCGATTTCGAATCCCAAGGCACGTTCTGGCATACCCCCCAGGACACGCTGGACAAGGTGACTCCCCGCAGCCTGGCTATCGTCGGGCACATGCTGGTGGAGGTTCTACCGCAGATTGACAGGCGGGGGCGGTAGGGCCTGGCTGGGGATGGCGTACCGGCCGGGACGCCTGTGAATCTCGGGAGCGGGCTCCTGGATCCCGACCTGTGCGTGTTTCCGCCTGGGATGGTGACCGGAAAGATTGCTGCTGCTTCGTATTGCGGGAGGCGGTTGGCTATGGTAGCGTCCACAGACTATACAGCCACCGCGCCGAGGAGCTGTGCGGCGCGGTCCGAGAGCGTGTGGTTTGACCGCAGAGATTGTCCGGGTCACATTGCAAAATCCCGAACCGGAGCCTGTCGCATACGCGGCAGGGTTTATCCGCAGGGGCCAGGTTGTCGGCATCCCTACCGACACGTTTTACGGACTGGCCGCAGACCCCTTTAATCTCGCTGCCGTCGAGCAAATTTACCGCGTGAAGGGCCGGCCGGAAACCCGCGCGCTGCCCATCCTGGTGCAATCCATCGAACAATCGGTGGATCTGGTCCGCACCCTTCCGGACGGGTTCGTGAAGCTGGCGGAGAAATTCTGGCCGGGGGCGCTGACGATCGTGGCGGAGGCCTCGCGGCGTCTGCCGCTCAAAGTCACGGGAAACACGGGGCGCGTGGCCCTGCGCATGCCGAACGCGCCGGTGGTCTGGGCACTGATCCAGGCGTTCGGCGGGCCGATTACGGGCACGAGCGCGAATCTTTCCGGACATCCATCGAGCACGAATGCGGAATTGCTCTCGGCGCAACTCGGGGAGCGGCTGCCGTTGATCCTGGACGGCGGCGAGACGGGGGCGGTGTTGGCATCCACGATTCTGGACCTGCGGGAGGACGGCTGGCGGATCATCCGCGAGGGACGCATTTCGGAGGAGGAAATTCGCGCCGTGATCGAAGGCGAAGCGGGGGCTCCGGGAAAGATAACGGCGGCGAACTAACCGAGACGGGATCGGGATGGGGATTGCGCTGGCCTTCTGAGGAGTCGGAGGCCGGCGTTTTTTTTGCTGGCTGGGGGACGCGAGGAGCGAATCGGAATACGTCAGGGGCGCGCTATCTTGCCCAAGACTGCCGGTCGCCTGGCGCCGGTGGCTGCTGGGAGACTGGAGGGGCGTTTGTGGAGCGTCTCGTAGGCCAGCACGGCGAAAGCGAAGGCTTCTTTGGCGTCTTCGGGGACCCCAAGATGACCCGAGGGAATGATCTGGACTCCGGGAAGGCCAGCCCCGAGATGCGCCATGAGCAGCGGGTTGTGGGCGCCCCCGCCGGAGACGATCACATCATCTATGCAAAGGCGCGGCGCGACCCATCTGTCCAGCGCATCGAGGATGGTGAGCGGAGTGAGCAGCGTCACGGTGTGGAGTACGTCTTCCGGTCGCAGGGAGTGGCGATTCGCCCACAGGAGCACTCGGTGGATGAAGGCGGGGCCGAACTGTTCGCGGCCGGCGGATTTTGGCGGCTGTCTGCGAAAGAAGGGGTCCTCCCGCAGGACGGCCAGTAGCGCGAGCGCGGGCTGGCCCCGGCGCGCCATGCGGGCGTCGCGGTCGTAGCGCAGGCGACCTGCGGAGAAGTGCACCACGAGGGCGTCCACGAGCATGTTGCCCGGGCCGGTGTCGAACGCGAGGACGTCTTTTGTCTCGGCT
>DATEQM010000196.1:0-9751 GCA_035272605.1 Candidatus Acidiferrales bacterium | reverse complement strand
CACGGCGATGTATTCGCCGGAAGCCGACCATGAGGGATCGCTCGTAAAATTACTGCTTCCTGATTGGATTTGCGATATTACCCGCTCCCCGCTTCCGTCTGCATTTGCGATTAGAAGCTGAGATTCGCCTTTCTCGGAAATTGTCCGCCGGTACGCCATGCGCTTGCCGTCCGGCGAGAAGGCCACCGCGCTGTCTACGTCGCTTACGACGAGCCGAGATGTCCCGCCCAGGGCCGGAACGGCATAGAGATTAATATTGTTCGGGTTCGCGGGATCCCGGTGCGCGTAGTAGAGATAGTTGCCGTCCGGCGTGAACGTTGCCCCCGAGCCGAAGAAACCGCTTTGCGGCGGCACCACCGTTACTTCACTCCCGGTCGCCACCTGCTTCACGCGCAGGCTCCGCTCGCCTTCGCGCCGCCCGTAGGCGATCATCTTGCCGTCCGCGGATACCGCGGCAAAGCCGACGACTTGCCCGTGGTCCGTGAGCTGCCGGATGCTCATGTTGCGGGTATCAATCGCCGGCCTGTTTCCGCCAAAGAGCTTGTAGAACCCAAACCCTGCGGCCGCCACCAGCGCCAGGACCAGCGCCGCAACGCCAATCAGCACGCCCTTATGCCGGCGGGCCTCCGCGATGACCACGGAACTGGAAGATGCCTGCGCCTGCCTGGCCGAACTTTCTTCGGCGGCACTGCCCGCCGCGGCCATCCCCGCGGGCTCCGGAGATATGCTTGCCGCTGTCCTCCCCGATTCCGTCTCCCGCTTCAGCCGCTTCAAATCCGCTCTCATGTCCGAGGCGTGCTGGTAGCGCAGTTCCCGGTCCTTCTCCAGCGCCTTGTGGATGATCTCTTCGAGCTTCGCTGGCAGGTCTGGGTTTAGCCGCACCGGAGCAATGGGAGCGCGCTCCAAAATCGCATTAAAGATCAGCGCCGACGTGTCGCCGCGGAAGGGCAGCGTCCCCGTCGCCATTTCGTACAGGACCGTCCCAAAGGAAAACAGATCCGTGCGCCCATCCAATTCTTTACCCTTGGCCTGCTCCGGCGACATATAGGCCACGGTACCGAGCGTCGCGCCCGGGCTGGTCAATTGCTCTTCGTCAATCGTGGGCGACTGTGTGTTGGCAGCCCCGATTTGGCTGGATGATTTCCCTGCTGGCGGGACTTTCGCCAGTCCGAAATCCAGAATCTTGGCGTGGCCCCGCTCCGTGACGAAAATGTTTGCGGGCTTGATGTCCCGGTGCACGATTCCCTTGCCGTGCGCCGCGTCCAGGGCGTCGGCAATTTCTATCGCCAGACCGAGCAGCGCGTCCGTCTCTACCGGCTTTCCCCCGATCCGGTGTTTCAGCGTGCTGCCGTCCAGAAACTCCATCGCCAGGAAGGGCTGCCCGCCCTGCTCGCCGATTTCATAGATGGTGCAGATATTGGGATGGTTCAGCGCCGAGGCCGCTTGCGCCTCGCGTTGAAATCTCGCCAGCGCCTGCGAGTCCTTGGCTACTTCGGTCGGCAGAAACTTGAGGGCGACAAACCGGTGAAGGCTTACATCCTCCGCTTTGTACACCACGCCCATACCGCCGCCGCCAAGCTTCTGGACGACGCTGTAGTGGGAGATGGTGCGGCCAATCAACGCAGCGGAGTCGGTCATGCGAAATAGATGGTACGCCCCGCTCTTAATGCAAGCAATCGCGCAACATAGGACGACTTAGGGCCGATTTGGGCCGATCAACGGAGTACCCGGAAATCAAAGTCCCGCGAAACCCTCACAAGTCGCGTTGGGGGAACTTACGGGAGGTCTAGCTATCGCGGTGTCCAGCGCCAGTTTGCAACCAAGCCAGGCGTGTCCGGCCCGCGCCAGCGAAAGACCAAACCCCTGTGGGAGTATCCTGCCAGAAGTCCACCAAGGCCCATTTTTGGTTGGGTTTTGAGGTCGCAGCTTCGCGACAAACTGCGTCGGGACGCAAACACCGCGGAAGCCGCGACCCTCTAAAGACCATTTATAAGTTGGCTTCTACTGAGCTTTCGCTATTGCACTCAGGGCGCCAGGAGGCGCGAGCGGCCCTCCTGCGCGAAGCGACTGCCCCGAAAACGTGGTCGGGGTGCACATGTAAGACAGTGGATGGTCCCGACCGGGTCGGGATCTCCGCCTCGCCGCGAGGCTCAGATGGCTAGGGGCCATTCGAAAATCCCTCCGGATCCGATAAAGCCGCAGGGGCGAAGGGGGACGGGGGGCCATGGAATTCAGGGTGTGCGCGAGGCAGAGGGGTGGATGAATGTGGCGATGGTAGCCAATGGGTCGCGGGGACACAGGCTGAAGCCTGTGTTACGGGGACTTCGGCCGACAGGGTGAGAGCGAAAGTGGCGAGTCCGCCCCGCCAGGGCGGGCGCAACGCCCTTCCTGCGTTAGGGCAGGCCAGCGGTACGAAATGGACGCGGCGGCGCGAGTGTCGGGTGGGGAGCGGGGCAGAGGGGCTGCCATACATTTGCCATTGAAGATGGGTATCGCGCAGTCGAAGGCGGAGGGGCAGTGTCCCGCCTACGCTCTTGGAGCTTCGGCGGGCAGTGGCCTATAATGATTGTTTTGCCGGAGAGGGGAGAAGCCGTCCGTAATGATTGAGATTTTCCAAAGCAAGAGCCTCTGGGTGCGGATCGGGATGGGCCTGGTGATCGGGGTGATCGGCATCATGATGCTGGTGACGCTGATGCCGGGACCGGTGGGATCCTCGGGGGGCTCGCCGGATGCGGTAGCGACGGTGGGCGGGAGCGACATCACGGCAAACGACGTGAGCAAGCGGCTGGCGCAGATCGAGCGCAACGGCCAGCGAATCTCCAAGGACATGCGCGGGCTTTACGTGCGGGACACGCTGGACGGTCTGATCAACGAGCGCCTTCTGGACTACGAGGCGCAGCGATTGGGCCTCCAGGTGACGGATCAGGACCTGGCGGAACAAATCCGGCAGATTCTGCCGACGGTGTTCAGCGGCGGCAGCATTTCCAACATGGAGAATTACGCCGCGGAAGTGCAGCAGCGCACCGGGCTATCGGTTCCCGAATTCGAGCAGATGCTGCACTCGGCGCTGCTGCAACAGAAGGTTCGCCGGCTGGTGACCGACGGAGTGGGGGTGACCCGGACGGAGATCGAGGCGGAGTTCAAGCGGCGCAATGAGAAGATCAAGCTGGAATATGTGGAGATCAAGCCGGGGGAACTGGAAGCCAAGGTGAACGTGAGCCAGGCCGACCTGGAAGCGTATTTCGCGAAGAACAAGGGCCGGTACCCGATCCCCGAGCGGCGCGCTTTCCAATATGCCCTGCTGGATCAGGCCGCGCTACGCGCGGCGATGCATCCGGCCGATGCGGCGCTCGAGGACTATTACAAGCAGAACCTGGACATGTATCGCGTGCAGAACCGCGTGCACGTGGAGCACATCCTGCTCAAGACGACCGGGAAGACAGACGCCGAAGCGCTGGAAATCCGCAAGAAAGCCGAGGAAGTGCTGGCGAAGGCCCGGAAGGGAGCGAACTTCGAGGAGCTGGCGAAAGAGTATTCCCAGGACGACACCACGAAGGCGAAGGGTGGCGACCTGGGGTGGATCCAGCGAGGCCAGACCGTGCCGGAATTCGAGCAGGCCGCGTTTGCCCTGAAGAAGGGCGAAATCTCCGACCTGGTGAAGACGATGTTCGGCTTCCACATCATCAAGCTGATGGACCGGGAGGAAGCGCGCACCAAGAGCTTTGACGAGGTGCGCGCCTCGATCGTGCCCATCATCGCCGCCCAAATGGCCCAGGAACAGGCTGCCGAAATCACCGACCGCATGGCCGCCGCGGTCCGCGAGTCCAGCCGCACTTCCATCGATGCGATTGCCAAGAAGTTCAACCTTCAGGTTGGGACGGTGCCGCCGGTGGCCGCGGCGGACCCGCTGGGCCCGCTGGGGACGTCCAGCGAGCTGCGCGATTACGTGTTCAGCGCCCAGATTGGTGAGGATTCGACGCCCATCCGCGTGGACCGGGGTACCGTGGTCGTCAGCGTCACCCAGATTCAGCCTGCCCGACCGGCGACGCTGGCCGACGTCCGTGCCAAGGTCGAGGCAGACTACCGGAACGAAGAGTCCACGACTCTGGCCAAACAGAGGGCCGAGGAGCTCTATAAGCGGGTGCAGGGGGGAGAAACCCTGGCGGCGGCGGCCAAGGCGCTCGGTTTTGAGGTCCAGACGAGCGAGTTCCTGGCACAAAATGATACGCTGGCCAGCTTGTTGCCCATGCACAGGCTCGCGGCCGCCTTCAACCTTCCCATCGGCCAGACGTCTCCGCCGCTGGACCAGGCGTCGAACTGGTTCGTGTACAAGGTAGCGGAGCGCCAGGAGCCGAATCCGGAGGATCTGGCCAAGCAGAAGGCGGACATCGAGCGCCAACTGACGCTTGCCAAGCAGCAGATGGCCTTCGATGCCTTCCAGGAGTCGCTGAGGCAGCAGCTGAGCCGTGAGGGGAAATTGCGAATCAACGATCAAGTGGTGAAGCGGCTTTCGACGGCCGGTTAGCCTGTATCTGGTTGTAAATGAACCTCTTAACTGTGAGAAAAGAGCTGCGCGTTTCCGGTTGCCTTGGGCTTCGCATTCGGCTAGCCTTTTAGTGCGGGGTTCTCGACCCCCCCGGCTCCCGCCGAGGACGGTCCGCACGAGGTTCCCATGAGCCATAAGATCACGCAAAATGGAGGACGCAACGCCTATGCCTGCGCCCTGGAACTCAACCAGAACGGGAAGTACTGCGTGCGGGTGCGGGCGGCCTTCGGACGGACGGGGTGGATTCTGCCCCTTTACTTCCTGACTTCCTCGTTCGACGGAGCCATGAAGAAGCTCGAGCAGACGCTCCAGTACCTGCAGAAACGGGAGGAGTCGCTCTGGTTCTGGGGAGTGGACCGCAGCGATGACCCGAATCTGGCGCCAGAACTCCTGGCGGAGGTGGGCCTGAAGCTCGATCGCCGGGGCGAATTCCCCAGGAAGAGCGGGGAAATCGTGGCATCGGCCGAGCGGCCGGTTGCGGCCGTGCAGATCGCGCCGCTGCGGCGCCTGTTGGCGGAGTCGCTGACGCCGGCGCGGTTGGCCAGCGATTAGGCGATTTGGATCGAACGTCTTCCCACTGCAGGCCCCCCGCAGCTTCTCACAACACCTGCATCCTCAATGGAAGAGTCCGGCGCGCTGCCGCAGCCCGGTTGGGGTTGCGATTCCGTGCTGCGCGCCGCGGCGAGCCGCTGGGAAAGCTGTGGCCACATTCATGGTCGAGGCTTTTCCAGGAAGGGCGCAGGCTAAAAGCCCGCGCTAGCTACGACTCGCGGAGCAGGATTTCGCCAGTGCCGATGACGACATCGTTTAGGGAGGCGCGATACCGGTAGGAGCCGGGTTTCGCTCCCGCGACCGGCGGGCCGCTCAACAGACGCATTCCAGCCGGCGCCTGGAGCACGTTGGAGGAGAAAGGGCAGCGCTTGGGATCAAACTCCACGCGCAGAGTGGCCGAGGGCGCGACCCATTCCGCCTGATCGCTTGCGCTGAGAACGATGACGTCGGGGAAAATACCTACGATAACGCGCTTGTCCATCACGACGAAAACCTCCGCGCCGCGCTCGAAGGCTCACAGCGCGGGCGCGCGAACCGGGAATCGAGCGAGGGGAAGATAGCACAGCGGGGCGTACTCTGACATGAGTAGGAGACAGAGGTGACGGATTGGGGCACAGGCGAGATATGCGTCACGTTTTCGCGCGTTTTCCTTGACGCACGGCGCCGCACCAGGTATAGTTTAGAGGCTTCTTCGCAGTCAGACCACCAGGATGGCCCGAGCAGATGCAATTTAAGAATGAACCCTTCTCGCTGATCCACTGTTTGCCTTTTGCCGCAGTCCATGTGGCTGTGCTGGGGGTGCTGTTCGTGCACTTCCGCTGGTGGTATCCGCTGCTGGCGCTGGGGCTGTACGGCGTGAGGATGTTTTTTGTTACCGCTGGATACCATCGTTACTTTTCCCACCGCACATTCAAGACCAGCCGGGTGTTCCAATTCCTTCTGGCCTTCTTTGCGATGAGCTCGTTGCAAAAGGGAGTGCTGTGGTGGGCGGCGCATCACCGGCACCATCATCGATTTTCCGATCTAGAAGAAGACATTCACTCGCCGTCGCTGAACGGATTCTGGTGGTCGCATCTGGGCTGGATCCTGAGCAAGCGTTACAACACCACGCGGACGGAACTGGTGCCGGACCTGGCGCGATACCCCGAGCTGCGGTGGCTGAATAAATATCACATGGTGCCGGGCGTGGCGTTGGGCGCACTGCTTTTTCTCACCGGCGGAGTGAGCGTCTTCCTGTGGGGTTTTTGCCTCAGCACCGTAATGCTGTGGCACGGGACTTTTACGATCAACTCGCTGTGCCACGTTTTCGGCCGCCGCCGCTACGCGACTACCGACACGAGCCGCAACAGCCTGATCCTTTCGCTAATCACGCTGGGCGAAGGCTGGCACAATAACCATCACCACTATATGAGTTCCGTGCGCCAAGGCTTCTTCTGGTGGGAGATCGACCTGACCTATTACATCCTGAAAATGCTCTCGTGGGTTCACATCGTGTGGGACTTGAAGATGCCCCCGCGCGCGCTGCTCCATCCCGTCCCGGCACAATCCTGAAGTCCCATCCGTTCCTGATTACCGGCGAATCGAGGCGCAATCTGGCTGCGGCGGCGAACGGCCGAGCCGCGGCCGGACGTCTACGCTTATGCGAGGAAGAGCGGGAGAGTCCTGCGGCGCTCAGCCCGCGCTGCTCTACCGCAGGCCTGCCGGGCAGGCCGCGGCGTAGACTCCGTCGCAGAGTAGGAAACCTTCAGGCGTCGAAGCCGTACAGACAGAGGAACGGCCGGTATGTACTTTCTGCACGGAAAAGGCGTCGCAAACTCCTCCGGCCCAGCGTGGTCCTGGACGGTAAGGGTTGGGGCTGCGCCCCGGGACCTGAGCCCGGGCTCGTTCGGCTTTAGTTACGGGAGGCTGTCCGTGTCGGTATATGGTCTCGGTAATAGAAGTTGGCTTTATATTAAATTCAGAAAATACTTGACAAACACACTCCCCCCCCCCCTAAAATCTGTGCCGCGGTAGATTTCTGCAAAGGGGGATAACCATGAAGCGCATTCTTTCTCTCTTGGCAATCGTGGCCATGACTACAGTTTTCGCCAAGTGTCTTGCGGCTGACGATTCCTGCGCTAGTTTAGTCCCTGGCCAACACACGTGTTGCGGTCAGCACCTCCAAACCCAGTTGTGCTCGTACGGTACTGATGGATTCTGCCTCCGTCTGTACTCTTATCAAACTTGCGACTGCGATGGAACCCAGGTCTGGAGCGACGGCATCGGGGACCCATGCGTTGAGATCCCGGTGGCAGTAAGCGCCCGGCCGGACTCCGCCTCTCTTAGGCTATATGCGCCGACTTGTACTGGAGCATACGCCCCCCTCATCGTGGGCGGCTGAGGGCGCCATGGGAGGCAGCGTGCGCATCGCGCAGGGATTATTGCGAGCAGCGCGCGGCTCAATCTTTCTGCTCCTGTTGCCGCCGCTCGTTCGCACATCACAGGCGCAAGACGTGCCGAAGCTCCAGCTAAAGATCAAGGGGCAGATACCTGTCTCTGGTGGTTTGGCGGCGCTGTTCCTTGATCCCGTTCGCTGCGATGCGAAGGGCAACGTTTATCTCCGGATCGTGGAAGGGACTGACGCTTATGCGTCCCCGGTAACGAAAATCTCCCGCGAGGGGAAGGTGGCGGCCGTATTTTCTTCCACGGCCGTCTCTGGATTCGAGAAATCCCAACTCATAAGCTTTGCGGTTGGGTTGCGCGGTGAGGTCTATGGGCTTGTGTTAAGGCTTGTCAGCGGCCAGCGGGAGATAGACGTATTGACCTTTGCTGACGACGGCACATTCCGATTCGCCACCAAGTTGGAGCCCGTTTTCACGCCCATTCACCTTGCCGTCTTTCAAACCGGCGATTTTCTTGTATCCGGCTGGAAACCGATCCCGAATCCTGCGCCTCCTGCTCCCGGGCCCTCGCCTGTCGCGCCGTCTTATTCATCCCCGGGCGGAGCCGGTCAGCGGACACCGCGAACACCGCCGCCCGTGGAGCCGTTCACGGCCGTGGTTGATCGAAGCGGAAGGGTGCTGAAGGAAATTACCCTCGATCAGGAAGGCGCCTCGAGCGACCCGGCCGGTTCGTCCCGCACCCGGGGCTTCCCTTCCGTAGAAATTGCTCTGGGTGAGGCCGCTCCTGGGGACGACGGAAACATCTATCTGATGTTCCGGAAGGCGACGGCGCCCCAGGTTTACGTGATCTCGGCCGCAGGCATCGTCGTGCGCAGCTTCAAGGTCGCTCCCCCAAACGAAAACGACCAGGAAGTCGCCATGGCATATTCTGTTGGCGGCAAGCTGATTTTCGAATTTCAGCACAAGATAGATGATCGGACAACGGACTGGAAAAACGCCATCTTCTCCGTGGTGGACGCGGAAACCGGCGCCAGGGAGCTCGACTACCAATCCTCCGCCGAGATTGGCGGGGGATACTCTTGTTACTCGCCGAACGACGGCTTCACCTTCATCCGCAACACGAAAGAAAGACAGCTCCTGCTCAGTCGAGTCGGTCCCTAGCCGAGATTTCTCCGCTCATTGAACGGCGCTAGGCCTGATTGGGAGGGGGGCCTTCCGCCCGGGACCCGTTCGGCCTGCCTGCCGAGCTGGAGCGCTGCTGTAGAGCCTGTTGTGCCGCCAGTGCGGCATTCCGGGGAGTAAAATTCCTCCCAGGCCGTAATGCTCTGTCATCTCCCGGCCGCCGAGCAGGCCGCGGCGGCGATGTGGCGCGCGGAGATGCCGAAGGCGTCGAGCAATTCTTCCGCTTTGCCGGAGTGGGGCACTCCGGAAACCGCCAGGCGCCGGGAGCCGGTGAGCGGGACTCCCGCAGCGGCGAGCGCGGCGAAGACGGCCTCGCCCAGGCCGCCCTCGGCGAAATGGTCTTCCACCGTGACGACGCGCCCGCCGGTGGCGCGCACCTGGGTGGCCAGACCCGCGGCATCGATGGGCTTCACACAATAGAGATCGATGACGCGCGCGCCGATGCCCTGTGCGGCGAGCTCGGCCTGCGCCTTGAGCGCTTCGTGCAGGGTGATTCCCGCGGCGATGATGGTGACGCGGTCTTGCGGCCCTTCGCGGTGCACCTTGAAGCCAGGCACGGGGAATTTTTCCTCCCCGCTGTACAGCAATGCAGTTTTCGGTCGCGTGGTGCGCAGGTAGCCGATGCCGGGCAGGCGCGCCAGGGCTTCCGTCAGCCGGTCGGTGGAGACGGCGTCGGAGGGATACAGCACCGTAGCGCCAGGAATGGCGCGGAACATGGCCAGATCCTCGAGACCCATCTGCGACGGGCCGTCTTCGCCGATGGAGACTCCGCAGTGCGACCCGCAGAGTTTGATGTGGCTGCGGCTGATGGCCGCCATGCGCACCTGGTCGTAAGCGCGGGAGAGGAAGCAGGCGAAGGTGGCGACGAAGGGCGTGTATCCGCGCGCGGCCAGCCCCACGCCCACGCTCACCATGTTCTGTTCGGCGATGTAGCCCTGGAATAGGCGGTCGGGAAACGCTTTCTGGAGCGTTTCGGCAAACGTGGAGTTCTTCACGTCCGCGTCCACGGCCACGATGCGAGGATTCACCGCCGCGATTCGTGCCAGCGCATGTCCGTAGGCTTCGCGCGTGGCCACCTGCTGGCCGGGCG
>DATEQM010000195.1:0-22106 GCA_035272605.1 Candidatus Acidiferrales bacterium | reverse complement strand
TCACATCCACGTCTGCGCGGAGGCTGGCCGTGATTTGGGCCTCCGCGGCCCCGGCAATATTCATTTGTTGAATTGAAGGCACAGCTCCGCCCTCTCGGTTACATCGCGAAAACGCCGCAACCGACACAAAACAAAAGTCTTACGACTCGTCCCAGTCCCGCGTTGCCGCCACTGCGGCCAGGACGGCGAAACTCGACGCATTGGCCGGGATATGAAAGTTAAAGTCCAGCCAGCCATGCGCTAGAAAACCGATGCACCCCGCGGCCATCGCTGCGAGCAGCGCGCCGGTGGCCGTGCCGCTGGTGCGCCGCAGATTCCGCGCGACCTCGCGTCCCCCGGCCACAAACATCCACAGAGCCAGCGCCCCGCCAATCGCTCCCGCCTCGGCGAGGAACTGCAGCCAGTCATTGTGCGCGTGCGTCCAGATCAGGTCGGTGGAGAACGAACGCGCCGCCGGGAACCGCGTGGCGAACGTATCGAGCCCGCTGCCCGCCACCGGCGTCTCCCGGATCAGCGTGAACGTGTCCTTCCAGGCCGCGAAGCGATAGGCCGCCGCGTCCTCCTGCTGGAACTGGTGCGGCCGCAGCACCGCCTTGTAGCGCTCGAGAAGTTCGCCGCGGTCCAGCGCCAGAACCGTCCCACCGGTCACGAACATGACCGCGAGAAGCCACAGCACTGTGCGTTTTCCGCCGCGCTGCCCTGCGATCAGCAACGCGAACGCCACCACCGCGACGCCCAGTGCGATGGTCCCCCCGCGCGATCCGGAGAGCACCACGGCCCCGCCCATCACCGCCGCCAGCGCGCTCCAAAACCATAGCCGCCCCAGCCGCTGTCCCGGCACGAGCGCCATGCCCAGGGCCAGCGGGCACCACAACTCCATCAGCCCCGCAAAGTGATTCCGGTTCACGTACGGCCCGAACATGCGCCCGCCGTTTTCCAGCTTCCACACCCAGTACAGCCGGCCTTCCGCGGTCAGGTACTGCGCGATACCCATCGCAGCAATCAGAAATCCGGCCACGGCCAGCGCGGCGCAAAACGTGCGCAGCCGCAGCGGCGAATCCACGGTCCCCGCCGCAGCGATGGCCAGCGCCACGTATCCCACCCAACGCAGCCATTCCATCTCGCTGGCTACGGGTGCCGGAGAAATCCCCGTGGCCCAGTGCACGGCCGTGAAAGCGAGCAGGGCGATCGCCGGCAGTGCCATCGGATGGCCCATCACCGGCACGTGTCCCCGCAAAATTCCGCGAAGCAACCAGGCGAAAAATAAACACCACGAAGCCGCCACCAGCACCAGCGCCGCAATCCTTGAAGTGGCGCCAAACGCCAGTGGCGCGGCGATCAGCACCGCGCAGACGCCTCCGGCTACCAGGCGTCCCGCCAGCGCGCTCTCCGTGCTTTCCTCGCGCACCGTCCACGCCTCGGCGCGGCTGATGAGCACGCTCATCGCGCCACCCCGCGGGCGGCCGGGGCTGCGGCTTTGCCTTCGCTCACGCGCATGTGCTTCCAGTCCACTCCCGCCAGGCACACCTGCCCGCTCGCCGGCGGCTCGTCGGGGCCGACGCCGGGACGCGCCAGCACGATCTGCGCGAGGTGTGTCTCCGGACCGGCCACAAATTCGGTGGACACTTCCTCCCATCCAGTGCTTCCCAACACGTGATCCGTCGTCGCCTGTTCCTGACCCGGGGCGCCGATCCCGGAGACGTAGAGAAACGCCCCGGCCCGCGTGGCCACATGACGGACGCGCAGCCTAGCGGTGAGCAAATAGCGCTCGCCGGGTTCCACCACCACCGGGTGCGAAACTTGGGCGAAATCAGCCCGCGCCCGGTCCGAGAAATCCGCGCACAGGCAGGGCTCCCCCGGCTGCGGGCCTTCATCGCTCACCCACACCGAGGTTTCTTCCTGCGGGATCACTTTCCAATCGAACCCGAAACCGAGCATGGGCCGACGGAAATCGCTGTTGTAGAGCGACGCGTCCATCCCGTCCGGATCTCCACCAATCCAGCCGCGCCGCACCGAATCCGTCCACACCCGCGCCGCCAGTTCTCCATCGCCTTTCCCGATCAGTGCGTCGAGGAACAGACGAAGATAAAAAATCGAAGGGGGAAGACCGGTGGCCATCGCGCGGTTCCACAGCGCCGATGCCGATTTCACCTCGATCTGATTGGAGAGATAGCCGGCCAGCACATCCATGGCCCCTTGGTCGGCCGGAAGAACGCTTCCGATCAGCGTGCTCAGGTCCGCCACTTCCACGAGTTGCGGGATCACGCGGCCCGTATACGGCGGCGCGGCGGCCAGCAGGTCGCGCCCCAGCTCGAGTGCGCGCTGCGGCTGATTGTTCCGCAGGGCGAAGCTCATGGCCTGCCAGAGGATCACGGGAGTCCGAGGTTCCGCGGCCCGGGCACGCGCCAGATCCTGTGCGGCACCCTCCACGTCGCCGGCGCTCTCCCTCGCCTGAGCCAGATCCGCCCAGTAGGCGCCAACACGGGGGTCGAGTTTCGTAGCCTGATCGAGGGCTGCAACGGCGGCCGCAGGAGTGCCCGATTCCGAGAAAAGCTCCAGCCGGCCCGCGCGCCAGTAAAGCTCGGCATTGCGAGGCTCGAGCTGCTCCGCGTGCTCCAGGCTGGCTACGCTTCCCTCCTGCGCCAGCCAACTGGCCTCCAGATGCTTCCACAATTCGAGAGACAGAGCTGCGGTTGCCGCCACCGCCACAACCGCGGCAAGGATTCTGCTGGGCCAGCGTTCCAGGACCAGTTCCATGATTCGTCAGCAATTTCCGATGTCGCCCCGTGCCCGGCACTGTGACGGGCCGGGCGGGACGCGCCCGCTAGGACCGGACTCTGGTTTCCCCGCGAGCTTCGCGGTCCTCTCCGTAGCCATACCCCTTCCCTTCGAGCATGTGCCGATAGTAGTCGCCGTAATAGTTCATGTAGTAATACTTGTAATCTACCGAACGCACGTCCACGTTGTTCAGCACGATGCCCAGGATCCGCGCATTCACGCTGTTCATCAGTTTCGTCGTGTGTTTCAGCGTCTCCCGCGTGGTCACCCCGCCATGCACCACCAGCATCACCCCGTCAGCGTGGGCCGCCAAAATCATGCTGTCGGCCACGCTGATGGCCGGCGGTGAATCGAGCACGATGAAATCGAAATGGCGCCGCAATTCCGCGAACAGGGCTTCCAGCGGCTCCGAACTGAGAAGCTCCGCCGGATTCGGCGGCGTCGGCCCCGAGGTGATCACGAACAGATTCGGCACCTGGCGCACGGGCCGTGCCAGCTCTTCCGGTGCCGCCTGGCTGGTCAGAAACGTGCTCAGCCCCCGGTCGTTCGTCAATTGGAACGAACGGTGAATGCGCGGCCGGCGCAGGTCCGTGTCGATCAGGACCACACGGTCGCCCCGCTGCGCCAGCGTGATCGCCAGATTTAGCGCCGTGGTGGTCTTCCCTTCGCGCGGCTGGCCACTGGAGATAAGGATCAACTGCGGCGCGTGCCGCGACGTGGACAGCAGGATGGAGGTGCGTAGCGCCCGGTAGGCTTCGGATACCACCGACTGTGGCTGCGCCACCGTGGCCAGCTCCGAGGTCATGCCGGTAGCCACCACGGCGCGCGGCAGCGGCTTCCGCCTCGCCGCATACGACATCACACTCGACACCGCGGGGATGATGCCCAGCACCGGTAGGTTGACCAGTTGCTCCACGTCTTCCGGAACTTTCACCGAGTTGTCCAAATACTCGTTGAAGAGCGCCAGCGCGCAACCCAGTGCCAGGCCCACGATCAGGCTCAGCATCAGGTTCAGCGACTTCCGCGGCCGCACCGGATTGATGGGCGGCCGGGCGCGGTCCACCACGTTGATATTGCTCGAGCGCAGCCCCGAGGAGATGCCCGCCTCCTTCAGCCGCTGCAGCAAGCCCTCGTAGAGCTGCTGGTTGGTCTCGTAGTCGCGCCGCAGCAGGCTATATTCCACCAGCTTCGAGTTGAGCGAATTCGCCTCGTTTTTCTGCTGCTCAAACGCCCGCCGCAGCAAATCCTCGCGATTCACCGCCGCCTGGTAATCGCTCTCGATGCGCCCCGCCGCCACCTTCATCTGCGTGCCCATCTGGGTATCCAGGTCCTGGAGCTGGAGCTCGAGTTGCAGCACTTTCGGGTGTTTCGGTCCGAACGCGGCGCGCGCCTCGGCCAGCGAGTTGGCCACCTGCGATCGCTGCCGCTGAAGCTCCTGCAGCAGCGGGTTCTGCATCACCGTGGCCAGTTCGTCCAGCCGGTGCGTCTTCACCAGTTCGTATTGGGATTCCTTCGCGATCCGGTCCGCCTCGGCCTCGGTCAGGTCCCGGTTCAGGTCACCGAGCTTGGTCACGGTTACGTTCTGTCCCTGGTCCAGCGCGAAGATCTGATTGTCTCGTTCGTACTTCACCAGCGCTTCGTGCGACTCCTCCATCTTCACTTTCAGCTCGCGCATCTGCCCCGCCATCCAGTCGCTCGCCTGCATCACCGATTCGTATTTCTTCCGGAAATTGTTCTCCACGTAGAGGTCCGCCAGCGTGTTGACCACGTCGGCGGCCACTTTCGGAGAGGTGCTCTCGAATTTCACTTCCACCAAGCGGCTGGAGTGGACCACGCCGACGGTGAGATGCGAGTGAAAGGCCTCAATCAGGCGCAGTTCCTCGGACGAGGTAAATGGCGCGTTGGCGTTGCTGCCCGGCGGACGCACCGCAAATTGCGGGTCCTCGTACAGCCGCAGCGCGCGCACTGTCTGCATGGCCAGATCGTCGCTCTGCAGGATGCGCACCTGAGTCTGCACGTAGTCCTCGGTCGTGGGCATTTGCAGGAAGAGCTCGCGCAGGTTGCTCAGGTCCGGCGTCTCCCCGTTGATTTCAATGCGCGCGGCGGCCTCGTACACCGGTTTGATCCGGTAGGTCACCACCCCCACCACCAGCACCATCACGCTCACCACCGCCAGGATCATCAGCCGGTGTTTGTGCAGGATGCGCAGCAGTTCCCGCAGCGGCAGGGCTGCCGTCAGATGGTCGGGCACCACCGCCATCGGCGACCCGCGCCAGCTTCCCGCATCCGCCACCAGCGCCGACGCGCCGACGCGCCCCGGCCGTTCGAGCGCGGCCCCCGGCTTGCGCTCTCCCCCATCCCCGTTCCCTTTTCCAGGCCCCATGGGCCGCGTAGGTTCCATCCCCTTATTCCCCCCGGCGGCCTCCCGAAGCTTCGGGATCCGGCCGCAGCGGTTCTCGCCCAATCCCCTAGTGCACCACGCCGATCAACGCGACCCCCACGGCGACCTGCATGGCCGCCTCGAGGCCCCGCGCAAATGCTCTCTTCGCCGTGCTGTCCGGCACGAACAGCACATCATTCGGCAGTACCGGAATGTCCGGCTGCTGCCGCGCCAGAATCTTCGACAAATCCACCGGGATCTGCTCGATCTCGCCGCTCGATCCCTTCTTCCGGATCAGCACGGAATGCGCGGGTTTCGCCGTCCGCTTCAAGTCTTCCGCCATGGCAAGGACGTTCAGCACCGAGGTCTGCTGGGAATCCGAGGGAAGCAGGAAGCGCCCCGGTTTGTTCACTGCTCCGATCACATAGATCGATCCCGAGGGCATCACGTTCACCGTGTCGCCGCCCCGCACCGGCACGTTCGAGTCCGTCAGCCCCTGCCGCACATCCTCCACTTTCACTTCCGTCACGCGCTGCGCTCCCGAGCTGTCTTCCCGGATCAACTGCACCGTCTTGCCGGCATCCTCGCTGAATCCACCGGCCATGCTGATCAGTCGCATCAGCCGCACCTGCCCGCTCACCTGAAACACCCCGGGCTGCCGCACCGAACCGATCACCGTCACCGGCTTGCTCTCCAGTTCCTTCAAACTGATGGTGATGTTCGGATCGTTCAGAATCCCGCCCTCTTGATACTTTTTCTTCAGCAGCGCCTCCGCCTGGGCCAGCGATAGCCCCGCCACGTGCACGTGCTCGGCCAACATCGGCAGCCCGATCGTCCCGTCCGCCGCCACCCGCACGTCTCGCGTCAGCTCCGCGGATTCCAGCACCGATATGGAAAGCAAATCGTCCGGGCCAATCAGATATTCGCCCAGGGCATCCCCAGGAATGGACGACAGTATCGTCGCCGTCTGTCCTCTGTGCGCAATCGCCGTCCCCGTGTTCGGCGCGGTCGCCGGCTGCTGCGCCCTCGCCGTCGTCATTGCACACACCAACGCGAAGAGCGCGGCGAACGTCGCAGAGACAATCCGACGGCTGGAATGTGGACACACCCGCCGCGGGAAAACGCGGCCGAAGACAAGCGCGAGTCGCGTCAAGGCCCCTCGATAATAAGGTTCAGACCCAGAATGAGTCTGCGAGCCGTTACGAATCCTGTCAAGACTATATCGGCACTCGTTGTCGAACAGATTCTCTTGCAGTACCACTATGGAACAGTGGCCTCTCCCCCCCTTTTTCTCCATTTCCGGCACTACTCCCACTACTTCCCTTCCAACCCGCCCCATACACTCTCCTCAATCTCTTTTTCCTCTTCACTTTGCTTCTGTGAACGCCTCAGAGGCGCATCTCACGAGCCTTCAGGCAGGTTTCCCGCCGCGCGGCGGCTGGCGCTCCCACGGCTCCCAGCCCTCGTCTGGAATGGCCCCAGGGGGATAAGTTCCGGCCTGGCGTTCCACCCGGGAACTCGTCGTTGACGCCGCTCGCACGGACCTCATATAATGTTGGTTTCGCTTTCTCCTCTGGAGGCTCCATGTACGCCCTGATTCGCGCCGGCGGGAAGCAGTACCGCGTCTCGCCGGGCGACCGGATTGAAGTGGAATCGCTCCCCGGCAAGGCCGGGGACGCGGTGGAATTCAGCGACGTTCTGGCCGTGCGCACCGACGACAAAATGGTCACGGGGAAGGCCGCGGCGCAGGCCAGCGTTTCCGGCCGCATCCTGGGCCAGGTCCGCGGGCCCAAGCTCCGCGTGCTGAAATACAAGACCGGCGGCCAGTACAAGATCCAGCGCGGGCATCGCCAGAACCTCACTTCCATCGAGGTAGGCGAAATCAAACTCTGAGGTTCGAACGATGGCACACAAGAAAGGCGGCGGTTCCTCTGTCAACGGGCGCGATTCCCAGGGCCAGCGCCTGGGCGTGAAGCGCTTCGGTGGCCAATTCGTGAGCGGCGGCTCCATCCTCGTCCGCCAGCGCGGCACCAAGTACAAGCCAGGCGTCAACGTGGGCCGCGGCAAGGACGACACCCTGTTCGCTAAGGTCGCCGGCTTCGTCAAATTCGAGGACAAAGGCCGCATGGGGCGCTTCATCAGCATCCATCCTGCCGAAGCCGCGGCGAATTAGTTCTCGCATGTTGGCTTTTTCGCTGGCGTGTCATAGTCTTTCCGGGAACAAGCAGACCATCCTCCGTGTTCGTTGACGAAGCCCGCATTTACGTGAAGGCTGGAGACGGCGGCCGCGGTTGCGTTGCCTTCCGCCGGGAGAAATTTGTGCCCCGTGGCGGCCCTTCCGGCGGTGACGGCGGCAATGGCGGCAGCATTGCAATCGTCTCCAATCCGAACGACAACACGCTCCTGCGCTACCGCTTCAACCGCGAGTTTCGCGCCGACTCGGGGCGCCACGGCGAAGGCTCCAACTGCCACGGCAAAGCAGGCGCCGACACCGTCCTCCAGGTCCCTGTAGGCACCCTGGTCTTCGACGACGATTCCGGCGAGTTGCTGTGCGACTTCACCGAACCCGACGTCCGCTTTCTGGCCGCGCAGGGCGGGCGCGGCGGGCGCGGCAACCAGCACTTCGCAAAACCCTGGCACCAGGCGCCGCGCGAATCCGAGGATGGCCAGTCCGGCCAGGAGCGCCACCTGCGCCTGGAATTGCGTTTGCTCGCCGATGTGGGACTCGCCGGCCTGCCGAACGCCGGCAAATCCACGTTGATCTCGCGCATCTCCGCAGCGCGCCCCAAAATCGCCGACTATCCGTTCACCACGCTCGAGCCACACCTTGGCGTCGTCTCCGTGGACGGCCCGCGTCCCGGCGTGGGCCGCAGCTTCGTGGTCGCCGACCTGCCCGGCCTGATTGAGGGCGCCCACCTCGGCGCCGGCCTGGGAACGCGTTTTCTGCGCCACATCGAACGCACGCGCCTCATTGCCCATCTGGTGGACGCGAGCGGCGCCACCCCGGGCGATCCGGTGCACGATTTTGAGGTCGTGCGGCACGAACTCGAGGCCTCCAGCGCCTCGCTGGCCGGAAAGCCCTTTCTCGTCGTCGCCACCAAACTCGACGCCACCTCCGACCGCACCGCGCTCGAAGCCGTGCGCGCTTATTGCGTCGCGCATGGCTATCCGTTCTTCGCCATTTCCTCAGCCAGCGGCGAAGGAGTGCAGGCGCTCGTCCGCGCCATGGCCGACACCCTCGATGCGCTCCCCCGGCCTGTCGAGCCGCCCCGCGCCGGGAACGAATCCTCCGCCGCGGAGGCGCCCCGGCAACACGCGCAATCCGGAGGGCGCGAGAATTGAGCGACGCATTCCTCTGCCCTCCGCTCCGCCTCCGCTCGCTGGCGCTTTTCGGCGGCACCTTTGATCCGGTGCATCGCGGCCATCTGGCCGCGGCCCGCGCCGCTCGCGACCTCTTCCACCTGGGCGCCGTGCATTTTGTGGTGGCCGGATGCCCGCCCCATAAACGCCGCACGCCGCTCAGTCCCTACCCACACCGCTGCGCCATGGTGGCGCTGGCCTGCGCCGGGCAGCCGCGCCTCGTCGCTTCGCTGGCAGAGGCAGGCCCGGATTTTTCCGGCGGCGCGACCTCCTACTCCGTGGACCTCGTCCGCGACTATCGGAAACGCCTGCCCCGCGCCGCGCATCTTTATTTCTTGATCGGTGCGGACGCATTTCTGGAGATCGGCGCGTGGCGCGAGCCGGAAGCGCTGCTGGACGCCTGCGACTTCCTCGTGGTGAGCCGCCCCGGGTTCGCGGTGGACCGGTTGCGCGCCGCGCTGCCGCCGGGGATGCTCGCCGCGGGGCGCGCCGGGGCGCGCCGGACGCAGCCGCACGCGCTGCGCCTGCGCCGCTCCACCGTACATCTGATTTCCAGCGTCCAGGTGGACGTATCTTCAACCGCCATCCGCGGCCTCGCCTCGCGCGGCCGCTCGATCCGCGGGCTGGTGCCCCCCGCTGTGGAGGATTACATTTGCAAACAATTTCTATACCGCTGACCCGTTGTTTTAGCGGCGGCTTTTCGCCGCCATCTCCAATGCCGCCATCCCCAATGGACGAAACATGCCGGCCGATACCCGCCCGCTGATGGACCAACGTCCGGAGCTCCGTGCCGCCGTCGAGGCGGCGCAGGCCAGGAAGGCCGCGGGCATCACCCTGCTCGATCTCTCCGGCCTCGGCGCGTTCACCGGCGCGTTTCTGATCTGCACGGGCTTCAGTGCGCGCCAGGTGCAGGCCATTTCCGACGGCATCGAAGAGGCGCTACACCGCGCCGGCTTCCGCCCGCTGCATCGCGAAGGCTACGACTCCGCGGAATGGGTGCTGCTCGACTATGGCAGCTTCGTCATCCACGTCTTCGCCGAGCGCGCCCGCCTGTTCTACGACATCGAGCGCCTCTGGCGCCGCGCCCCGCGCCTCGATCTTCCCGACGTGCCCGGATGGCGCGACGATCCCGCTGCGCGGGACGGGGCGGCCTCCGCATGAACGACGCACGCGTCGAATGGGTGGCCGAGGACCCGGCCTCGCGCCTCGTCCTCGACCTCGCCGAGCGCGTCGCCCCCGCCTCGACCAATCTGCTCATCACCGGAGAAAGCGGCACGGGCAAGGACCAGCTCGCCCGCTTCATCCACGAGCGCGGCCCGCGCCACGACGCCCCCTATCAGAAAATCGATTGCGCCAGCCTCCCGCCCGAACTCGTCGAATCCGAGCTGTTCGGCCACGAACGCGGTGCCTTTACCGGCGCCGACGAAGCCAAGCGCGGGCGCCTGGAAATCGCCGGCCGCGGCACTCTGGTTCTCGATGAAGTCGCTGCCCTCGCCCTCCCCGTCCAGGCGAAGCTCCTGCGGGTTCTCGAGGAGCGCCGCTTCGAGCACCTGGGCGGCACGGAAGCGCTGCGCATGGAGGCGCGCGTCGTCGCGCTCACCAATGCGAATCTCGAACGCGCCGTCGCCGAACATCGCTTCCGCGAAGACCTGTTCTTCCGGCTGAACGTGCTCACCATCCAGGTGCCGCCTCTGCGCGATCGTCCGGGCGATCTGCTCCCGCTGGCCGCCCACCTGCTCCGCCGCCTCGGGCCAGTCCACGGCAGGGCCGAGGCGCGCCTCGATGCGGAGGCCCAGAGCGCCCTCAGCGCCTATCCCTGGCCGGGCAACGTCCGCGAGCTGAAAAACGCTCTCGAACGCGCTCTCGTCTTCGCCCAACACGACGTGCTCGGCCTGGCCGATCTGCCCGAATCCGTTCGCGCCGCCAGCGCCTCGGGCCGCGGGGCTGCGCCCGGCAATCTCCGCTCGCTCGAAGAAATCGAAAAGGATGCGATCGCCGCCACCCTCGAAGCCACGCGCTACAAAATCTCCCGCGCCGCCGAAATTCTCGGCATCAGCCGCAAGACCCTCCTCGAAAAACGCAAGAAGTTTGGGCTGCTGTAGGACGGCCTTTTACGCTGTCCTCCGACTCCCGGCCGCCATGTAGCGGCGGCTTTACGCCGCCATTCTCGGCAAACGCCCCACCACGTGATAATACTGGTGGCGCAGCCATGACCCTCCACTTCATCTTCCTCAACCGCACCCGCCGCCCCGAATGTCGTTCCCTCTTCGAAGACTACGCAGCTCGCATCCGCCGCTCCGCCGACGTCCGCGTCACTGAACTCCGCGAGGCCAAGGAATCCGCACTCGCCCGCGTCAAATCCGACTCCTCCGCCCGCTGGATCCTGCTGGACGCCGCCGGCCGGCCATATACTTCGCCGGAATTCGCAGGTTGGCTGAGCAAGCTGCGCGACCGCGGCGCCCGCGAACTCGTCTTCCTGTGCGGCGGCGACACCGGCTTCCCCGATTCTTTCCGCCGACGCGCCCACGAATCGATTTCGCTCTCTCCGCTCACCATGCCCCACGAGCTGGCCCGTGTCGTCCTCGCCGAGCAGCTGTACCGTGCATTCGCCATCCTCTCCGGCCACCCCTACGCAAAGTAAGATTTCAGGCATTACCACTCTGTTCTTCTGATACAAACCGTCTTGGACCTTTGAAGCAAATGGCCTAGACTGAGGTCAATATGAGGAGCAACTCTGCAACCCTAAAAGGCGCTCGAGGTGCCCCCGAGATCTATTTCACCATTCGGGTATGGAAGGAGAACGGCACCTACGTCGGCTATTCGCCGGAACTGGACGTTTCCAGCTGCGGCGATTCGGTGAGTCAAGCGAAGTCCCGGCTCAAAGAAGCCGTGAGCCTCTTTCTCGAAGATGCTTCCCTACGCGGCACCCTCACGGACATTCTCATCGAGACAGGCTTTGAGCGGCGCCGCGGCGTCTATCGCCCTCCTGCGGTGGTGGCAAGAGAGAAAGTAAAACTCGCACTCCCCATCGCGTCCTGATGGCGGCCCGATGAGCCGCATTGTTCCTGTCCACTACCGAAAAGTCATGCAAGTCTTGGAGTCGGAAGGCTTCACGTTCGCCCGAGAGCGTGGCGACCACCTGATATTCAATAAACCAGGCAGCAAGCGTCCAGTGGTTCTTCCAAGATACAATCCGGTACCGGTGTTCATTATCGTTAATGTGCTAAGGACAGACGGAATCAGCCGGGAGCGCTACCTCGAACTCCTGGGCCGAGAATAGTTGCCGGACCACGCAACCATGTCCGTTAAAATTACTCCCGACACCAACACCCCCACGGCCTCCGTCGAACTCGCCATCACCCTCCCCCTTCCCGACTACGACCTCGACGACATCGAGAAATCCACGCCGCGACAAATCGATGTAATCCTCGTCTCTCAAGGCTTTCGCGACCTGGTGGACGACGCGCGTGCCGCGCTCAACGCTGCGGCTGCCGACTCGGGACTCGCAGTCCTGCAGTTCACAGGCGCCATCTGTCCGGCCGAAGGCATCTTCCGCCCCGGCCTGTGGATCGTCTTCCAGGAGGCAGGCGCCGCGCACGGCCTCCCCATGTCTTCCACCTCACGCGACCGCGTCGCGCAACTCGCCGAAATGCTCCGGGGCCGCTTCGGCCTTTCCTGAGCCTCCCGAGTGGCGCAGCCACTCCCGGCTGCGCTCCTCGTATACGCGCAAGGGATTCAGCACAGGCTCCATCCCTGTGCTACGCTCCTCCCCCTGAGAAAAAACATGCCCGAAGGCAAAGGACTCCTCATCGTCTATACCGGCCCCGGCAAGGGCAAGACCACCTGTGCGCTCGGCACCGCTTTCCGTGCCGTGGGTCAGGGCCTGCGCGTGCTCATGGTGCAATTCATTAAGGGCTCGTGGCATTATGGCGAGCTCGACGCGGCCAAGCTGCTCGGCGACGACAAGTTTGAAATCCGCCCCATGGGCCGCGGCTTCGTCAAAGTGGGCGGCGCGGAGACCGATCCCGAGGATGTGCGGCTATGCGAGCAGGCCTGGCAGTTCGGCCTCGAACAAATCACGAGCGGCAGCTACGACCTGGTGGTGCTCGACGAGATCAACTACGTGATCAGCTACGGCATGCTCGACCCGGAAAAAGTCGCGGCCGCGCTCGCCGCACGCCCCGAGCACGTCCACGTGATCTGCACGGGCCGCAACGCTCATCCCAAGCTCGTCGAGCTGGCCGACCTGGTCACCGAGATGCGCGAGGTGAAACATCCGTACACGAAGGGCATTCTAGCCCAGCGCGGGATAGACTATTGATGTAGCGTTCGGTCTCGCCGTGCGGGACGGGGCGCTCCGGCTCTTCCCGTTGTTCGAATTTCGAGTTTCGCCCTTAGGTTTTCTATGGCTTGGTTCAAACGCGACAAAGATTCCATCCAATCCCCCGTCCCGCCCGAGGAGCGCCGTGTCCGCACCGAGGGCATGTGGGAGAAGTGTCCCGGATGCCGCAAGATCATCTGGCGCAAGGACCTGGAATCGAACTGGCACGTCTGCACGAAGTGCGACTACCACTTCAAGCTCGGCGCCACCAAGCGCCTCGAGCTGCTCCTCGACGACGCCTGCTGGACCGAGCATGACGCCGCGCTGGCTTCCACTGACCCGCTCCATTTCACCGACACGCGCCCCTACCGGCAGCGCCTGCGCGAAGCCCGGCAGAAGCTCGGCATCAACGACGCGGTGATCACCGCCGAGGGAAAACTCTCCGGCCGTGCCCTCTTCTGCTGCGCCATGGAGTTCGGCTTCATCGGCGGCTCGATGGGCGCCGTCGTCGGTGAAAAGGTCACCCGCGCCATCGAGCGCGCAATCGCCCAACAGCTCCCGCTCGTCATCGTCTCCTGCTCCGGCGGCGCGCGCATGATGGAGGGCACCATCAGCCTGATGCAGCTCGCCAAAGTTTCCGGCGCGCTCGCCCGACTCGACGATGCCCGGCTCCCCTACATCTCCGTGCTCACCGATCCCACCACCGGCGGCGTCACCGCCAGTTACGCGATGCTCGGCGACCTGAATATCGCCGAACCCGGCGCGCTCATCGGCTTTGCCGGCCCCCGCGTGATTGAGCAGACCATCCGGCAGAAATTGCCGGAAGGTTTCCAGCGCGCCGAATTCCTTCTCCAGCACGGGTTCCTCGATGCCGTGGTCCCGCGCAGCCAGCTCAAGTCCTACATCGCCACGGCGCTCGATTTTTTCCTCGCGTAGCGTCCCGTGCGCGCACAGGGAGTCGCTCGAATGCCTCTAGCAGCGTCCCAAAAAGCACTCCAGCAGCTCCTGGCTGCCACGCCGTTCAACCGTTTCTATCGCTTTCGCATCGTATCCGCAGCCCGCGGCTCCTGCGTCATCCGCACGCCCTATCGCCCGGAATTCGCCCGCCCCGACGGCATCATCGGCGGCATCATCTTCATCGCCGCCGCAGACGTGGCCATGTGGCTGGCAATCGCCACGCGCATCGGCATACACGAACGCGCCGTCACCGTGGAAATGAAAACCAATTTCCTCCGCAGCGCCCGCAAAGAAGGCTTTCTGTGCCGCGCCCGCGTCATGAAACTCGGCCGGCAGCTCATCTACGGCACCGCCGAATGCTACACGCCCGGCCGCGGCCTCCTCTCTCACCACACGCTCACCTACATCCACCTCCCCGGCGAACAGGTCGGATAAGCGTTGCCGCGGCATTGTAGCGCCGTGGCTTCGCGGCGTTTGCGTTCCGGCGCTTTTCGCCGGGTATCCCGCCATCTTTTTCTAATTCTGTGCCGCACGTCTCCGCCGGCTTTCTGCCCCGCACGTCGATTCACAAACCAGCCCCTACGCGCAAAATCCGCGGCCTCCCGGAATCCCCTGAATGCCGCATAATAGCTGCGCGCTGACGTTCAGCCGCGAGCTGATCGGATGAACTACGACGACGCCGTCCATTATCTTCTCGCCCTCGGCAAAGAGCTTGCCGCGCCGCGCCAGGCGCACGTCCAGAAGTTCGACCTCGAAAACATCACCCGCCTCGCCGAGCGTCTCGGCTCGCCCCACCGCGCCATCCCCTGCGTCCACATCGCCGGCACCAACGGCAAGGGATCGACCGCTGCGATCCTCGAATCCATCCTTTACGCCTCCGGCGCCCGCACCGGCCTCTACACCTCGCCGCACCTGGAGCGCATCAACGAGCGCATTCGCGTCAACGGCCTGGAAATCTACGACCACGATTTCGCTTCCGCGTTCACCCGCATCCACACGCTCATCGAGCAGTTGCTGGCCTCCGGCGAGCTCGCGGCGCACCCCACCTTCTTCGAATGCCTCACCGCCATGGCCTTCGACCATTTCGTCCGCGCCAAGGTCGAATTCTCCGTCTACGAAGTCGGCCTCGGAGGCCGCCTCGACGCCACCAACATCGTCCAGCCTGAGGTCGCCGTCATCTCCGCCATTGATTTCGACCATGAGGAATTTCTCGGCCATTCCATCGAAGAAATCGCCTCGGAAAAAGCTGGCATCCTAAAGCCCGGCGTCACCGTCGTCTGCGCTGCGGAGCGCCCCGAGGCGGTTGCCGTCGTTCTTCACCGCGCCGCAGAGGCCGGTATCGGCCCCGCCGATTTTGTGGACGTCGCGGCCGACTACCACCTCGAAAACGTCGAGGCCGGTGTGCAGGGCTCGCGCGCGCGCGTCGCCTGCCTGCGCGACGACTGGCAACTCGACTTCGCCCTCCCTCTCCCCGGCCGGTTCCAGCTCCGCAACGCCCTCACCGGCATCGCCACCGCGCGTGCTTTGCACGCCCGCCGCTTTCCGTTGGTGGACGACGCCATCTACAGCGGCCTCGCCGCCGTGCGCTGGCCCGGCCGCCTCGAACGCATCGCCGAGCGCCCCGCCGTATATCTCGACGGCGCGCACAACCCCGCCGGCGCCCGCGAGCTCGCCGCCTTCTGGCAGCAGCATCTCGACGGATGCCCCATCCATCTGGTCTTCGGCGCCGTGCGCGACAAAGCCGTGGACGAAATCGCCGGGCTGCTCTTTCCCCACGCCGCCTCCGTCATCCTCACCGCTGCCCACACTTCGCGCGCCATTTCTCCCGCGGCGCTCGCCGAGATCACAGCGCACCATGCCCCGCAGGGCGAAGTGGCCGTTATCGACGATCCCGAGCTGGCCTTCGAGCATGCCCTGGAGCGCGCCCGTCCCGGCGACGCCATCTTCGTCACCGGCTCGCTCTATCTCGTCGGCGATCTGCGCCGTTGGTGGCGCGAGCGCCGCCCCGGAGGCAGCAGCCTCGACCGCGCCTCGGGCGGCCCGGAGCGGAGCCGCTAGCAGTGCGCGCCCTGGAAAAAGTCCTGGGCTACCTGCGCTCGATCGTCGTCACCATTCCTCTGATTTACGCGCTCACCATTTTCTGGGGCTCGCTTTCCGCTCTTGCCGCGCTCGCCGATGGTACCGGACGCCTGCAGCACGCCTGCGCCCGCTGGTGGGCGCGCTGTCTGCTCGCTGTCTGCGGCGTACGCGTGCGCGTACGCGGCGCCGAACACCTGGAGTCGGGACGCACCTACGTTTTTTCCGCGAATCATCAGAGCTACCTCGATATCCCCGTCGTCTTCGCCTGGCTGCCCGCGGACTTCCGCATCATGGCCAAGGCCTCGCTCTTCCATTTCCCCTTTCTCGGCTGGCACCTGCGCCGTTCCGGCCACATGCCCGTGGAACGCAACAACCCGGCCCGCGCCGCACGCAGCCTCCTGGCCGCCGCGGGACACGTTCGCCGCGGCACCGCCGTCTTCATTTTTCCCGAGGGCGGACGCTCCCCCGACGCCCAGCTCCGCGAATTCAAATCCGGCGCGTTTCTCCTGGCCATCAGAGCGGAAACGCCGGTCGTGCCCGTCAGCATCCAGGGCACCTACGCCGCGCTGCCCATGCACTCCTGGCACGTCTGCCCCGCTCGCGTCGAGCTGCTTCTCCACCAGCCCATCCCCACTGCCGGAATGACCAGCCATTCCTCTGAAGCCCTCGCCGCCCAAGTCCGCGAAACCATCGCCCGCGACCTCGGCGCACCGCCCTCTCCCCCGTCCCAATAGTTTCCCTGCCGGCGCCGGTTCCGCGTCCCCTCTGCGATCTCCGCCCCTTCGCCCGCCGCAGGCAGGAGAAACTCCGCCCTGCGCCGTAGACCGAGTCGGAAGATTTCCTCATCTTCTTTTCTCTTCAGCGTCGGCCCCTTCTCTCACCCGCGAAGAATTCTTGTAACCCTCGCCCCCCGCCCGTCATCTTTAGGATTCACAGGAGGGCTCGACCCGTGGCGCTACCCACCGACCCCAAGGCGCTCGCACTCGGCAAGGACCTGGTTCAGGTGCTCGACGACCTGAACGGAGTTCACCCCGGATACCGGCCCGCTCACGCCAAAGGCATCCTGTTCTCCGGCGTGTTTACACCATCGAAGGAAGCACCTTCGCTCACGCGGGCGGTCCACGCGCAGCAGGCCTCCACGCCGGTCACGGTGCGCTTTTCGGACTCCGCAGGCTTTCCCACCGTGGCTGATAACGATCCCATGTTCGCCAGTCCGCGCGGAATCGCCATCCGATTCCATCTGGCCACACACGTGCACACCGACATCATCGCCCATTCGACCGACGGGTTCCCGGTGAGGACGGCGGAAGAATTCCTCGTATTCCTGCGCGCGCTCCAAACCAGCGGCCCCTCCGCGCCGAAGCCCACGCCCATCGAGTCGTTTCTCGCCACGCGTCCGCGAGCGCTGGCGTTCGTGCAGGCGCCCAAGCCCATTCCCTCGAGCTTCGCCCGCGAATCGTTCTACTCCGTAAACGCGCTGAAGTTTACGAACCGGGAGGGCGCCAACCGCTTCGGCCGGTATCGCATCCTGCCCCATGCCGGAAGAGACCCTCTCGACCCCGCCGCCGCGGCTGCCAAGGGCCCCAATTTCCTTTTCGACGAGATCGCTGCGCGAGTTTCCGCCGGCCCCGTCAAATTTCATATACGCGTTCAGTTGGCAGCCGCGAGCGACGTGGTCGACGATGCCAGCATCCCCTGGCCCGACGACCGTACCCAGCTCCCCTTCGGCGCCATCGCCCTCACGCAGCACGTCGCGGACGATCCGAACGAGCAGCGCAAAATCATTTTCGACCCCATTCCTCGCACAGATGGCATCGAGCCCTCGGGCGACCCGCTGCTGGAACCCCGCGCCACCGTCTATCTCTTGAGCGGACGCCGCCGCCGCGCTGCCGCCGCCCAATAGCGCTCTGCCCGGAACCCGGAGAAGTGGCGAAAACCCGCCGCGCCTGGAGATTTTTTCGCCTTCCTACCCTTCTCGATGCGCTCTTTTCCTGTTCGGCACTCTCGAAAGGATGTAACCAGCCCTTCGCTTCGGTCATCTCTAGAGTGCGGTGCAAAAATGCCGCTGGGGAGACACATCATGTCGAAAAAGCTCTCAGGCAAGGTTGCGCTGGTCACCGGCGCATCGAAGGGAATTGGCGCTGCCATTGCCAGCCATCTGGCGAATGAAGGCGCGGCAGTCGTGGTCAATTACGCCACCAGCAAACAGGGCGCCGACCGCGTGGTTGCGGACATCACCGCCAAGGGTGGCAAAGCCGTCGCGGTGCAAGCCGATGTGGCGAAACGGCCCGACCTCGAGCGCCTTTTTGCCGAGACGAAAAAGACCTTCGGCAAGCTCGACATCCTGGTGAACAACGCGGGCATGTACGAGTTCTCTCCCCTCGATGGGATTACGGAAGGGAATTTTCATAAGCAGTTCGATCTCAACGTCCTCGCTCTGATCCTCGCCTCGCGCGAGGCAGCCAGATACTTCGGCCCCGAGGGCGGCAGCATTGTCAACATCAGCTCCATCGTCAGCACGCTCACGCCGCCCAACGGCTCCGTATATAGCGCCACCAAGGCCGCCGTGGATGCCGTCACCAAATCGCTCGCCAAAGAGCTGGGCCCGCGCAACATCCGCGTGAATGCCATCAATCCCGGCATGGTGGAAACTGAAGGGACACACGCCGCCGGCATCACCGAGAGCGATTTTCGCAAGCAGGTGGAAACTCAAACCCCGCTCGGACGCATCGGCCAGCCGGACGACATTGCTCCCGCCGCTGTATTCTTCGCCTCCCCCGATGCGAAATGGATCACCGGCGAAACCCTGGTCATCGCAGGCGGCCTGCGGTAGAAATTGGAACGCGCCGCAACCGCGCGCGGCCCGCGCAAGCCCGCGGGATTCAAGCCTCCGCCGGCCGCGTCATTTCTGTTTCCGCCAGGTCATTTCCACGCGGATTGGTATCTCGTTCTTTACGGGCATCGAGAGGAGCGACGGTGGGTCGATCTTGAAATCCGACAGCGTCGCCGGAATGGTCCCCGTGATCCGGGTCACGCCTCCTTGAGTCCCCTGCTCGAAGGCAACCTGCTTATAAATGGCGGTCTGGCCGGCAAACTGGACCTCCAGGTCGGCATGAATGGTTGCGGATGAGCCCGCCGTTTCGGGCAAATGAGTGCGCACGGTGACCATCGGGAACTCCGCGCCGCGCGTCACTTGCAGCATGTGGAGGTCGCGGTTGCTGTCCCCGGAATCAAAGGACTTGACGGGTACCGCGATCAAAAAATCGCATTGCCCGGCGTGGCACACACCCTTACCTCGCGCCGCGTGGCTCACTCCCTCGGTCTGGTGCAGTGGGTGAGACACATGATAGGTGAGTGTGGATTGATCCAGCGCCCACTGGCTGTCCGTCTGGGCCAGCGCGGGAGCTCCGGCAAGCAGGCAGGCGATCAGAATTTTCTGGATCATGAGCGGCGCTCAGAACTTCACGGACACGGACAGAATTGCGAGGCCATAAGCCGCGGCGGTTACGATTCCCACCGCTCCATGAGCACTCGCAATCCCATGAACCTTTTCTCCACTGCTCTTTTGATTGAAAGCCATGGCCCCTAGAATGGGTGTCATGATCATCCCCGGGCCATGAATCCACGCCAGGATTTTGTGCAGCTTGATGGGCCCCCGCGTTTCCGTTCCCTGGATTTTTGGCGCGCGGATGGCATAGTAGGCGCTGATCCCGTACAAGTCCCCCGCCACCGACCCCAGAGCCACATGCAGGTCGCGGTTGGCCGAACTGGTGCTTTTGCCACCTGCCCCGAAGGAAGCGACAACTGTGGCGATCAGAGGGACGGCCGCGATCAACCCGAACCGCTGATGGAGCTTCAGCATGTGCGACCTCTTATCCAGCCGGGCCTGCTCCTCGGCACTTCCCTGGGTCTGGCCCGGAGAGAAGCCCAGATCGCTCAGCGAAAGCCCCACACCCACAACCAGGTTCATCGTTTGTTTGGCGCCTGCGGTGATCGTCACCTTCGTTGCGTTGGCGCTCGACCCTTCCGCCGCGACGGAAACTTCATAATCCCCAGGCATGAGGTTGGGCACGATGTAGAGACCGGCCGAATCGGCCTGAGCCTCCACCGTTTGCTCCGTGGCCACGTTTTTCACGGAAATCTTCGCGTGGGGAACGGCCTTGCCCGAAGCATCCCTGACCATGCCAGTCAGCGCGGTTCCCGCCACCTGCGCCCGCAGGGGAGCCGGGAGTAGGAAAGCAAGCGCCAGGATCCAAGCCCCGAGAAGGGACTTCGCGGCTTTCGCATTCATTTGAGGTTCTCCTCCTGCTGGCAGGCCGCTTGGAAAACCAATCCAGACGTTTCGGTGACTCACAGCGGCATCAACCGCCTGGAACTCGCGCCTGTCGGTCTTCGGGATGGCCTTTCACGGCGCTTCCAAAGCTCGCTCCGAAAGATTAGCAATTGAGAATGAAGGCTCACTGTCATGCGCATGACAAATTGTTCATTCTCCCAGCGGCTAGCACGTGAGACATTCATCGAATTACCGATGCGGCCACTCTGGCGTCTCATTTTGCCGGGAGCGGGATAGGCGGCAAACCGCCCTGGCGGCCACTGTGCGTACCCGGGGCCGAAAAATCACCCGCGAGGAGTCACAGCGAACCTGCATTCCCGGAGTGTTCTGTCCTTGCCGTGCTCGGACTGCCGATTATTTGTCAGCCGGTTTGCCGGAGGATTCCGGAGCCGGCGCGGGAGAGGGAACGTCAGGAACCAGTCGCTGCTTCACAGATGGAGGGATTTCGCTCGCGCGCGCCACCAGCAGGCTCACTTGCCATAGCTCGAGATTCGTCAGCTTATCTTTGAACGCAGGCATTCCGGAGAGGCGGATACCGTTGGCCGCCTTCCAATAACTCTCGGAGGGCGGGTCGTCCGTCACGCCTTTGCCTCGGAACAGTTGTGTCGGCTTGGGGAACATCATCTTCATGTATTCGGCCGGATGGTCCGGCAGCCCGTGGCACACCGCGCAGTCTCGCTGATAGACGCCGGCCCCGGCGAGCAGATTGGGTTCGTCGGCGGGCACGGGAGGTTCTCCGATGTGCTGCTTTCTTATGTGCGCATCCAGAGCCATCTGCGTCAGCTTCCTTTCCAACGGCATCATGGGATCGGCCGTGGCCACCGGCGCCGTCCCGGAGGCAAAGTAGTAGTAAAGCCCCCCCGCTAAACCAACAACCGCCAGAACAAAACCAGCCACGAAACCCTTGATCATTTGTAACTCCCACTTTCAGCCTGGAATGGAACGCCGCACGCCAGGATTCTTTTCGCGACGAAAGGATTGCCTGCGCCGGAAAGGCTTGTGCCGAGCCGCCAGGGATCTCCCGCGGCGGCCCGTTATTCCCGTCCATCTTACAGAATTTCGGATGCTGTTGTTGTGCCGAGTCATCGTCCTGCGATGACCCATTGGAGGATCCGGCCGTCGAACCGCTCGTCTGCACGCGCGGGAGTCCTTCCAGTTACGCAGGCTGGAGAACGCCTGCAGGGAGCGTAAGGGTTATCACTGCACCACCGGCAGGACGATCGGAGATCTGGACGGCACCGCCGTGTGCCTTTACCACTGCATCGACAAAAGCCAGGCCCAGGCCGTGGCCCGGCGAGTGTTGGCCCTTTACGAACCGCTCGAACGCTCGTCCGGCTATCTCCGGCGGAAACCCCGGACCGTTATCTTCAATCACGAGCGCTGCCGACCCTTGTTGCGAACGCAGTCGAATCTGTATCCGGCACTTGGGCGGAAGATGAGCCAACTCGTTCTCCAGCAGATTACTCACCACGCGTCTGAACAGAGACAAATCAGCGCTCACCACCACGTGATCTTCAAGGTCGGCTGTCAATTCGTGGTGGCGCTCGTCCATGGCCGGCTGGTACAGATCGATGAGTTGTTGGGCGACCCCGGCAAGGTCAATCGGGCTGCGATCCAGCCGGAGTGCCCCCGCTTCAGCCTCGGCGAGATCGAGCGTCGTGTTCAGTTGGTTCAGCAGCCGGTCCAGGCCTTCGATCGCTTCCCCGACAGAGTCACGCCAATTTTCGTTGGGCTCGTTGCAGAGCGCCGATTCGAGCCCGCCGCGAATCGAAGTGACCGGGCTCTTCAGGTCGTGCGCCACGGCGTCCGTTACGGAACGAAGCTGGTTCACCGAGGATTGAATCCGGTCCAGCATCAGATTGAATGTCTGCGCCAACCGCGAGATCTCGTCGCGGCCC
>DATEQM010000194.1:0-6287 GCA_035272605.1 Candidatus Acidiferrales bacterium | reverse complement strand
GGAGTTCCCTGTGCGCTTGTTTACGCCTACCGGCAACCGCCGGCTGAACGAATTGGTCGGCTTCGTGTGCCTGGCCGCCAGCGCCATCCTGCTGCTGAGCCTGCTCTCTTACAGCCCGCTCGACGATTCCTTTAACGTGGCCGGGCCTGCCGTGGCCCGCGCGGGCACGGCGGCGCGCAATTGGATTGGACCATTCGGCGCCCACGTATCCGACCTGCTGTTTCAGGGATTCGGGTTCGCGGCCTTCCTGCTGCCGATGGGACTGGTTGTGTTCGGGGTGCGCTGGTTCCGCAGCCGGCCGATCCCGGCCCCGGTGGTGAAAGCCTTCGGCTTTCTGCTGCTCTTGCTCTCCGTGGCTGCGCTGTGCGCGCTTACGGGAGTGCCCGGGGTGCACGGCCTGCTCGCGCCAGGAGGCCTTGCGGGCACACTGCTGGCCAACCTGCTGCGTGGCGCTTTCAACCCGCTGGGCGCCAGCCTGGTGGCAATTTCTGCGGTGTTCGTGGCGCTGTTCCTGACCACTCGCTTTTCGTTTTCCAGCGCCGCTCGGTGGATTGGCAGCCCTATTGCCGGCTGGCGACCCTTCGCCCCGCTGACAGCCAAATGGGCGGCCTGGCGGGCCGCCCGGGAAGAGGCACGCCAGCGGCGGCGCCTGGCGCAGATCCGCGTGAACGGGCGGCCGCCCATCGTGGCAAAATCGGCAGCGAAAGCAGTGGCAGCGTCTGCGCAGGCGACCCTGCCGGCGGAAGAGCGCGCGGGGCCGAATCAAATCGTTCTGCGCGAGGAAAAGCAAAAAGCCGCGGCCGCGCAGGGGCTGGCCGCCGCTGCATCCGCAGCGGCCTCCGCAATTGGGGCCAAACTTCCGGCAGCAGTGCGCTCCATCGAACGCTCGGCCGGCCCGTTAGTGGTTCCTCCGATTCTGCCTCCGTCGGCGCTTGCGCCGGTGGAGAAATCTGCGCCGCAGCCCCGCATTGCGAAATCGGCCGCGGGATACCGCCTGCCTTCCGCCGAATTGCTGCGCAAACCCACGCGCTCCGAGCAGATGGACGAGGGCGAGCTGAAAGAGCGCGCCCGCGCGATCGAAGCGAAGTGCCGCGAATTCGACGTGGGCGGCCACATCACGCAGATCAACCCGGGCCCGGTGGTCACCACGTTCGAGTTCAAGCCCGAGGCCGGGATCAAATACTCGCGCATCACCGGGCTCGCCGATGACCTGTGCCTGGCGCTGCAGGCCGAATCCATACTGATCGAGCGCATTCCCGGCAAATCCACTGTGGGCATCGAGGCGCCGAACCCGCATCGGGAAACCATCGCCCTGCGCGAAGTGATCGAAAGCCCCGACTTCGTCAATTCGCCCTCGAAGCTAACACTCTCGATGGGCAAAGACCTGATCGGGCGGCTGCGCGTGTCGAACCTGGCGGAAATGCCGCACCTGCTGATCGCCGGCTCGACAGGGACCGGGAAGAGCGTATTCCTGAACTCGCTGATCGTCTCCATGCTCTACAAAGCCACACCCGAGGAACTGAAATTGGTGCTGGTGGACCCGAAGCGCCTGGAACTCGGCCTGTATGAGGAAATCCCGCATCTGCTCGCGCCGGTGGTGACCGACCCGAAGGTGGCTTCGAATGTGTTGCGCAACGCCACGCGGGAGATGGAACGCCGGCTCAAACTGCTGGCCCAGCGCGGCGTGCGCAACATCGACCAGTACAACCGCCAGTTCCAGAAGCAGGAATCGCTTTCGCTGTTCGACGATCTGGACGGCGAAGAGCATAAACCGCTCCCCTACATCGTCATCGTGATTGACGAGTTGGCTGACCTGATGATGGTGGACACGAACAACGTGGAAGAGGCAATCACGCGCCTGGCGCAGATGGCGCGCGCCGTGGGCATTCACCTGATTCTGGCTACCCAGCGGCCGTCGGTGGACGTGATTACCGGCCTGATCAAAGCGAATTTCCCGGCGCGCATTTCCTTCCGCGTGGCCAGCAAAGTGGACTCGCGGACCATCCTCGACGCCAACGGCGCCGAGGCGCTGCTGGGCCGCGGCGACATGCTCTATCTGCCTGCGGGCTCTTCCCGCCTGCACCGCATGCACGGGCCGCTGGTGACCGAAGACGAAATCAGCGCGCTGTGCGACTTCTGGCGGGAGCAGGCCAAAGCGGTCTACAACGAAGAGCTGCTGCGCCCGCCGAAGGAAGAGGACGAACGGGGAGAGGGAGAATCGGAGTCCGGCGTCGAAGGCGGCGAAACGGGTGGCGACGACGACGTGGACGACGACCTGTATCAGGACGCCGTGCGCGTGGTGCTCGAAGCCGGGCGCGCCTCCACTTCCACGCTCCAACGCCGCCTGCGCATCGGCTACGGCCGCGCCGCACGGCTCATTGACCTGATGGAAAAAGACGGGATCGTCGGCCCCGCCGACGGCACACGGGCCCGCGAGGTTCTGAAGAAGAAGGACTGGATGCGCGAGTTCGACGAGTCCATGCATTAACTCCGGTGCGCGTCATCGTAAGGGCGCTCGCTTCGATACCCCTTTTGCGGAATTGGCTGGCTGCGCTTATTCGCCGCTCTTCCGTTGACTCACCCGCCGCGCGCCGCGATAATGATTACTTCGCTCGTGCCGGGGTAGCTCAGTGGTAGAGCGCAGCCCTGAAAAGGCTGGCGTGGGCGGTTCGATTCCGTCCCCCGGCACCATTCCTTCGAAGCAGGGTTTCCGGGATGCCCATCCGCTGGCCCGAGGAATTTGATCCCACCCGATCTCCCGTGTTCGTTTCCAACGAGCTGGACATCGCGGCGTCCCCGGAAGCCGTGTGGGCCTGGCTCGTCCGCGCGGAACTGTGGCCCACCTGGTATACGAACTCCCGCAACGTGCGCATTCTGGAAGGGCCGCGGCCTGACCTGGCGCCCGGGACGCGCTTCCGCTGGTGGACTTTCGGCGTGAGGATTGAATCGGTGGTGCGCGAGTTTGAGCCCTGCGAACGGCTTGCCTGGCACGCGCGCGCTCCGGGCATTCGCGCCTATCATGCCTGGCTGCTCATCCGGACGGACTCCGGCTGCCATGTGCTTACCGAAGAGACGCAGCACGGGTCGCTGGCGCGCCTCGGAAAACTTTTCCTGCCCAATCGCATGTACCGCGGCCATCAATGCTGGCTAGAACGGCTCGAGCAGAAGGCTCGAGGGGGCCTGCCGCCGCAGTGAAGCGAATCAGCAGGACAGCGGTCACCCTGATTTTCGGCTTGCTTTTGCTTCGCTTGTTCTTCCCCCTGACCGCCCGTCCAGGGCGCCAGAAAGGTACGTGGGTACTATTCTTCCCTTCCTGTTGGACTACTAACATCTGAGGCCGGCCAGAGAGGGAGCGCACCCAGCCGGGCGCGCGCCGCAGGCCAAATCCGATCATGGGATTGATGATTCTACGTGCCCTTGTGGCATCCGACCTTCCCGCCGTTTCCGCTCTTTTATCTCCCGAAGCAATGCTTCTCACCAGCGTAACCTTGGCCTGCCTGGGCTTGGTTGTCATGCTCCTTTCGCGGCGGCGCGGGCAGGTAGTGGATCCGGAAGACCCGATGCCGCGTGGCGAGGCATGTCTCGCGGCCGTCCTGGAACCAAAGCAGAAGCCGCCCCTCCGCGCACCTGAGCCGCAGGGAACTTTTGCCGTCGGGCTCCAGACCACGCCGCCCGAGCCGGTGGGATGCGCCGCTGCGGCGGGCGCGCAATTTGCCGCCGCTGTGACCACGCTGCCGGAACGCTCCGAACTCGCGCACCTAAACAGCGCGGATGCCGCGCTTGAGCCGGCTCACCCCCGCGTTCAGAGCATTCCGGGAAAATCAGCCGACACCCAAATCGCAACGCCCCCCACTCCCGCACCCGCTTGCGGAGCCAGCGCGCTCATCGCCAAAGCTGCCCAGTTGCTGCCCCAAGTGTTCACCCCCCCGGCAGGACACGCCGCGCGGCCGAGAATCGCGCGAGGCCCGGGAGGATTCCAGCCTGGGGCGCGCTTCTCCCGCTCCCAGCAGGCCTTTCTACGCGTTCCCGTTGCTCTCACGGGAAGCGACGAATCCGGCGTTCCCTTCCGCGAGGAAAGCGGCACGCTGATTCTGCTCCCGCAGGGCGCCGTGCTCCCGATGAAACAGCGCGTGCGCCCGGGCGACCGGCTGGGCCTGTTCAGCTCGTCCCGGCAGATGGAAGTTCCCTGCACCGTATTCGGCGCGCTCCAGGGCAAGGATGGAAAAATGCTGGTGGAGATTGAATTTGCCGAACCGCAGAAGCATTTCTGGCCGGTGAGCTTTCCGGCATGGGCGGGCAATTCTCCCGGAAACACCGCGGGAAGCACCGCAACGGGCCCCGCGTCTCCGGAGCGCACTCCGGCCTTGGATAGCCCAGGAACGTGACGGCTCCGGGAAAATTCGTGCGCGGCCGGGTGGCATCCTGATGGCACCGAAGCCGATCCAGTGCCTTTTCCGGCCCGTGGCACTCTCATGGCCACAATCTGCCGCCGGCGGCGCGAGGGACGTGAATGGCTGAAAGCACGGCCCCGCGCCGCTCCTGGCTCACGCTGCGCCGCACGCGGCCTTCGTTCGACAATGCCTGCCGCCGAGCGCACGAACTTGCCTCCCGGCATCCGATGCTCTATCGCTGGCGCGCCGGGTCCCTCGCGGCCGCGCTCCTGTTCCTTCCCTTCGCGACGCTTTTCTTCCAGGCCGCCGTGGCACTGGCATTTCCCTGGGCCTTCCGGCACAGCGAAATCTTCGGGCCGATTTACTCCGTGCCCTTGCTGCGCTGGGCCGTGTATGTGTTTGTCTACGCGACGTGGATTCCGCTGGTCGCTGTACAGTTCGCCGCAATTGTCCGCGGCCTGACGCTGCGACTCCCTCCGCCGGGCGGCGTACCACTCACGGAAAAGGAAGCTCCGCGGCTGTTTCGCATGCTCGCGGAAATGAGCTGCAGCCTGGACGCGCCCGCGGTGGGGACTGTATTCGTCTCGCCGGACCGCCAATTGGAAATTCGCCGCGTGCCGCGCGGCGCAGCCGGCTCCTTCGGCCGCTGGGACACCGTCCTGCTGGCCGGACTGCCCGTGCTCGAAGAGCTGTCCCCCCAGCACTTGCGCGCGCTGCTGGCGCACGAGATGGCCCATCAGGCGACCTACCATCGCCGGTTCGGCGGACACCTGCTGGACCTGCGAACGCGGCTGAACGCGCTGCGCGCGGCGGCAGAAACGAGCGCACTCGGATGCAGCTATTGGTCCCGCCTGCCGGATGAAGCGTTGACGGAGATGCTGGACCGGCTCCTGCTGCGCCTGGCCCCCGTTGCGTTTCCCGCCGTGCGGCAGCATGAATGCGAGGCCGATGCAATTGCCGCCTCCTTCGCGGGCCGCGAATTCTCCGCCGCGGCGCTCCTCCGCCAACGCATTGCCGGCCACGCGCTCACGCAACAGTTCCGCGAGGACTGCCTGCGCCTGGCGGAAACCTCTGCGGAACCGCCGCCCGACCTGTTTGAGCGCCGCGCCATGGCGGCCTGCGGCGCGTTCAGCGAACACCAGATTCATGGCTGGCTGCGCGCAGAGCTGGAACACAAAGACAACCTTGCGGAATCGCACGCGCCACTGTGGGACCGCATGAGGCTGCTGGGATACCGGCTCGAGGGCATGGACGATTTCCGCGCGCTGCTCGAAAATCTCCAGCCACACCGGGAACTCGGCGAAACTGCGGCGCGCTTCTTCCTGGGAGAAGCCGGGGAAACGCTGCGCGCCTCCTTTTTCCGGGAATGGAGGCAAATTCAGGTTCGCGATTGGCGCAAGCGCTTCGAGACTTACGAAGGACTGCGCAGCCTGGCGATGGAATGGGAGACAGGCTCCGCGGCGCAACTCGACGATCCCAAAGCCCTGTGGCAAATTGCCGTGGCCATCGGAAATACGCGGGGTTGGAGGGCCGCGCTGCCGGTGGCGCAGCGCATCCTGGAGATCCAGCCGGGCCACGGCGACGCGAATCTGCTGGCCGGCCAGTTACTCATTGAAGAGGGAAATCGTGCGGGCTTGGAATCGCTCGAGCGTGCCATGGCCGCCGACCCCGGAGCCATCCCCGCCGCCTCCGCGCTGGGGGCGAGATTCCTGGAGGCCCGCGGCGAGCAGGAGGGCGCGGCGGGATATCGAAGCCGGGCAGAAACGTGGCACAAAGCCCAACTGGCCATGGCCGAGGAACGCAGCCACGTTCGCGCGACCGACACCTTTTCCGCCCCGGGCTGCCCGCCAGCGCTGGCCGGAGAGCTACGCCGCGCCGTCGAAACCCACGCCTCGC
>DATEQM010000193.1:0-10242 GCA_035272605.1 Candidatus Acidiferrales bacterium | reverse complement strand
CGGACGTGGTGGTGAGCGACGCGGTTCCCGAGGGCCGCGCGGCGCTCTCCCAGGGCATGCTCGCCACCGCTCGCAAACATGCGCGGCGCACGGCCACGCTGCTCATGCCGTATCTCGAGGAGGGGCGCGACGTCGTTGTGGTAGAGCCGAGCGCGCTGGCCATGTTCCGCCGCGACTATCGCCACCTGCTGGCAGACGAGGCCCGGTTCGAGCTGCTCCGCACACGCAGCTTCGAGCCGGTGGAATTCGCCGCGCGGCTCCTCGCCCGGTCGGAGCGCACGGCGCGGTATATTTTCGATGTGTCGCGCTCTCCGGTGGGAACGCGCCTGTTCTACCACTCCCACTGCCAGCAGAAGACGCTGGGTTGCGCCGCGCCCACCGAGGCGCTGCTGCGCGAGATCGGCTTCGACGTCGCCACATCCAATGTGGAATGCTGCGGGATGGCCGGCAGCTTCGGCTATAAGAAGGAATACTACGATTTGAGCATGGCCGTGGCCGCGGACCTCTATCTGCAGGTGCAGGCCGCGGAGCAGGCTGCCGCGGGAGGCGCCAGGGCGATCATTGCCAGCGGCACCTCGTGTTCCGAACAGCTCCAGGCCGGCCTCGGCCGCCCGGTGATGCATCCGATCGAGCTCCTCGCGGCAATCCTCAAAGTCTGACTCTTCGCGGGTGATCCTGATACCGCGGCCGGCGTGGCCCGTATTCGTCGAATTCTGCCGACCCTATTCCACTCGTAGCGCGATGATAGGATCCGCCTTCGACGCACGATACGCCGGGAAGAGCGCGGCGATCGTAGCTACGAAAAGCATCAAGCAGACTGCGAATGTGAATGTCAGCGGGTCGGCGGGTGCCACGCCGAAAAGCATTCCCTGAATGGCTCGTGCCGCGCCAAATCCAGCAGTTCCGCCGAGCGCTACGCCTGCAAGCACTACGCTCATGGTCTCACCGACGATCATCCGAAACACAGCGCCCGGCTGCGCGCCTAACGCCATGCGAACGCCAATTTCATGGGTTCGCTGCGAGGCCGCGCAGGACGTGACCCCATAGATACCAATCACGGCCAGCGCCACGGTGAGCAGACCGAAGATTGCGGCCAGGATGGCCGTGAGGCGTTCTCGCTGGACGGTTCCGTTGACTTCATCGGACATCAGGCGGAAGTCCAGGGCGAGATGAGAATCCAGGTTCGCTGCGGCGCTTTTCACGCGTTCTGTGATTTCCAACAACGGCCCGGCGAATCGCAATTCGTAAGTACCCGGCAGAGAGCAGGAAGCGGGGCATTGCGAGAGCGGGCGATAGACGATGGGAAGCGGCTCGCCGTTGGGACGTCCGTACTGGGCGTCTTTGGCGATCCCGACAATTTCGACGGAGTCTTCCTGGCGATTGCTTTCCCGATCGACTTGCCGAAAGGTCAAACCGAGCGGAATGACTCCGGGAAAAAGGCTTCGCGCCGCCGTCTCGCTGAGGATGGCAACCGCGGGCGATGCCGTCCCATCGTCCTGGCTAAAATCTCTGCCGGCCGCCAGGGGAATCCGCCGGGTTCTAAACATCCCGGGCGAGACAAACATGAAAAAACCGGGGAGACGGCGCTCGGGGCCTCCCGGCAGGTGAACGATGGCGATTGGGAGCGTGGTGCGGGAGGCTGTAGGAACAGACTGCGCCGCGGAGACAATCCCGGGCACGGAACGGAATTCCGCGAGCAGTTCATCGCCGACGAAAGCCTGACGCTGGGGGTTCTCGTCGGTCCCCTCCAAGCCGGCTCGAACCAGCAAAAGACCTCTTGGCTCATAGCCGAGGTCCTGCGCGAGAAGCGCCTGGAGAGTTCGTACCAGCAACCCCGCACTGACAAGCAGGACCATCGAAAGACTCACCTGCGTGACGATGAGCGGGGCTCCGGAAAATCGATGCCGGCCCATGCGAGGCGTCGAGCCGCTCTTCATGGCTGAATAGAGAGAGAAATTCGCTGCCCGAAGCGCAGGAGCCAGCCCAAACAGAAGCGCGCATAACACGGTGGCGACCGTGGCAAATGCGACGACCCGGAGATCCCACGACAAATCCAGAAAAAGCGGAATGCGCGACGAGGATACCGCCGAGACCAGCCCTTCGGCCCCCCAGCGCGCGAGGATCAGACCGAACGCGGCGCCACCGAGCGACAACGCAATACTCTCCGTGAGGAGCTGCCGGACGAGGCGCCCGCGGCCCGCGCCGAGGGCGAGCCGGGTGGCGATCTCACGTTGCCGCCGGGTGGCCCGCGCGAGGAGCAGATTGGCGAGGTTGGTGCAGGAGATGATCAGAACGACTGCGACCATCCCCATCATCAGCAACAAAGCATTGCCGTAGAGGTGCCGGGTCCAGGAGATTCCAGTGGGCATGGGACGCGCAACCAACGTCAATTGGAGCAGGGATTGCCAGGTCTTCTCGTCGTCCTGTGGCGGGAGCGAGGCTTTGAAGATCGCCGGGCCCAGGACCCGCAAACGCGCGTCAGCCTGATCGATGCCGATTCCCGGCTTGAGCCGGCCGACAACCGACAACCACCAGGCGTGGGGATCGTCGAGCGCCGGGCGGCGAGCGTGAACAACTCTCTCGGCCTGGAGCGGCACGATGACCTCGAACGTTTCGCCGACATCCACACCGAAAAAACGTGGAGGCGCAACTCCGACGACCTCGAACGGATGGCTATCGAGCAAAAGCATCTGGCCGATGACGCCTGGAGAATGGCCGAATCGCCGCTGCCACAAGCCGTGGCTGATGACGCACACGAGCGGTGCGCCGGGCTGATCGTCGGGTACGGCCAAGGTCCTTCCCAGGATCGGTGAGACGCCAAGCGTATGGAAGTAGTCCCCGCTGACGTACAGGCCGTTGACGGGATGCTTTTCTGCTCCGTCGGCCAGATCGATCGACGTTTCGCCGTATGCGAAAACGCCGGAAAAAATATCCTGCTGGTTTCGAATCTGGCTCCAGATTGCGTAGGTGTGCACGTTCGCAGCGCTGGAGCGCGCCACCTCGACCAACCGGCCGGGCTCGAGCACGGGCAACGGCTTGAGCATCAGAGCATTCAGGACGCAAAAGATGGCAGTTGTGGCGCCGATTCCCAGGGCGAGGGAGAGGATGGCGACAGTGGTCAGCCCCGGACTGTTTCGCATCATGCGAAGGGCGTAGCGAACGTCCTGGCCGATGGATTCAAGCAAAAGCATCGCAGATCACCACTTGCTGGAGCTTATCCGGCAGGGAATATTCCCGCAACTCTCTGCATTGCCGGACAGTCCGCACTCCACAACACATCCCAGATTGCGGCTTGGAATCGCGGTCAGGCACAAGAGACATTACTTTATGCTGGCCTGCGGCCGGAGTTTCGGTTCGGTTTCGTCGGGGACGAGAAACGGCGGCGATGCAGACGGGTCAGCCCGGCGTGCGCATCAGCCGAGCAAAGATTGTGCGGTGGTCGCGCGGATGGAGGCGTCGAGCAGTTCGACGGTGTGGAGGACGGGGATGCGACGGCCGGAACGCTCCAGCGCCGTGCGGAGTTGCAGCAGGCAGCCGGGATTGCCGGAGGCCACCACGTCGGGCTTCAGCCCGGCGACGTACCCGGCTTTGCGGTCGCCCAGTTCCTGCGCGGTGTCCGGCTCGACGAGGTTGTAAATGCCCGCCGAGCCGCAGCAGATCTGCCCCTCGGGAATCTCCAGCAGCTCGAGCTGCGGGATGCGCGCGAGCAGCGTGCGCGGCTGCGTGCGGATGTTCTGGGCGTGTTGCAAGTGGCAGGCGTCGTGATAGGCGACGCGCAGGGCCAGCGGATGGCGCGGGGCGCGGGGCTCGAGCGTCGCGAGGAATTCGGAAACGTCTTTGCACTTGGCCGAGAATTCGCGGGCGCGCGCGGCGTACTGCGGGTCGTCGCGGAGCAGGTAGCCGTACTCCTTCATGGTCGAGCCGCAACCCGCGGCGTTCACGATGATGGCGTCCACCTGGGCGCGTTCGAAGGCGTCAATCGTGCGCCGCGCGAGCACGAGCGCCTGCTCTTCCTCACCCGCGTGCACAGGCAGCGCGCCACAGCAGGATTGCTCCTTCGGGGCGACCACTTCGCATCCTTCCGCGGCCAGCACGCGCGCCGTGGCGGCGTTTACCTGCGGGAAGAACACGCGCTGCACGCAGCCGAGCAGCATCCCCACGCGGCGGCGGCGCTCTCCCTGCGCGGGCGTAACCACGGCAAAATCTTCGCCGGCTTCGAGTCTCGGCAACAGCGACTCCATGGAACGCAGGCGTTGCGGCAGCAGCTTCAGCAGGCCGGTCTTGCGCGCCAGGGCCTGGAGGCCCACCTTCTGATACACACGTACCGGCAGCAGCATCGCGCGCAGCCGCGCGGGATTCGTAAACGTGCTCAAAATCATGCGGCGATAGAGCCGCTCCGCGGCGGAGCGCTTATAGTTCCGTTCGATCTGCGCGCGCGTGGCTTCGATCAGCTTTCCGTAGTCCACGCCGGAAGGGCAGGCGGTCATGCAGGCCATACAGCCGAGGCAGGCGTCCAGGTGGCCCACCCATTTCTCGTTCAGGGTCGCCGCGCCGTCCGCGGCCAGCTTCATCAGATAGATGCGGCCGCGCGGCGAATCCATTTCCTCTCGCCAGAGCAAATATGTGGGGCAGACCGGCAGGCAGAAGCCGCAGTGCACGCATTTGTCTATGATTTCGCCGGAGGGCGGATGATGCGCGTCGAAGGCGCTGGGCGCGGCCTGCGCGGTGGTGCGTGTTTCCGGAGCCGCGGCCATCAGATGCCTCCGACGAACCGGCCGGGATTGAGCGTGCCCCGGGGATCGAACTGCTGCTTTACGCGCAGCATGACGGGAAAGGAGTCGCCGGGGCTGCCCCAGGCGTCGAGCCGGGCCATGCCCGCGGGCCGGTGCGCGACGAACAGGGAACCGGCATCGCGCTCGAATTCGTTCCGCAGCTCCACGAGCGCCGCGTGGAGCCCCTCCGGCTGGGGCGCGTCCAGGCGAAGCCAGCCGAGCCCGGTCCCCTGGACGACCATCTTCCATTGCATCCCGCCTTTTTCGGCGGTGCGGCGCACGGCATCGCAGGCTGCGGAAATCCGCGTAGGCAACACGCTGAGTTTGGCGAGCGCCGTCCCGGCCTGGGGGGGCGCGCATAGCTCCTGCCGTGCATTCCAGATCTCGGCGGCGGAATCCGTTCCCGCGACGCCAGCGGCGAGTTTTCTGGCCGTGGCGGACTGGGCCTCCATGCCTTCCGTCGTGCCATCGAAGCGCAGGTCCACAGCGGGCTGCGCGTCATGGGCGAAGCGCGCCTGGAGGCCAGTGTGCGCCATTTTCGAGTCCTGCGCGGCGAGGAGCAGTTTGTTCGCGCCCTCGAAATTCGCGACGCGGAAGGTGAGGGAGCGCGCCTGGCGCGGCGAAGGATGGAGGCGAAAGGCCGCCTGGGTGATGACGCCGAGCGTGCCGAGAGCGCCGGTGGCGAGTTTCGGCAGGTCGTAGCCCGCCACGTTTTTCACCACTTTTCCGCCGCTTTTGGCCAGCACGCCGTTCGGAAGCGCCAGGGTGAGGCCGATCACCAGGTCACGCAGGGCGCCGAAGCGCAGGCGCAGCGTGCCGCTTTCGTTTGTGGAAAGGATTCCGCCGATGGTCGCGCTCTCGGGCCACAGCGGGTCCGTGGCCAGGCGCTGTCCATGCTCGGCCAGGGCTCGCTGCAACTGGGCCACGGTGGCGCCGGCTTCTGCGATGACGGTCAGGTCCGCCCAGGCGAACTCCAGGATGTGATTCAACCGGGCCGTGGAGAGGATCAGATCGAGCCGCGTGGGAGGATTTCCCCAGCCGAGTTTGGTGCCGCCGCCGCGCGGGGCCACGGCCAGTCCGGCGTCGTTCGCCCAGCGCAGCGCCTCCGCGAGTTCCTTCTCGCCGCCGGGCTCAGCGACCCACGAGGGCTGGACGCCGCAGACGGCGTCCGCGGGTCCCGCGGCGCGCAGATGTTCCGCTCCCACGATGCCGCGCAATTCATCCCAGGCAATTTCTGCCATGGTGCCGGCGCCCGAAGAGGATTGCCCCTGCGCCATCAGAAGCGCTCCGCGATTCCGGCGATCTCGAGCGGATGCGGCTCGTAACGTCCGGGCTTTTCTCCGCACAGCCGGGTGCGGGGAAATATTTTGTTGGGGTTGGAAAGCTGGAGCGGGTCGAAAGCGCAGCGGACGAGCTGCATGGTCTCGAGGTCAGGCTCGCTGTACATCTTCGACATCATCTGCTTTTTCTCTTCACCCACGCCGTGTTCCCCGGTGATGGAGCCGCCTGCCTCGATACACAATTCGAGGATGCGAAGGGCGAGTTGCTCCGCAGCGTGCTCCTGTCCCGGGATGCGGCGGTCGTAGAGCACCAGCGGATGCAGGTTCCCATCGCCGGCGTGGAACACGTTGGCGACTTTGATGCCAGCCTCGGCGCTCAGCCGGATGATTTCCGCCATGATGCGTGGCAGGGCGGTGCGCGGGATGACACCGTCCTGGACGATATAGTTGGGCGAGATACGGCCCACGGCGGCAAAAGCAGCCTTGCGGCCCTTCCAGAAAACGGCCCGCTCGGCGTCGCTCTGCGCCACGCGGATTTCCGTGCCCCCGCATTTCGTGCAGATTTCATCCACCTGCAGCATCAGCGCGTCGACCTCCGCCGTGGGGCCGTCCAATTCCACCAGCAGCAGCCCGCCGCAATTCGGATAATTCGCGTGCACAGCGGCTTCAGCGGCCTGGATGGCCAGGTTATCCATCATCTCGATGGCGGCGGGGACCATGCCCGCACCGATGATGCCGCTGACGGCGGCGCCGGCCTCGCTGGTGGTGGGAAAGGCGGCGAGCAGGGTCTGAATGCACTCCGGGCGCTTCACAACACGCAGAATGATTTTGGTGGTGACGCCGAGCGTTCCTTCCGAACCGACGAACACGCCGGAGAGATCGTAGCCGGGCGCGTCGAGCGTTTTGCCGCCCAAGTGGACGAGCGTACCGTCCGGAAGAACCACCTCGATTCCCAGCACGTGCGTGGTGGTGAAACCGTACTTCAGGCAATGCGCTCCGCCGGAATTCTCCGCCACGTTTCCGCCGATGCTGCAAATCGATTGTGAGGAGGGATCGGGGGCGTAGAAGAAGCCCTGCGGCCCGACGCGGGCAGTCACGTCCAGGTTGATGACGCCGGGTTCGACGACCACGCGGGCGTTCGGCAAATCCACTTCGAGGATGCGGTTCATGCGCGCCAGGCTGATGACGATGCCGTTGGCCACCGGCAGCGCGCCACCGCTCAGCCCCGTCCCCGAACCCCGGGCAACGAAGGGAATCCGCTCCCGATGGCACACGCGGACGATTTTCTGCACCTGCTCGGTGGAAGTGGGAAGCAGAACGGCCAGAGGCATGACGCGGAAATTCGTCAGGCCATCGCACTCATAGGTGTGAAGTTCTTCGGGCGAACTGAACAACCCGTCGTCGCCGACAGCGGCGCGGAATTCCTGAAGGATGCGCGCGTCCATGGCTGGTACCCTCTGGAGCGGCGGGCCGGGAACGGGAAATCCTGGTGGAGCACGGCCCGCAACCACGGGATGCCCCGTCCGCCGAGCGTCTCCAGCAGCCTCCTCTTTCAGTGCACGAAAGTCAAACCCGACAAAATGTATTGCGGCAACCAGCGACGATGCCGCCCGGCACTCACTTCCCGGGTAGTACGGGGATGACGCCCGGGAACACGTAGGCCTGCAAGAGCGCAATCAGGCCAATCACCGCGGCTCCCGCGACGGAATGCCACCACACGGTGCGGAAGATCGGCCCCAGGGCATGGGAGCGCTCATAGGGATCTTCGTAACAGGCGGCGCAGGCCACCATGATGGACTGAGCGTCGATCATCTTGCCCATCACCCCGCCGGTCGAGTTGGTGGCCACAATCAACACCTCGTTCAGGTGCAACTGCTGCGCGGTGATGCGCTGCAAGCTGCCGAACAGGGCGTTGGAGGCCGTATCGGATCCGGTGAGGAACACGCCCAGCCAGCCAAGGTAGGCAGCGAAGAACGGGTAGAGTCTTCCCGCTCCCGTGAAGGCCAAGCCCAGCACGGCGTCGGTGCCGGAGTAACGGGTGAGAAATCCGAGGCCGAGCACCTGGCCGATGACCAGGATGGGGGTCTTCATGCGCTTTGCGGTGCGGGCGAAGGCCTCTTTCCACTGAGCAAGGCTCAGCTTGAGGACAAGACCCGAGAGCAGCGCGGCCACGAACACGCCTGTTCCTGCGGCAGAGAGCCAGTTGATGGTGAAGCGCGCCGCTTCCGGTTTGGCGCCCGCCGCCACCACCGGGGGCATCCGCTGGACCAGGTTGTGCAGCGAGGGCATGTCCCACACCGGCAGCGAAAGCGTGCCCGAGAACTTGGAGCCGAGCAGCGTGGTGGCGAAGGTCACGCCGGAGAACAGATTGTTCATGTAGGTCTTGAACATCGGGAAGGGCTTGGGGCCGTTGCTGCCCCAGAGGACGCAGCAGGCGATGAGGATGGCCCACGGCATCCAGGCATAGATGGTCTCGCCAACGGAGTAGGGGTACTTCCAGGACGACTTGTCCACCGTCTGGGTGGCCGCGCCAGCGGCGCCGCGCTCCGACTTGAGCAGGAAGCGCGTTTTGGGATGCCAGACGAAGCGCAGGAACAGGGCGGTGAGGACGACGGAGACCACGCCGGACAGCACATCGGTGACGAGGTGGGTGGGCGCCCAGCCCGAGGTGAAGAGCTGGGTCAGTGCGAACGATCCGCCCGAAACCAGCGCCGCGGGCCAGACCTCGAAGGCCTCTTTCCAACTGCCTCCCTCCATCTTCACGAAAGTCGCCACCAGCCAGAACGGCACCAGCACGGACACCCAGGGGAGCTGGCGGCCGGCCATGGTCGAGAGAGTGAGCTGATCAAGGCCGCTCACGGCGGCGAGCGTTACGATGGGGGTGCCGATGGCGCCCCAAGCGACGGGAGCCGTGTTGGCGAGGAGGTTGAGCACCGCCGACTGGAAAGGCTTGAAGCCCAGGCCCACCATCACCGCGCCGGCGATGGCCACCGGGGTGCCGAAGCCGCTGGTCCCCTCGATGATGGCGCCGAAGGAGAAGGCAATCAGCAGCACCTGGAGGCGCCGGTCGAAGGAGATGTGAATGATGGACTCCTTGACGATTTCGAACTTCCCGGTGATGACGGTCATGGTGTAGAGAAGCATCGCCGCCACCACGATCCAGATGATTCCCAGGAATCCCGACAGGCTGCCATAAGCAAAGGCCGAGATGGCCGAGCCGAGCGGCATCTGAAAGGCCACGCAGGCGACCATGAAAGCGGCGATCACGCCATAGAAGGCCGCATAAGGGGCGGCGATGCCTAAGTGCCGCGCCCCCTGTTTGTCACGATGGGGATGCAGGGCGATGAAGTACAGCAGGACCAGGATCGGGACCGCAGCCATAATCGTCGAAAGGAAGACATTCCCGAACGGGTTGTAATTCTGCTGGTACATAGGGCCTCGATTCATTCATCAGCGGGAGGACCAGAGCCCCGTTGATGAGAAGGACTTGTGGCGAAGGCAGCGATCACGGGCGACCCCGAACAGACAGCCTTCCTGGACGTGGCTTGCTCCGTGCCCCGGCCGACCAACGTTCGTCACGCGGAGGGCGCCCGGCTGTTCAAGGAGTCGTGGGCTTGCCTCCCGGTCATTGTTCTTCTCCCAGGAAGAATCCGCGTGCCGTCTTGGTGGCGTGATATATGCTGCTGCCGCGGCAAAGTCAAGCATTCCGTGGGCTTCGCGCAGATTGACGCCTCCGGACCTGCGACAGAACATGGCCAGCGCCGTGAGCAAGACAACTCCCACTGCGAGCAGAGCAAGCTGACTCTCCAGGCAGGCACTCGGTTAGGCCCCTATACCGTCGGCGCGCCGCTGGGTGCCGCTGGGGGACAGACATTCTTGCCCGCCCTGAGGAACGAAGGGTCTGTCTCAGTCATGCCCGCGCCGCCGCTTGCAGTTCCGCCCACAACGCCTCCACGTGGCGCCGCTCGGTCGTCTCCGCGCCGATGCACACGCGGATGATCTGTTTCCCCTTGAGCACCGACGGCGTCAGATAGGCGCGTCCGCCGCGATTGATCGTCTCCGCGATGCGCAGATTATGCGCGTCGAGCGCTGCGCCGTCCGCCGCGCCCGCGGGCACGTGGCGGATGCACAGTGTTTGCAAGTGCACGGGAGCGGTCCGCTGCCAATCCGGCGCGGCATCCACAGCCTCT
>DATEQM010000192.1:0-3557 GCA_035272605.1 Candidatus Acidiferrales bacterium | reverse complement strand
TCTTATAACCGGTCTTGCGCGAGATCGCGAACTCGCGACACAGCGCGGCCATCTTCTCCCCGTCCAGCAGGCGCGCCACAAAACGAACACGTTCATCCATTACCGAACACTCCTTCCAAGGCATCACTCCCTCCCCTAGGGAGGAAGTGTCACCCATGTGTCCGGTACAATCTGTTACCTATGTGTCGGGCCGCTCACACAAGCAGCCTAACCTACTTGCGCGGGATTCGCTGGGTAAAAGCCTACCCACAAAAGTATGCAAAGTGTGCAATCTGTGAGCTCTCAGAACACAATTTCGCCACACTTGTGCCTGGAGGAGTTTTCCGGCGATGCTGCGTTCGCGTGTTTGGAGCGACCAGCGGCGCGCTCGCCGGCAGGGTTGGATTCGCCCTACCAGACGCGACATCTTTCATATAACGTAATCGTGGTATTATCCCTGCATGTGGGAACGGGGCACGCCGGAAGAGACGCTTCCACATTGGATTTTTGAACCGGCCGAAACGGAATGCCAGAAGCAGCCTGCTGAGGCAATCCTCCGTTGCAAGTTGGCGACGATCAACTTTTCTCTGTCATCCTGCATGGAAATCTCCTCCTACAAATTGGGAACGGCATGGGCCGAGGATCGCCTTGATGATACCATCCGCTCCTGCATGTTCCCCCGACCGATTCAGTAATCCGCACTACCGCAGGTGCGGCCCGGACACATGGGTTGCAAAACGTACGGGCGACATACGTTAGAACCTCTGGCCGCTCAAACGCGCTCGGACAAATCACTGCAGCTTTGCGTATTCGGCTTTGGCTTGCTTGAGGAGGGGCAGATTGGGGTCGGCGTCCTTCCAGAGATTCAAGAAGGTGGCCAGCGTGTCGCGAGCCTTTTGTTTCTCACCCCGCGACGCGTAGTCGGAAGCGAGCGTAACGTAAGAGGCCAGCCAATTTTGCTGGGGCTCCCAGGAAACAGCTCCTCCCCCTGGGGTCGCTTGGAGTTTTTCATAGCAGGCGATGGCCTGGTCGGTCTGGCTGGATTGCTGGTAGGCATGGGCCAGCGCTTCCGCGCGCACGGTGCGAACTCCGGAACTGGTCTCCGATTCCAAAGCCAGAAGGCTCTTGATCGCAGCGTCCGCGTCGCCCTTGGCCACCGCCAGTTCGGCCTGCAAGATGTGGAAATAAGCGGCGTCTTCCGAATTGCGGGGGTCGACGGACGCGGAGACGGTCTCGGCGAGTTTTTCCGCCTTGCCCGCGGCGCCGGCCCGCGCATATTCCTGGCCCACCAGGGCCGCCCAAGTCACTTTCGGCCCAATCTCGTTCCAATGGGCCACTGAAGCATCGAGGTGCTCCATCTGCGCCCGGGAATCGCCTTCTCCACCAGCAATGACGGCCAGCAGGAATTGGGTTCGCGCGACTTCAAAGACGGCAAATTTGGGTTCCTGGGTCCTCAATTCCTGCTCGAGGCGCTGGCGTGCCGCTGCGTAGCGGCCATGGTAAAGGTCCAACAGGGCCAGAGAACGCAGCCCGTTTCTCTGGGTCTCCGGCTTGGCCAGCATGGCGGTGAAGACCTGGATGGCCTTGTCGTCCTGGCCCAGCGCGACCAGTGTGAACCCGTATTCGCGGTTGATGTTTCCCGAGGTGACCCATCCCGGTTCCAGGCGGAAAGCCTGCCCATAGGCGTCCAAAGCTTTCTGGAATTGCCCCAGGCTCTTATGAGCGGTGGCCATTTCAATGTAAGCCTTGGCATCGTCCGGGGCGATGTGCAGCACCTGCTCGTATTGCTCGATAGCCTCCGGCTGACGATTGTGCAGGCGGAGCATTCGCGCGTAGTTCATGTGGACGTTCCAATCATCGGGATAGCGCGCCAGATAGGACTTGTAGAGCAGCGCCGCCTCGTCCACGTGCCCCTGATCGTCCTGAAAATCGGTCTGAATGAGGAGGCGTTCGCGGTCCGTGGTGCGCGAGGCGAGCGAAAGCGCTTTTTCGTACTCCTGTTTTCCCTGGTCCGGCTTGTAGTAGATGTAGCTGTAGTAGCCGTTCGCCAGCGCGGCGTGGGCCATGGCGAAATCGGGATCGGTCTCGACGGCGGCACGGAAGAGCGTCATGGCTTCATCGAACTTGCCTTTGTGCCACAACGACTGGCCGTCGGCGTACTGGGTGAGCGCGGTGAGCGAGCGCGTGGTGACCTGCGGCAGCGGCGGGCCCGCGCGGTGAATCTGGTAGAGCGATTCGCCGAGGTCGCGGCGGATCTCCCCCGCCAGCGCGTCCAGGCCATCGAGGATGTGATCCTCGCCGTAGGACCGCTCGGAATGCGAGCTGACCGTCTCACCTGTCTGCGGGTCAATGAGTTCCGCGGTCAGTTCGTACTCCTGGCCGGTGCGCGTGATGCCGCAGACCACGAGTCCGCGGATGTTTTCCCGCCGGCAGATTTCCCGGCCCACGGCGGGCGTAATTTTCGCATCGGCGCTCTTTCCCATCATTTGGAGGATGGAGGCCAGCCGCGCCGGCGGGAAAATATTTGCCTGCCGGGATTGCCGCAGGCTAATCAGGAAGGCGGTTTGGAGCGCCTGGTCGAAGCGCGCGTCGCCGGTATGGTTCTCGAAGTCGGCAATCAAGACCGAGTCGCGCGGGCTGAAGGAGAAAACCGGGTGGCCCCGCAGCATCCAGACGCCGAGTCCCGCGAGCACCGCCAGGGCCACTACCGAGATGGCCAGCAGCGAGCCGCGGAGTCGTTTTCCAGTCGCCGGAGCCGTCGCCGCTTCCACCAGAGGCCGAGTCGCCTGCGCCCCGGCGAGCGAAGCCGCGGCAGCGGCAGGGTGTTGCCCGTCGTTGCGTTCTGAGATCACCTCGACCGGCATGAGGAAGCGGTAGCCGTGGCGGGGAATGGTCTCGATGTAGCGGGGCTTTTCGGCGTGGTCGGAAAGGGCGTCGCGGAGCTTGCTGACCGCGGTGTTCAGGCCGGTCTCGAAATCCACAAACGTATCGTCGGGCCAGAGGCGCTTTTTCAGATCTTCGCGGGTGACGAGCTGGCCCTGACGTTCGGCCAGCGCGGCGAGCACGCGTAACGGCTTCTCCTGCAGGCGGATGCGGGCGCCCTCCTTGCTCAATTCACCGGTGCGAAGGTCAACAAGGTAGGGACCAAACCGGAACGAGAGCGGACTGGGGGCCGGCTCCATGAGCAATCCTGTGCGGCCAGCTTGCAGGACTGGGCCATCTTAGCACGCTACTAGTACTGTGCGTGACGGCTTTCCGAGCCGAGCCAAATGCTGCATTATCTGCGGCTTACTCCTTAAGATTCAGTACAGAACTAAATCTCCCCCGGTGCATTGACCTGATGCTCCTATCACCGCAGACTCTCGCCCATCTGTCGCCAGGACTCAGTGGGCCGTGGAACAAGAGGCCAGCAGTTCCAACCCAGCGAAATTCCAGCGGAGGCTCGCCGCGGCTCCGGGACAGGAGCGCCCACGCCTGTTAACGCAAATGCGGCCGCGCGGCTCGCAGGGGAGCGCAGGCTTTTGAGCAGGCGAAGTAAAACAAGCAGAAGGAGACACAGCATGAAGACGAACGAGAAA
>DATEQM010000191.1:0-11553 GCA_035272605.1 Candidatus Acidiferrales bacterium | reverse complement strand
CAGTGCGCCGTGGACGGCTGCCGGCTGGTCATCGTCTCCGGGGGCGACGGCACCATCAACGAGGTGGTCAACGGTCTCGCGGGCAGCGATACCGCCCTCGCGGTGCTGCCCAGCGGCACCGCCAACGTCCTGGCGAAGGAGCTGCACATCCCCTGGGACGTGCGCCGCGCCGCCGAGCTGATTCCGCACTCACGGCCGCGCCGCATCGCTCTCGGCCTGGCATCGCCCCTCGACGGCTCCCCCGGAGCGCGCTACTTCCTTTGCCTGGGCGGCGCCGGACCGGACGGCATCCTTGTGTATTCCGTGAATCTGAGGACGAAGCACCGCGCTGGAATGCTGGCCTACTGGATGGAAGGCTTCCGCCAGCTCGTGCGCTACCCATTTCCACAATTCCGCGTGGCGTCCAGCGAACGCGAGCTGCTCGCTTCCCTCGTCGTCGTCGGCCGCACCCGGAGCTACGGCGGGCCGTTTGAGATCACCACGGGCGCCAGCCTGTTTGAGGACACTTTCGAAATCCTGGCGCTCACCACGCGCAGCCCCTTCGCCTTCCTGGGGATGATTCCCACGCTCTGGTTGGGGCGCTTGCGCGGGCGTTCGGATGTCCACGTCTGGAAGACGGGCGTGCTGCGCTGCGAATCGGTCGCTGGAAACGGCGCAGCCCCGACGCCCGTCTATGCCCAGGTGGACGGCGAACCCGCAGGACGATTGGGCGTAGAATTCCGCATCGTGCCGTCCGCGCTAACGCTCATGGTCCCGGAAATCGTCCGGCCGGAAGGCTGACCGGCCGCACGCCCCCGGCACTCGCATGGATCCGGCCACCCATCTACTCGCTTCGTACACCCTGGCGCGCGCGGCGCGCGTTCGCGTCGCTTCGCCCGACATGGCGGTTTTTCTGCTCGCCGGGCTTGCCCCGGACCTGGACTGGCTGTGGCATCTTCCCGCCCCTCTCTCTCCTTTGCGCGCCTACGGAACCGCCTCGCAATCCCTGGCCGGGGCGATTGTGCTGGCTGCCGCCATCGCCTGCGGCATGTGGGCTGCGCTAAGGAAATGGGCCCCGGCGCCTCCCCCGCTGCTACGATTCCTGATCGCCGCCTTCGCCGCCGCGGGCCTGCACCTGCTGCTTGATCTCAGTGCGAACACAGGCATCGAACTGTACTGGCCCTTCCGCGCCGCCCGCGTGGCGTGGAATTTGACCGGCAATTTCGATGTAATTCTGCTTCTGCTGCTGGTTGTATTCGCGCTGATTCCGGCGCTGCTCTCACTGATTACAGAAGAAATCGGCGAGCGCAGAGACCCGCGCCCACCGCGCGGGTGGCCGGTCGCCGCCCTCGCGCTGCTCGTTTTTTGGATCGGCGGGCGCGCCATCCTTCACGCTCGCGCGGAGGAGTTGCTCGGCGCTGCGGAGTACAACGGAAGCGCGCCACGTCACTGGGCGGCATTCCCGGAAGGGATCTTGCCGTTCACATGGCGCGGCGTGGTGGAAACGGATACCTTCCTCGCCGAAGTCGAAGTGCCGGTAGTAGCCGGCGGGCCTTTCGCTCCGGAAAAAGCGGAGTTGCGCTACAAGCCCGAGGCCTCGCCGGCCCTGACCCTCGCGGCGGCCACGCCGCTTGCAAGCGCCTACACGGCCCTGGCGCGCTTCCCCTTCGTGACCATCGAGAGCACGTCCGAAGGCCAGCGCGCGGAACTGCGCGAGCTCGGTGATTCCCCTCTGCGGATGCGCAGCGGCGTGTGGATCGCCGTCATCGATCTGGATCCACAGTTAAAAGTGGTGGCGCAGACTCTGCGCTACGACGCGGTCCGCGCGCCTTAATGCCGTTTCTCGCCACTCGTCACTCGTCACTCGCCACTCGCCACTTCCTTTCGAAACACCGTTCGCGTCACCAGGTAACTCAGCATCACAAATGCCAGTGCTGCCAGCACGAACGCCAGTTTGTGCTCCACCAGGGCCCGCTGCGCATCTTCGCCGTACCGCACGGCCAGAAATCCCAACGCGAAATATCGAAATCCACGCCCCACGACGAGCGCGAGCGAAAATGGCCGGACGGCCCCCTGGAACACACCCGCACCCAACACGAATAATTTGAACGGCATGGGAGGCGGCAAAATCGCGGGCACGGCGATGGCCAAGAACTCATATTTCCCCAGCCACGCGCGGATGCGCGCTGCGCGCCCCCCTGCATGACGGTGGAAATAGACTTCCCCGCCCTTCCGCGCCAGGGAAAACAGCACCAGGCAGCCGGCCAGCGAACCGAGCGTCGCTGCGGCCGCATACAAAGGCATTCGCGCGGGGTGCAGAACGGACATCTCCACCACCAGGAAGTCGTTGATCAGCGGCAGCGAAACGAACGAAGAATCGAGAAACGCAGCCAGAAAGATCCCGCCCGCCCCCAGCGCCGGCAGCGTCGCCGCGATCCAGTGCCGAAACCTCGCCCACCATTGCATGCGATTACGTTTCCTCGCGAACCGAGCAGTCTAGCAGAACCGCTTTGGAGTGCGGCGGCTTGCCGCCGCTTTTCTTTCCGTTCCGCACTTGCGTCTTCGCGCCGCGGCGCGAACGCGGGGTGGTATCATCCCCGCCCGGACCATGAAGATGACGAAGCCGCCACAAATCGCCCGCATCGAAGCCTTTCAGGTGGATCTCCCGCTGCGCGAGGGCCGTTACACTTTTTCCGGAGGCAATTTCGTTGAGGTCTTCGACTCCACCATCGTTGCGGTTCACACAGATGCCGGCATCACCGGCTACGGCGAGGCCTGCCCGCTCGGACCCGTCTACCTGCCCGCCTACGCCGAGGGCGTGCGCACCGGCATCGCCAAAATCGCTCCGGCGCTGCTTGGCGCCGACCCTGCCGCGCTTTCGCTCGTGAACGCCCGCATGGACTCGGCGCTCCGCGGCCATTCCTACGCGAAGTCTGCGTTGGACGTGGCCTGCTGGGACATCCTCGGAAAGCTCGCCGGGCAGCCCATCGCGACCCTGCTCGGCGGGCGCTACGGCGATTCCTACCCGCTCTATCGCGCCATTTCGCAGGAGAGCCCGCAGCAGATGGCCGCGAAGGTGGCGCTCTACCGCGCCGAGGGCTATACAAAATTCCAACTCAAAGTCGGCGGCGATGCCGATACCGACATCGAGCGCATCCGCGAGGTGCGAAATCTGCTGCCGCGGGGCGACGTGCTCGTGGCCGACGCCAACACCGGATGGACCCAGCACCAGGCTCTGCGCGTGGCGAATGCCCTGCGCGATCTCGATGTCTATATCGAACAGCCTTGCGCCAGCTACGAGGAGTGCCTCGCCGTGCGCCGGCACACGAACCGTCCCTTCATCCTCGACGAGATTATGGACAGCGTGGCCAACGTGGTGCGCGGAGCGGCCGACCACGCCATGGACGTGATCAACCTAAAAATCTCCAAAGTCGGCGGCCTCACCCGCGCCCGCCAGATCCGCGACCTGTGCGTCTCGCTCGGCATCGCGCTGACCATCGAAGACACCTGGGGCAGCGACATCGCCACCGCCGCCATCTCCCATCTGGCGCACAGCACGCCGCCCGCGCTTCTCTTCTCTTCCACCGACTTCAATAGCTACGTCACCGTGAGCACCGCCGAAGGCGCGCCGCAGCGCGCGCACGGCCGGCTCGCCGCTCCCAATGGCCCGGGCCTCGGCATCCAGCCGCGGACCGAGATTCTTCGCAAACCAATCTTCAGCGTCTCGTAAGACCGATCCGCGAATGTAGAGGCGGCTTTACCCCGCCATCTTCTGCCGCCCCTGGGCCGCCATCCGGATGGCGGAGTGAATCCGCCTCTCCATTCCGGCCCACCTACACCACAGCCAGTTCGTGCAAATACTCGACGAACGAAAACACGGCGCCATCCATCCCCTGCACCTTCGGATTGGCCGACTCGATGACGTAGTATTCGTCCGGAGCGTGCGCGCCGCTCCCATGGCCCAGGCCGAAGTGGCCCGCCGGCAGGCGCAGCGGCTCGCCGGTGAACACGTATCCCGGCCAGGAACCCGCGTTGCGCGGCAGGATCACCGGGTCCACCCCGCCGCTGCGATACACCGCCACCTGCGCGCGAATCAGCGCGGAGTCGCCCGGCGTGCTCGTGGGATCGTACCCCCCGCTCATGTTCACCTCGATGTCGCCAAATCCGCGCTTCGCCAGGTGCGCCCGCAGCGCCTCGAGCGAATCGAGCGCCTTCATGTCTGGCACGAGCCGCATGTCGATTTTCGCCACCGCGCGGCCCGGCAGGATCGTTTTGCCGCCCGGCCCGGTATAGCCGCCCACTAGGCCTTCGATATTCACGGTGGGCCGTGACTCGAGCAGTTCGAGCGCCTCCTGCCAGCCCACGTTGTGCACCCAATGCTGCACCCCGAGCAGTTTTTTCGCGTCCGCTTCATTGAGCCGCCGCGCCGCCGTCGCGATCATCTCTTTTTCCTCGGGCGAAAGAGGCCGCGCCGGAGCCGCAAATCCTTCGATCACCGGATCGTTTCCGTCCGGCGTGACCAGCGAGGCCAGTGCTTCCACCAGATGCCACGCCGGACTGTCCAGGCGCGCCTTGTTGCTGGAATGCACGTCCTTGCGCGGCCCGCGGCCCCAGCGCTCTCCACTCGACACCAGCTCCAGCTCGACCACGCCCTTCGCTCCCAGCGTCAGAGTGACCATGCCGTCAAGCCCCTGCGCCGCGGCGGGCATGAACACACCGCTGCACTTCCCGAGCGCCGCGGCCACTTCCGGACGACGCACCACCTGCGGAAAGTGCGGCGAGCCGATTTCTTCTTCGCCCTCGGCCACAAACACGAAATTCACCGGAAGCTTCCGGCCGGCGCCGCGAATCGCATGGAGCGCGGCCAAAAAGGAGGCCTCGGGCCCCTTCTGATTCACTGCGCCGCGGCCGATGATCACCTTTCCGAGTCCGGGTTTGTCCACCAGCGCGGCATCCCAGGGTGGCGACGACCATTCCGATGGGTTCACCTGCTTCACGTCGTACATGAAATAGAGCCCGATCGTGCGCGGGGCGCCTGCGTCTAGCGTGGCGAAGATGCCCGGCTGGCCGTCCGTGGGCATTCTGGCGACGCTCGTGAATCCTGCCTCGCGCAACATGCGCATGGTCAGGTCGCAGCCCTCGTCCATGCCGCGGTTTTCCGCCGCGATGGACGGCTGCCGAATCCAGGCCTGCAATCGCTCGACGACTTCTGTGTGGCGCTTTTCAACCTCGGCCCGAATCACGCCCAGGTCGCTGGAGTCCGCCCGCGCCCAGCGCGGCAGCGCCAGCGCCGCGGCCGTGGCCGCAGCTCCCTGCAAGAACTCCCGGCGAGCCGCCCAGGCAGAGTTATCCTGCGAGGCCCGAGCGATGCCCGATGTTGCTTTCGCTCCCGCGGCCTTAGTGTCGTCCACGCCTCTGCTGTGCCCTGCACGAATCCGTCTCATGTTTCCCTCCCAGATCGCGGAGCCCACTGGAACAGCCCGGATTCCCGCGCGACACGGTGGACTATAAATTCTCCTCCGGAAAATGCAAGCTGACCGAACGCCGGGCCCGCACCTGCCGGGGCAGGCTAAAAGCCCGCCCTACCTTTGCCCGACCGCCTCGCGAAGGCTCCCCCACCAGTCACCAGTCACCAGTCACGAGTCACCGCCTCCGAGTTGACCCGCCCGCCCGACTGCTATATCTTCTCCGTTCACGGTTGCCCCAAGCGCCTGCAAGTGCGCCCACTGGCAGGAATCTGGATTCAATGGAGGAAGGATGGTCCCGGAGAACTGGCTCGGTTTGATGAGTGCGGGCTTGGCGACGCTGCCGCTTGCGGGCGGATTCGCTCGCCCGTTGCTCGCTGTGATGGCCGCCCCCGCGATGGCCGCGTCCGAGGCGCCCAGCGGCGAAGCGCATTTGCAGCTCCCCGATCTTTCGTCGGTCAAATTCCACGGCGTGGACGGGCATACGCTCCTGCTCGGGGGCATCGGATTCTGCTTGCTGGGCTTTATCTTTGGAATGGTGATCTACACGCGGCTCAAGAACATGCCGGTGCACCGCTCCATGCGGGAGATGAGCGAGCTGATCTACGAAACCTGCAAGACCTACCTCATTACCCAGGGAAAATTCCTGCTGCTGCTCGAATCGTTCATCGCCGTCGTCATCGTCCTCTATTTCGGCGTGCTGGAAAAATACGAAGCCGTCCGTGTGGTCATCATTCTGGCCCTCAGCGTGGTCGGAATCGCCGGAAGCTACGGAGTGGCTTGGTTCGGTATCCGCGTGAATACGTTTGCCAACTCGCGCACCGCGTTCGCTGGCCTGCGCGGCAAGCCCTATCCGATCTCCCACACGCCGCTCGAGGCGGGCATGAGCATCGGCATGATGCTGATCAGCGTCGAGCTGCTGATGATGTTGATCATCCTGTTGTTCATTCCCGCCGACTACGCCGGGCCCTGCTTCATCGGCTTCGCCATCGGCGAATCGCTGGGCGCCGCCGCGCTGCGCATCGCCGGCGGCATCTTCACCAAGATCGCGGACATCGGCTCCGACCTGATGAAGATCGTCTTCAAAATCAAGGAAGACGACGCGCGCAACCCCGGCGTGATCGCCGACTGCACCGGCGACAACGCCGGCGACTCCGTGGGCCCCAGCGCCGACGGGTTCGAGACCTACGGCGTCACCGGCGTCGCGCTGATTACCTTCATCCTTCTGGGCGTGAAAGACCCCGCCGTGAAGGTCCAGTTGCTCGTGTGGATCTTCGTGATGCGCGTGGTGATGCTGGTGGCCAGCGCCGCCGCCTATTTCATCAACGGCGCCATCGCCCGCGCCAAATACAGCGACGCCGACGAGATGAACTTCGAGGCTCCGCTCACTTCGCTCGTCTGGATCACTTCGATCGTTTCCATCGCCTTCACCTACGTGGTTTCGGCGTTCATCATCCCCGCGCTGGGCGGCGACCCCACGCAGTGGTGGAAACTCGCCACCATCATCTCCTGCGGCACGCTGGCCGGCGCGCTCATCCCCGAGCTGGTCAAAGTGTTCACCTCCACCGAATCACGCCACGTCAAGGAAGTGGTGACCTCGGCTCAGGAAGGCGGCGCATCGCTGGGCATCCTTTCCGGCTTCGTGGCCGGCAATTTTTCCGCTTATTACATTGGGCTGGTGATGGTCTTTCTGATGTCGGTGAGCTACCTGATCAGCCGCGAAGGCCTCGGGAACCTGATGATCGCCGCGCCCGTATTCGCCTTTGGGCTCGTTGCCTTCGGCTTCCTGGGCATGGGACCGGTCACTATTGCCGTGGACTCCTACGGCCCGGTGACGGACAACGCCCAGTCCATTTACGAGTTGTCCCTGATCGAACAGATTCCCGGCATTCAGCAGGAGCTCAAGCGGGATTACGGCATGGACGTCAACTTCACGCGCGCCAAAGACCTGCTGGAAGCCAACGACGGGGCCGGCAACACCTTCAAGGCCACGGCGAAACCCGTGCTCATCGGCACCGCCGTGGTCGGCGCCACTACCATGATTTTCTCCATCATCATGGCGCTCACAAATGGCCTCACCGAGAACGTCGCCAAGCTTTCCATTCTCCACGCCCCCTTTGTGCTCGGCTCCATCACCGGCGGCGCGATGATTTACTGGTTTACGGGCGCCTCCACCCAGGCGGTTACCACCGGAGCCTACCGCGCGGTGGAATTCATCAAGGCCAATATCAAACTCGAGGGCGTCGAGAAAGCCTCCGTCGAGGACAGCAAGAGGGTGGTCGAAATCTGCACGCAATACGCCCAGAAGGGCATGCTCAACATTTTCATCGCCGTCTTCTTCGCCACCCTGGCCTTCTCCTTCCTCGACCCCTTTTTCTTCATCGGCTATCTGATTTCCATCGCCATCTTCGGCTTGTACCAGGCGATTTTTATGGCCAACGCTGGCGGCGCCTGGGACAACGCGAAAAAGATTGTCGAAGTCGAGCTGAAACAGAAAGGCACTCCGCTCCACGACGCCACCGTGATCGGCGATACCGTGGGCGACCCGTTCAAGGACACCTCGTCTGTGGCGCTGAACCCGGTGATCAAATTCACCACGCTCTTCGGTTTGCTGGCCGTGGAACTGGCCGTGAAGCTGACCCACGAAACCGGCGGCACGCTGACCCGCACGCTGGCCGCGGCGTTTTTCGCCGTCTCTTTCCTCTTCGTCTATCGCTCGTTTTACGGAATGCGCATCCGCTCCGGGCAGCCCGCTGAAGCCCCGGCAGGCGCCCCCGCCGACTGAGATCACATTGGGAATCGTAGGGCACGACATGTCGTGCCCCTAAATCGCCGCCGCAAACTCTACGTGCGGATCAGCCCGAGCGCCTGCTTCGGGTCGTAGCGGAAACCGGGGAACACGTAGCTCATGTCGGTCGAGCCCAGGTGGCGGGAGACCACTTCGCCAAGCACGGTGCGAAAATCCGTGGTAACGGCGAGGTCGCGCCCTTCATAAAGTTGCGCGCGGTTCAGGCCGGGCCACCGGCCGTGCACTTTTCCGCCGCGCACGTCGCCCCCGAACGCGAACATGCAGTTGGCGTGGCCGTGGTCCGTGCCGCGGTTCCCGTTTTCCGCCGCGGTGCGTCCGAACTCGGACATGGTCACCACGGTCACGTCCGCAATCTTCGCGCCCAGGTCCGTGTGGAATGCGGCCAGCGTTCCGCCGAATTCCCGCAGGATGTTCCCGAGCTGGCCCTGCACCCCGCCCTCGTTCACGTGGTGGTCCCATCCCCCGATGTCCACAAACGCTACTTCTACTCCGATATCCGCTTTGATGAGCTGCGCCACCTGCTGGAGGGTCTGGCCAACTTTTCCCTTCGGATATTCCGCTCCGTTCCCGGGAATATAGAGCTGCTCGCGCACTTTCTTTAGCATCTCGACGGCTTCAAAGGTTTCCTGCCCGGTGCCGTGCAGCGCCTGGTCCACCGTCTGGGCGTAGAGCGCTTCGAACCCGCCCTCCATGGCGCCGGAAACCGCCACGGGCGCGAGCACCTGGAACTGGCGAATGTCCGGAATCGCCAGTGCGGGGACGGACCCGCGAAGCGTCCGCGGCATCTGCGAGCCTATGGCCACGGCGCGGAAGGGCGTGGCGTTTTCATCCGGCTGCTTCTGGAGGTAGCGGTTCAGCCAGCCGTCTTCGGTGCTCTTTACGCCCGGTGTGCCCGATTCCATGTAATCCTGCGCGTCGAAGTGGGAGCGGGAATTGTCGGGCGAGCCCGCGGCATGGACGATGGCGAGCTGCTTGTCGCGGAACAGCGGGACGAGCGGCTCGAGGCTCGGGTGCAGCCCGAAGAAGCCGTCGAGATTCAGTGCGGCTCCCGCCGTGGCGGGCCCGCCGTTCGGCGCCGGAATGGCAATGGAGGGCCGCATGGCGTAGTAGCTGCGTTCCCCGTACGGCACCACAGCGTTCAGGCCGTCCATCGCGCCGCGCTGAAAGATCACCACCAGCACCTTTTTGGAAGGCCCGGTAGCCGCCTGCAATGCACGTGTGAGAAACGAGGGCATGGCGCTGAAGCCCAGCATGGCCACGCCGCCGCCCTTCAAGAAAAATCGCCGCGAAATCGTCATTGCCGTGCTCCTTGCTTCCTTACTTCCGGTTCCTATTCCTACTATCGCCTCTGGAACTCCGGCGAGCCCAGCACCAGGCCCGCGATCATCCCCGCGTCCACATTTTTCACCGGGTCGTCGAACATGGCCTGGAGGACCTGCGGGTCGTCGAGCTGTTTTTCCAGGACGGCGCGCGTCTGTTTGGACACTTGGCCGCCAAGGAAGACGGCCACGGCGCGATTCAGCACACCGTCGGGCTCCTTCGAGTCCCCGACGCCTAGCAATCCGCCGAGATCCACCTTCGTATCGCGCATGCGGCCAGTGGCCAGCAGGATGCTGAAGTTCATACGATTCAGCAGCGCGCCGGAGTTGACCCAGGCGTCGGCCGTGTCTTTGTAGCCCGTGGGCGGCTGGCAGCCGTACAGCGGCTCGCCGATCTGCGCCGTCCAACGGACCGCGGGCATAGCTTCCGCCATCTCCGCGCCGGTGGCGCGCAGCGCGCTCACTACGAGCTCCGAGGGCGTTTTGATCTTCGCGCGATACGCGGCGCGCGACCAGAATTCCGGCGAGTAAATCATCGTCTTCAGCACTTCGCGGATGTCGCCGTTCGATTTCTCAAACGTTTCCGCCATGCGCGCCACCAGCTCCGGCGGCGGATTATCGGAGACGAACCGCCGCGCCAGCTTCGTGGAGATGAACTTCGCCGTGCTGGGATGCTGCGCCAGCATGTCCAGGAGCTGCTCGCCGTCTTTCATCCCGCCCGAGCGGAACGTTTGGCCGAGGATCACCTTGGGCTGGCTGCCGTGGAAGCGCTCGTCGAAGCGGAATTCCGGATCGCGTCGCGGCGCCGTCATGGTCCATCCAGTAAGCGCCAAGGCCGCCTGGGTCACGTCCTGCTGCGTGTAGCCGCCGTCCACGCCCAGCGTGTGCAGCTCCATCAGCTCGCGGCCGTAGTTTTCATTCAGGCCGCGGCGCTGCGGCGCGTTCGGATTTCCCTGCCCCGGCGCCGGGAATCCCGGGCGACTCGGGTTCGGGCGCATGACCATCATGTTGTTGGGGTCGCCGCCGAACAAGCGCTGGAACCGCTGCCGCCGCGCCTCGAGCTCAGCCGCGTGTTCCGCGAACGCCACCGGATCCACGCTCAGCCAGTTGTCCAGGTAGAAGAGCATGGCCGGGCTCTTGGCCGTGGCGTACAGCAGGTCGCGGAATTTGCCCAGAGTGTGCGGACGGATCACGTCGCGCTCGTAGGACGGCAGGAACCACCGTTCCGGGCCTTTTCCGGCGAACACGTTGAAATGATTGAACCAGAAGTCCGCCATCACTTCCTGGAGCTGCCGCTCGCTGTAAATCGCGCGCGTCATCTTCGCTTCCGAAAGCTCCAGTACGATCTCCCGTGGAAGATTCTTCATGTCCTGGGGATCGCCCTGCGCCCGCGCCTGCTGTCGCTGCTGTCGCTGTTGCTGCTGCTGAAATTGCTGCCGGGTCAGGCCCTGTTGTTGAGCCTGCTGGTTGGGCCGGGGATAGCGCGCCAACAGTTGCTCGGTGGACATGCGGATGGCGGGATACTGCTGGAGCCGCGCATCGAGCGCGCTGTCGTCAATCCGTTCAGGATGCAACTGCAGGTCGATCCACTTCTCCAATCCCATCTTCTCCACGCGTTCCACCTCGCCGGGGCGCGGTCCGTAGGCCAGCCGGTTCAGGGCGTGGAGTGTCGCTTCATTTTCGGTCAGCTCCGTGATCGGCAGCCGACCGCGAAATGCCTTGCTGAGCTCGATTTTCTGCGTGGCCTGCTTTGCGTCGTGCGGCTTCCCGTTCTGCGCGGCGAGAAATGGCGCGCACAGCGTGCCCGCGGCCAGCAAAACCCCCGCGCACAGGCCCGCGAGCCCCGCGCGATGGGCCGTACGGCTCTCGATTTCACGGCGGCGGAGGGAGCTGGATCTCAACGGCATCCGAGGATTCTCCTGGCGTCCCGGACGGTGCATGCGGAAGGGCAATCCGGTCGAATAGCCATAGCCTACCTTCC
>DATEQM010000190.1:0-7132 GCA_035272605.1 Candidatus Acidiferrales bacterium | reverse complement strand
GGACAGAAACAGTTTTGGAAGGAATTGGCGCCCGGAGAGCGCGCCGGCGTTTACAACATCGGCATTCTGAGCGTCACTCCCGATGGCCGCTGGTACGCCTATTCCTACGTCCGCGACCTCTCCGACCTCTACATGGTCGAAGGGCTCAAATAATTCCGCCCACGAGCGCACAGCCTCACCGCGAGTAGCCCCTGCCCTGAAGTCCATACGGACGAGCGTTCGCCACGCGCGAATCGTCAGCGTCCCTCTGATACGAAGTAGCTCAGGCGCCCCGACCTGTGTATTCTTTCTCCACAGCATCCGCAGCGCAGCCAACGGGAGGACAAAATCATGGCGGAATGGACGCGCAGAAGATTCTTTCTCACCACGCTGGGCACGGGAATGCTCGCGGGGACGAAGCGGATGCTCGGCGCCGCGCCGCCGGGCGCGCAGGGCGCTCGTGGCCACGCCCGGCCCCTGATTCTTTCCAGCACGAACGGCCTCAAACACCTGGACCGCGGCATGGCCGTGCTCCAAAAGGGTGGCGACACCCTCGATGCCGTGCTCGCCGTGGTCACCGCGGTCGAAGACGATCCCAACGACGATTCGGTCGGCTATGGCGGCCTCCCGAATGAAGACGGCGAGGTCGAACTCGACGCCAGTGTGATGCACGGCCCCACGCGCCGCGCGGGCTCCGTGGCCGCCATCCGCAGAATCAAGAATCCTTCGCTCGTTGCCCGCACCGTGATGGAGCGCACCAACCACGTCATGCTGGCGGGGGAAGGCGCCCGGAGGTTTGCCGTCGATCAGGGCTTCCAGGACATGGACCTTCTCACCGAGCGCTCCCGCCTGGCCTGGCTGGCCTGGAAGGCGAAGACCAGCAAGAACTGGCGGCCCGGCCTCGATAGCCCGGATTGGAAACAGGACCTGGCCGCTTTGCTCGACACGCCGGAGAAGCGCGCCTGGGCCGAACACATCGAGGACGTTGTGCTGCACCCTCCCACGGGCACCATCAATTGCCTCGCCGTGGATGCGCAGGGCGCCATTTCCGGCACTACCACAACCTCCGGCCTCTCCTGGAAAATCGCCGGACGCGTCGGTGATTCGCCCGTCATCGGCGCCGGCCTCTACGTGGATAACGATGTGGGCGCCGCGGGCTCCACGGGCAAGGGAGAAGAAAACATCAAGGTCGCGGGCGGCCACACGGTGGTGGAAGCCATGCGCCGTGGCGCTTCGCCCACCGACGCCTGCCTCGAGGCCCTCAAACGTGTGGCCCACAATTACCACGACAGCATCGACAAGCTGAGGCAGTTTCATCTGCTCTTCTATGCCCTGAACAAGAATGGCGACTACGGCGCCGCCTCGCTCTGGCAAAAGGAATACAAGGGCAAAGAGAACACGCAGTTCGCCGTGGACGACGGCAACGGCCCGCGACTGGCGGACTGCGCTTTTCTGTTCGGCGGCGCCGGCGTCATCGAGTAGTCTCCGGGCGATTTTCCGAATCCAAGCGAATGGCCGGACGTGACACAGCGAGCGTGGTGATCATCGGCGGCGGCGTGGTGGGCTGCGCCGTGGCCATGGAGCTCGCCGCTGCATACGAAGACGTCTTTCTGCTGGAAGAAATGCCGCAGCTCGGCATGGGCGCGAGTTCGCGCAACAGCGGCGTGATTCATTCCGGCATTTACTATCCCCCCGGCTCCCGCAAGTCGCGGCACTGTGTGGAAGGCAATCGCCTGACCTATGAGTTCTGCGCGGCCCACGGAGTGCTGCACCGGCGGACGGGAAAGGTCGTCGTGGCCACGACGACGGGAGACGAGCCGCAGCTCGAGGCGCTGCTCCGCCGCGGGCAGGAAAACGGCGTGGGCGGCCTGAAAATCATCGACCGGCAGGCGTTGCGCATGCGCGAGCCGCACGTGGAAGGCCGCGCCGCGCTCGAAGTGCCTTGCTCCGGCCTGGTGATGAGCGACGAACTGGTGAAAGCCTACGCCCGAGCGGCCGGCGAACGCGGCGCGCATCTACTGACTCACGCAAAGGTCACCGCGCTGGAGCCTGCCGGCGCGGGCGCGCGCGTGACCAGCGAGCGCGGCGCCATCGATGCCCGCGCCGTGGTGAACTGCGCCGGGTTGTTCGCCGACGAGGTGGCCGCGCTCACCGGGTTCACGCGCTACCGCATCCAGCCCGTGCGCGGAGATTACTGCGAGGCGATTCCGGCGAAAGCGCATCTGATCCGCTCGCTCGTCTATCCGCTGCCGGAGGCGGGAATGTATTCCCTCGGCGTGCATCTGACCAAGACGCTCTGGGGCACCCTGCTTCTGGGCCCTACGGCGCGCCCGGTTGCCAGCAAGACGGACTACGAGAGCGATCGCGTCCCCACCACCGAGTTCGCCCGCAGCGCCCGTGCGCTATTGCCGGAACTCGAAGAGGCGGACTTGGGGCCGGCCTATTCGGGAATCCGCGCGAAGCTCGCGCCGCCTACGGGCAGTCAGGCGATGCCGGCCAAGGAGCCCAGCGACTTCGTGGTCGAACGTGATCCTCAGCTCCCCTGCGTCATCCACCTCATCGGCATCGAATCGCCGGGATTGACCGCGGCGTGGCCGCTGGCGAAGGAAGTTGCCGCGCTGGTCCGCGAGACGCTGCAGTAGCACAGCCGGAACGGCTCTGCCACTGCGCCGTGCTACTGCGGAGCGATGCGGATGATCTCCGACGCGGACACCAGCCTGATTCCACGTGCTTCCACCTCCGGCAGCGCGTCCGCCAGCACATCGAGCGTGACGCCGTGCGGATGGCCAATGGCCACGCACCAACCCTGCTCGCGCGCCAAGTGTTCGGCGCGCTCCAGTTGCCGGCGGACGGCTCCGGCCTGCTCGTCGTCGTCCAGAAAGACGTTGCGCGCCGCTGCGGGAACTCCGGCGCGCCGCGCGGCATCGAGCGCGCGTGTCGCCGCGGAGGTCCGGCTATCGATGAAGAAAAGTCCGCGGGCACGCAGCGCCTCCGCGAGAGCTGCCATCAGCCCCGCGTCGGCGGTGGCCCGCGAGCCCTGGTGATTGTTCACCCCGACGGCGTGGGGCACGGTCGAGAGCATCTGGTCGAGCACTCGGCTGACTTCCGCCGCGGGCTCTCCCACGCGCAATTCGACTTTTTCCGCCGTGTCTTCCGCGCCGAGCGATTCCATGGGCAGGTGGAGCAGCACCTCAATGCCGCGACGATGGGCCTCTTCCGCTATGGCCGACGACTCCGGCAGGTTCGGCAACACGGCCACGCTCACCCTCGCGGGAAGCGCGAACACGGCACGCGCCGCCGCCAAGTCATAGCCGAGATCGTCCACGATGACGGCCAGTTCGGGACGATTGTGCCCGCGCTGGGGAGCGCCGGGCGCCGCCGCCTCGCCTGCCTGAAACACCTCCAGCTCGAGCAGCGGCTGTCCACCGGCACGGACCGCAAAGGCTGCGACGGCTGCTCCCGCGTCTCGTGGATCGAGCGTCAGTCCGCGCTCGGCCGCGGCGCTGCGCCACACGGTTTCCACGGCGCTCAGCCGCGCGGAGTCGGGCAGCGAGACGAGCACGCGCGTGAGCCCGCGCTCTCGGGACTCGGCGGCAGGCACGATGCGGATGGCGGATTCCGCTCCAGCTGCGCCGCGCGCCGTTGCGGCAAAATCAGCAGCCAGTTGGTTGGGGTCGGTCACCGGTGGCGCTTTGCGCCGGCAGGCGGCGAGGCCGAGGAGCAGCACTCCGGCGAGAAACAAAGCGAAGATTTGACGGGTCAATGGCATTGTGGGGCGCATCGTCTGGGCGGGTTCTGCGAAGAGAGCGGCAGCAAGAGGAAGAGAGTCCAGACGGCGGTTTGGGAGCTAGGCGGCTTTTCCCACGGCCGCGGGCTGGCTGCGGAGCAGATCAATCGCTTTTCGCAGGACCGGGTCGTCGTGGACACGCAGCGGGAACGCGGGCGCGCCGTTACTCGGAGCCTCCACCACCCCACCATCCTTCGCCTCCGTGGCTTCATCCGCGGTGCTGGCCACTTCGACCGAAGGCTTTACGCCTGTCTCGTTCAGGGCCTTCCCCGAGGGATCGTGATAAAGAGCGGTGGTGAGGATGAGCGCGCCGCCATCTTCCAGCGGAATCACGCTTTGCTCGGAGGCGCTGCCGAAGGTGTGCTCGCCGACGGTGGGCGCGGCACGGTCCTCCGCCAGCGCGGCAGCCAGGATTTCCGCAGGCCCCGCGGTGTTGGCGGAGATGAGCACGGTCACCGGACCGGTCCACACCGTCTTCTGCGGGTCGGCGGTGAACTCCTTTTGGGGGACGGTCTGGCCGCGCAGCGTGGTGATGGTGCCGCCTTTCAGGAAAAGGTTGGCGGTTGCGATCGCTTCCGTCACGCTGCCGGAAGCGCAGCCACGCAGGTCCAGCACGAGCTTGTGCAGGCCGCGGCGCGAGAACTCGGCCAGCTTCTCCCGGATCTCCGCCGCGCGCCCCGCGGTGAAGGCAGGCACACGGATGTAGGCAATGTCGTCCTCGAGTTTATCGGCGAGCAGGTGAGGCGGATCGAGGGCGGCGCGCGTTATTTCCAGATCGTGCGATTCCGTGCCGCCATGCTGCACCTCCCGGATCTTCACGATGCTGCCCGGTTCGCCCTCGATCAGCAACTGGGCCTGGCGGATGGAAATGTCGCGGGTGGAGAAACCGCCGATGGTTTCCAGAATATCGCCGGTGGAAAGGCCGGCCTTCTGGGCCGGGCTATCCGGCAGCGTGGTGAGCACCAGCAAGTAGCCGAAGCGCTTGGAAAGCACCACGCCGATGTCGCCGCGCGCGTGGGCCTTCACGCGGGTCTGGTAATCCTGGTATTCGCGGGCGCTCATGTAGCCGGATTGCGAGTCGAGAGATTCGACCAGCCCGTGCATGGCCCCGCGCGCCACCAGGGGCATGTTCGGCTCCTCCACGTAGTCCTGCTCGACGCGCTGCAACACTTCGCTGAAGACGCCGAGGGAGCGGTAGGTGGCGTCCTCTGAGGTGCGCGCCAGCGCATAGCCGAAGCCGGCGTAGAGCAGCACCACGGCGGAGAGGGAGATTACCAGGATGCGAGTGGCGCGGTTCATGGGCTCTCTCGTAAAACTCGAAGTATAGCACTTTCCGGCGGCCGGCAGGGCGCCCAGAATCCCCGGCTGGAGGAGCAGGCGCTAGTGCACGGTGGCAATCACCGGCTCGCCCTCCGGCTCGACGTAGGTGATGTAGGTCTGCGAGATGCGGTCATGCCAGCTCAGTCCGTGCTCATCCCAGGTGGACCAGAGGAAGCCGATCATTCCCGCAGCGGCGGACAGCAGGTAGCCGAACGCGCGCCAGGCGAGTTCGACGGTGGCAGGCGGCCTTCCATCGAAGCAGACCACGCGCAGGCCGCGCAACACCATGCCCGGCGTCGCGCCTCCCACCAGGGTGAAAAGCAGAATGTACTGCGCGTAGATCAAAAAGGCGGCCGCAACGCCCACGGCAGCGCCGACGCGCGAAAAGGAGAACTCGCCGCCGGCCAGATGAAAGGCGAAAAAGAAGCCGGCGATGGAGACACCGACCAGGGTGGCATCCAGCAGGGCCGCGCGGCGGCGCTCGCGAAGGTCAGCCACCGGCAACGAGTCGTCCTGCGGTTGCTCGTTTTCCTGGCTGGCCGCCGAGAAATCGAACACGGGTTGGGGCACGCTGATTTCCATGCGCTCCGGAACGGTTCCGGGTTGCGGGCGCGAGGCGGTCCGCAGGGCCGCGCGGCGGCTGTCCACTTCTGTTTCGGGCGTCTCGAGCGCGTCGGGGGAAAGCAGATCGCTGGTGTTTTCCGCCGCGGCCAGGGCCTCGGTGGCCGGCTCCTCAATGGCCGCGGGCAACAGGGGCGCCTCTTCTGTGGTCGGCTGGGAAGGCTCAGCGGTCGCGGGATGAAGGGGAGGCTCACCGTTCTCGCCAGGCAGGGAGGCGCTTTCCACTTCCTCGGCCGGCACGAGTTCTTCCTCCATGACTTCTTCGATGCCGGCGACGGGAGATTCGAAGCCCGAGGTGAGTGAGCCGCACTCCAATTCTTCCGTTTCCGGGTTCGACTCGCGACTCATCGTTCCTGCGTCGGGCCCTACTCCAGGAACGCCGCGCCAGTAGTCCTTGTCGATCGCGGGAATGACAGCCAGGGGTGCGGAATCCATCGCTGGTTGTTCGGCTGCCGGCCCCGAATCTCGCACGTTCGTGGCCGGGGCAGGCGCGGCGAGGGCGGAAATCTGCGCGGAGGCTGCGGGCGACAGGCGAGCCGTCTCTTCGTCGTCCTCTATCCTCAGGGGCTGCTCTTCCGGATCCGCATGCACCTCGAGCGTTGCGGAATCGGCCAGCACGACGGCAGGCTCCGCCGCCATGGGCAGGGAGGACGGGGCATTCTCTTCAGCAATAGACATGTTTTCCGGAGCTTCCGTATCGCTCTCCGTCGATTCAACGGCAGCGGCAAAGGCGTGTTCGGAAAGCGATGCCGTCAGGTCGGTTTCGTCCGGCGCGTAGACGCGCTGGGCGTTTCTTGCAGCGCTCGTCACGGCAGCCGGCTCGCTGGCCACGGCACCCGCGGCCACGCTTGCGGCGGCCATCGGTTCGGCGGCGGGAACTGCCGCCTCGACAGCTGCTTGGGTTTCGACCGCGCCCTCGATGGAGGCTGCTTCGGCGGCGGGCGCTGCCTGCATTTCTTCTGCTTGTTCCAGGCTATCCGTTTTCGAGTGCACCCGGAACCCCAGGATCGTTTGGTTGGTGGTCCCGGCTTGGCGGGATTGGCGTGCGCGGCGGTTGCGGTAGGTTTCCAGCCGCTCCGAAACTTCGCGGCGCCATTCGGGCACTTCCGCTGGTCCCGCCATGGCGGGATCCGCCTGTGCGGGTCCCGCACCTGCGGCACGCATCGCCGCGGTGGACTCGGAGGCGCTGGCGCCAGCGCCGGCAGCCGCGGCGCGGGCGCGTCCCGGGCGGCGCGACTCGATGGGCACGGCGGCCAGCACGGCGCGGATGCGCGCGGCGGCTTGTTTCTTGCTGTCTCCGGCGGTTTCGTCGGGATCGATCCCGGCGTAGCCGTCACAGATGGCGGTGGGCTCGTCGTGAATCAGTCCGCACTTCAGGCAGGGTGTTTTCACAGTCCAGTTTTTGCGCCGCGGAGTGGCCTCAAA
>DATEQM010000189.1:0-2119 GCA_035272605.1 Candidatus Acidiferrales bacterium | reverse complement strand
GCCTGCTGACTCACGGCTTCCCTCGCTCGCCACGCGGGATGGGCGGGCAATGTCCCCGATGCCGCAGCAGTTCCGGCGCATCGTGAAGAGGCACCAACCGAGACTCGGGCGCCGGATGCTGACGGGGATTGTAGCACTGGGAAGTGCGAAAGCAAGATGGGGTAATTGCCGGGCCGGCTGCGGGGTGTCTCCGGCTCCACTACACCCTTGATGCCCGAAGCGGACAAGGTGAGTGCCGAGGGGAGCACTGCCCTCCGCAGCGGGCTGCGCCTCCCGGGTGTGCTAACATCCCCGCCTCTTCCGCCGCACACTGCGGTGGAAGTGGGAGGCGAAATTGGCCGATGCCGTAATCGCCGTGATTCCCGCGCGCTACGCCTCAACGCGCTTCCCGGGAAAGGCCCTGGCGCAACTCGGCGGCAAAGCCATGATCGTTCGCGTGCTCGAGCGCGTGGGCCAGGCCCGCGGCATCTCCCGCGTGCTCGTGGCCACCGACGACGAGCGAATCGCGAAGGTGGTGCGCGCCGCGGGCGGCGAGGCGGTGATGACTCGCAGCGATCATTCTTCCGGCACGGAGCGGGTGGCGGAGGTGGCGGAGACCCACGTGGCGCCACTGTATCTCAACGTGCAGGGCGACGAGCCCCTGGTCGAGCCCGCGTCTCTCGAGGCGCTCATCGAGGCAGTCCTCACGCCGACCGTCGGCGGGGCCGCCGCGGGCGCGGCCACTCTGGCGACGCCCGTCAAGGACCAGTTGGACGCGGCGGACCCGCGCGTCGTGAAGGTGGTGACCGATCTTTCGGGCCATGCCCTGTATTTTTCCCGCGCGCCGATTCCTCACACCCGCGACGCGCCGGCTCCCGGCGCGCCGGCCGGCTCCGGGCAATCGCGCCCCGCGCAATGGAAGCACCTGGGCGTGTATCTCTACCGCCGCGATGTGCTGCTGGCGTTCCCCAAGCTGCGGCCGGGGCGCCTGGAAGTCCTGGAACAATTGGAGCAGCTCCGGCTGTTGGAGCACGGCTACCGCATTCGGGTCGTGGAAACGCCGCACGACACGCACCATGTGGACGTGCCGGGGGATGTGGCGCGGGTCGAGGCAATGTTGCGGCGCTGACCGGCGAGGTTCGCCTCCCGGCTCTTCCGTTTCGATCCTCAACCCTCGGCTTGCGAATGTCGTTGCCGAGGGCTTTCAACTCGCACTTTTTGTGGCGGGCGGGTTAGACTGCAAAACAGAATATGATCGCTGCTATCGCGGCCCTTGAAGTGATGGACAAGGAGCCACCTGTCTGGCTCCTTCTCCTCTATTGCCTGGCCACAGGGGCAATAGGAATGTTAGCCGCGCGTCGCCGCCCTATTCTCTGCGTACTCTTTATTTCGCTTATCCTGCTCGGTGCCCTCCCACTCTATTTGGAATTACGCGACTCGAATGTGGGAGAAGCGATTCTGAGTGAAGGTGGTGTGACTTACCTATCGACTTGTGGCTTCGCAATCTTGGCTGGAATCGGCATGCCCTTGTTGGGCGCCTATGTGGGAGCAAAGAACCTTGTAAATAGCATCGCGGCTTGGCGTTGGACGTTGGGCGCGTCAGGAGCCTTGCTGCTAGGACTAACTCTCTTCGTCGGTTCTGGGTTCGTTGAAACCGCTTATTACGATTACGTTTTCTACCCTAGAGAAAAGGCAGGAGAAGGCTACATCATGCCGCTGCGGTGGCAGGATATCGTGGCGGAAGTTTCGATCGCGTGCGCTCTGATCGCATTGCTTCTTCTTTCGGTCTACCTACTGCGCTCTTCACTCCGACCCAAAGCAACAAGGATATCGAATATCCCTGCCAACTCTGATTAGTCTCGTAGCCCGACAAATGTCCATGGCGTGCCAGAAACGGCCTTCTGGGAAGTTACAAACAACGGTTCCGCAAGGAGGTCGCCAACTCGGAAATTAGCCCAGTACTGCAATTTTCTCCGGGTTGACATCTCGCGCGGCGGCCCGGATAATAGTTCGTACTTCAATTCTGCGCCGGACGAATGAGTGATTGAGCGGCGCAAGGGACGCTGACCGGAACGTTGACAGTCCAGGGCACGCCGCCGAAATTTATTTTTGTGACTGGCGGCGTCGTCTCCTCCCTCGG
>DATEQM010000188.1:0-21466 GCA_035272605.1 Candidatus Acidiferrales bacterium | reverse complement strand
GCCACGGCCGAGCCCAGCACCTCCGCCAAATCGCAGGCTGCAATGGCGATTTCGCCGCCCAGCCAGAGCGCGATGGCGGTGCGGCGCGAATAGTGCTCGCGGCAGGCCTGCGCCAGATCGCGGCCGGTGGCCACTCCCAGTTTCACGCACAGGGCCTGTAGAAACATGGCCATCAGGCTGCTCAGCAGGACCACCGAGAGCAGCGTGTAGCCGAATCGGGAACCCCCGGCCACGTCGGTGGCCCAATTGCCGGGGTCCATGTAACCGACGGCGATGAGATAGCCCGGCCCGGCAAAGGCGAACATCCGTCGCAAAAACCCCGCCCCGGCGGGCACGTCGACGGTGCGGAAGGACTCCGGCAGCGAGGGCAACCGCACGCCAGGGATGGCGCTCTCCGCCGCGCGGTCGCCGGCCGCAGCCGCCCGTGCGAGGGGCGCGGCGTCGAGCACGTTCTGGAATGAGTCCTGCATTCCGGGGTCTTGGAATCTATTAATCTAGCTTAAGACAAGAGATAAAGTAACGTTAATCCGCGCTCCCAGTCAAGATTGATTTCGTGGAGCGTGACGGTGAGTCACGCGTGGAGCGGGCGGCGCCTCAGTACCGCGGGCTCTGCTATAGTGGTGCGCGGCACGAGGAGGCGAGCATGGCCGATCAGCCAAAACCCGAACAACAGCTCCAGATCAAAGCAGACGAGAAGGAGCTCCAGGGGACGTACTCCAATCTGGTCATGATCCATCACAACGCGGAGGAGTTCACGCTGAACTTCATCTACGTATTTCCCAACGCGCCACAGGGAAAACTCATGTCCAGCGTGATCGTGAGTCCGGGCCATGCGAAGCGGCTGCTGCGGGCGCTGGCGGAAAATATCGGGCGATACGAGTCGCAGTTCGGGCCAATTCCCGAGGCGCCCGCCGGGACTGCGGAGCCGAAAGTGGGGTTTGTGCACTGACGTCCGCCCCGGCGCGCTTCCGTCCGGGAGGGAGGTAGATGGAATTCCGCGTGGAGGAGATGACCGCGGAAGATTGGCCGGCGGTGAAGGCTATCTACGAGGAAGGCATCGCCACGGGAGTGGGCACGTTTGAGACAGCAGCGCCCTCTTGGAACGAGTGGAATAGGGCGCGCCTGCCGCACTCGCGGCTGGTAGCACGGAGCGGCAGCGTTCTCGGGTGGGCAGCCTTGAGCCTGGTCTCGGGACGATCCTGTTATGCGGGTGTGGCGGAAGTCGGCATTTACGTCGCGAAGGCGGCGCGTGGCCACGGCGTGGGCCGCGCACTGCTGGATGCGTTGATCGTATCTTCGGAGGCGCATGGTATCTGGACCCTGCAGGGCGTGACCATCACGGAGAACGCGGCGAGCCTTGCGCTCCAGCAACGGTGCGGGTTCAGGGTCGTGGGACGGCGCGAGCGGATTGCCAAACGCGACGGCGCATGGCGCGATACCATCCTGACCGAACGGCGGAGCCGGCGAATCGGGGTGGAGTAGGCGCAGAAGACCGAGGCGTTCTCGAAGGGCAAATTCCTCTCCCGCTCCCCCAGGCCCGGAATGACAGCCCGTCGGATTTCAGGAACGGCGCTCCAGGAACAGCGCGCCGAACGTGAATTTGCGGTCGGGATAACGGCGATCGAGGGCAAACCGTGCGCCGGTGTCCTGAAAGTGCTGTTCCCCCATCCAGGCGAGGCCGCTCGAAGCCACCAAATTCTCCACCTCCTCCACAGTGCGGACTGCACCGGGTTGCGGGGCCTGCTCGCCATAATCAAAGGACAGCACGAACACTCCGCCCGGCCGCAGCAATCCGGCCAGCCGCGAAATCGCCACTCTCTGCCGGTCTTTGGGGAGATGCTCGAGCACGCTCGCGGAGATGATCGCATCGAAAGACGTCCACTGGCGCGGCGCAGGCGAATCCGCCAAGTTGTGCGACGCGACGCGGAGCGTCCAGCCATGCCGGTGCGCCGCGCGGCGAGTAGCTTCGCAGAGCCGCTCGTCAAGGTCCAGGCATTCCACCTGGCATCCCCGCGCGGCGAAGAAAAACACGGGCAGAGTGGCGGCCCCACCGAAATCGAGAATGCGCAGCCGCCGCTTCTCTGTGCCTGCGAACAGGCACGCGGCGCTCGCGGCGTACTCCCACAATTTGTGCCGGCGGACGAACACCCTGCGGCGGAGCACGCCGTTGACGGCGAAGGGCGTGCCGCTCAGGGCGAGCCTCGCGGCGAAGGAGCGGAGAGAGCGCGCCCAGGGTGCCATCTGGGGCGACGCGAGATCGCGGGGATCGTAGGTACGACTGGGAAACGGCGGCGCGGCCATGGAAACACTTCTTTTACCGTTTCGCGGCCGGCGGCGCAACCCCCGGCGGCCGGGTGTGTTTAGCTGTGTTAGAGTACGCTGAAAATCACCATGAAGCAGTTCGGCCGCTACGAAGTGCTGGAAGAAATCGGGAGTGGCGCCATGGGCGCGGTCTTCAAGGCGCGCGACCCGATGATGGACCGCGAGGTGGCGGTGAAGACGATTCACGCCTCGGCGCTCATTGGTCCCATGGCAGACCAGTACCGCGAGCGCTTTACGCGCGAAGCGCGCGCCGCCGGCCGCCTGGCGCACCCGGGCATCGTTACCGTGTTTGACGCGGGCGTGGAAGGCGACACGCCCTATCTGGCGATGGAGTTCGTGCCGGGCCGCACGCTTGAATCCGTGCTGAGCAGCGGCGAGCACTTTCCGCTCGAACGGGTCTACGAAATCGGGCAGCAACTTGCGGAGGCGCTGGCCTACGCCCACGCCAACGGGGTCATCCATCGCGACATCAAGCCCGCCAACATCCAGCTCACCGGCTCGCCGGAGCGCGCCAAGATCATGGATTTTGGCGTGGCCAAACTCACCCAGGCGCAGGTGACTTCCACTGGGACGCTGCTGGGCACGCCGGCGTACATGGCCCCGGAGCAATTTACGGGGATGCCTCTCGACGGGCGCTCGGATTTGTTTTCGCTCGGGGTGATCCTCTACTGGCTGGCCACCGGCGACAAACCGTTTACCGGCGACACGATCACCGCCGTCTCTTACAAAATTGTCCACACCGAACCGATCGCTCCACGGCAACTGAACCCCGGGGTGCCGGCGGCGCTGGAAGCCATCATCCTGAAGTGCCTGTCGAAGGACCCTGCCGCGCGGCATCAGACCGGCGACGAACTGGCCGCGGACCTGGCGGCACTACGCACCGGCCTACCGCCCGCGTCGAGTTCCGGCATCCGTGTTTCGCCGCCCGCCGGCGCCAGCCCCGGGAGCACAATTTCGAGCGTAGTCACTGTGCCACTGGGAGCGAGCGCCCAGATGCGCCGATCGGCGATTGACGCGCAGGCAAGCCCCCCGGCCCCGCCGGCCGCTACCGGAGGTGTGGCGCGGACGGCCCCGCCCGCTGCGCCGCGGCCTCCCGCGCCGGAAATTCCGCGGCGCGTGACGCCGGCTCCCCAGCCGCAGGGCTCGAGCGCAAAGGTGTGGCTCTACGCGCTGGCGGTGCTGGTGGTTCTGGGAGTTCTGTGGGGCGCCACGGTGGCGAAGAGGAAAAAGGAGCAGGAAGCCGCCGCGATGGCCGCCAGCCAGCAGCAGGCCGCTCCGCCGCCCGCGTTGCCTGCGGCCCAAATGCCCGACACGACCACCTCGTCCACCGCGACTCCAACTATGCCGGTCCCGGTGCCCCCTCCGGCTCCCGCGTCCGCGGGTGAAACGAAGGCCGCAGCGCCCGCGAGGCGCCCCGCGGCTGCCAAAGAAGAAAAACCCGCCCCTCCGCCCGCGACAGAGCCCCAACCCGACATCAGCGGGTTTGCGCTGCGGCTGGAAGTTTCCGCCAGCGCACCTTGTAGCGTGGAGATCACCACGGACGACAATCCCTCGCAGATGCATTCCCTGCGCGCTGGCGAATCCCTGCGCGCCGGCGCGGCCAAAATCTTCCAGGTGCGCACGGACAATGCCGGTGCGCTGCACCTGAAGCTGAACGGGCGGGACATGCCGGAACTAGGGCCACCAGGCTCTCCGCGCACCGTGCGGCTGACGGCCAGAAATCTAGAGGCCACGCAGCCACTCCAGTCCGTGGAGAAACAGGGCGGCGGATCATCTGCCGCGCGCGGTGTCACGACAGGGAAGACGCAGGTGGACATGGAAGTCACCAACCTGCCGAAATTCGCGGACCTTACAGTGTGGGTGGACGGGCAGTTGCTCTTCCAACGTGCGGGGTCAATGCTCGGTGGAGCGGATTCTTTCTCCCGGGTCGATCCCATTCCACCCGGTGCGCACACCATCTCCGTATTCATCGGGAACGATAAGGCCCGCAAAGGAGTGAAGAAGCAGATCTCCGGAGATTTTTCCGCCGGCCAGAGGCGAACGCTGCGGGTGCAATCACACTTTGAGGGTCGCCGAGCACCCGGCATGTTCCAGTTTGATCTTTCGTTGGAGTAGGGAAAGGGCGCTGGACTGAGCCGCCGGGAAAAGCCAACCGCCTTCAGGCGGATAGTTGCGTTTCGTTGATTGCCGGAACTTCGATCACCCACCCCTGAGTTTTTTCCAGGAATTGAAGGCCGAGGGCGAACCCCTGCCCTTGCAGTGACTGGCAGTAGGTGACGCGGGCGAGGGAGCGAAAGCCGCCGGGAAGCGATGCGAGGTAGAGCTTGTCGTTTTTGCGCCAGGGCCGCACCGAATAGACACGCGCCCCGTTGGCGCTCACGTTTTCCGTGAACGTGCTTTCCGTCCCCTGGACGTTGGCATGGCCGGAAAGCTGCACGGCAATGGCCATAGGGACACGTTTCTCAGCGCGTTCGACCGCATTGGGCTTCATCGCCTGGCCCCCTCCGACAGGTGTGCGCCTGGTAGGCGAATCAGGTACTCACCGCGAATCCGCCACCAGCCAGCTTGCTGCAATTATCGTCCCTCTGGCCCACGGGAATGTACAGCGGCGGATTCCCGAGGAGTCACCAACCCGTTAAGGGTCAGGGCGGGGTTACGGCTTCGGTGCAGGAGGGGGAAGATCGCGGGCCTGGACAACGCTTTGGAAGCCGACCTTTTTGTGCGAGCCGTCGCAGAAGGGTTTGTTCTCCGAGTGGCCGCAGCGGCAGAGCGCCACGGCGGTGCGTCCGGCAAGGCCGAAGGGTTTGCCGGAAGCATCCACGATGGTGAAGGTGCCTTCGACGAACAGCGGGCCGTTATCGCGTGGCGTGATTTTCGTTTCGGACATTTTCGATCTCTCCTGTGTGGAATTCTCTCCGTGTTCTCCGTGTTCTCCGTGACTCCGCAAACTCCGTGTTGCAGTCTTTTTCTCTGCTGCCGCACGTGCTCAAAGGGGGCGGCGGTGACTGCTAGAAACCGCGCCGGATCGCTGCCGCAGAGGGCTCAGGCCCGCCGCGGCGGGCCCGCGCTACCTAGTACTTCGGCACTTTTGGATCGACCTCGTCGGACCAGGCCAGGATGCCGCCTTTCAGGTTCCAGATTTTGCGGAAACCGGCCTGGCGGAGGAACGCCACTGCGTCCGCCGAGCGCTTTCCGCTGCGGCAGTGCGCCACGATTTCGCGCGAGCTGTCCAATTCGTGCACGCGGCGCGGCAAATCGCCCAGGGGAATCAGGTGGCCGCCGAGGTGGCAAATCTGGTACTCGTGCGGCTCGCGCACGTCCAGGATGAACACATCGTCGCCGCGGTCCAGCCGTGCCTTCAGCTCGCGCGGGGTAATTTCCGGAACAATCACGGTGGGGACGGCCTCCTCGCCGCGGATGCCGCAGAATTCCTGGTAGTCAATCAGCTTTGTAACCGTGGGATGGCTGCCGCAGACCGGGCAATCTGGATTCTTGCGAAGCTTCAACTCGCGGAAGCGCATCTGGAGCGCGTCGAACAACAGCAGGCGGCCGATGAGGGGCTCGCCCTTGCCGAGGATCAGTTTGATGGTCTCCATGGCCTGAATCGAGCCGACGATCCCGGGCAGCACGCCGAGCACGCCGCCTTCTGCGCACGAGGGCACGAGCCCGGGCGGAGGCGGCTCCGGATACAGGCACCGGTAGCACGGCCCGCCGGGATATCCGAACACGGTGGCCTGGCCCTCGAAGCGGAAGATCGAACCGTAGACGTTTACTTTTCCCGACAAAATGCACGCGTCGTTCACCAGATAGCGCGTGGGGAAATTGTCGGTGCCGTCCACGATGATGTCGAAGTCGCGGAACAGTTCGAGGGCGTTGGCACTCGTGAGCATCGTCTCGAAAACCGCGATTTCGATTTCGGGGTTCAGGTTGGCCAGGCGCTCGCGGGCGGCTTCCACTTTGCGCCGGCCCACGTCGCTGGTGCCGAATGTCACCTGGCGCTGCAGGTTGGTGAAGTCCACGGTGTCGAAATCCACCAGGCCCAGATGGCCCACGCCGGCGGCGGCCAGGTAGAGGCCCAGCGGCGCGCCGAGGCCTCCGGTGCCGATCAAGAGGACGCGAGCACGCTTTAGCTTGAGCTGACCGTCCATGCCTACCTCGGGCATGATCAGGTGACGGCTGTAACGTAGGATCTCCTCTTTGGAAAGCGCCACTGCAGGAGCAGTCTCGGGCGGCGCGGTTTTGGTGGCCATGGTTATCGCTCCACTGCGTCTGTCATTCCGAGGGCGGGGTTTGCCCCATGAATCTGCTTTCGCCCGTCTTTCACACAGAAAGCAGGTTCCTCGGTTCGCTCGGAATGACGGTGATTTGAACCACCGGCGATGGACGGGACGATGCTGACCGTGTCGCCGTCGCGAAGCGGCGTGGCTTCCTTCTGGAGATAGCGGATGTCGTCGTCGTTCACGTAGACGTTGACGAAGCTGCGCAGGCGGCCGTCGTCCTGGTAGAGGTGGCGGCGCAGGTCGCCGTGCTGGGCGATCAGGGAGCTGAGGGCTTCGCCCACGGTCTTCGCGGCCACATCCACATGGTCGCGCTTCCCGGCGTAGGAGCGGAGCGGTGTGGGGATCATGACTTTCACGGCCATGGAACTCTCTCCTCCTCAGGCTACTTCGATGCATTCGGCGGCATAACCGCTGCGGTCGTCAGCCAGGCGCCAGGAGGTCATCTCGCCCGGCTCGCGCTGGGCGACGCTCAGGATCACGTAGCTATACCACGGCCAGGCGTGCTCGCGGTCGTATTCGCTGGGCCGCGCGGGATGATCCGGGTGCGAATGATACCAGCCGAGCAGCTCAAGGCTGCGCTCGGCGGCGGCGCGTTCGGCGTGGAGCACGTCTTCCGGCGTGACCGAGAAGCGGTCACGCGGGGAATCGTCGCGCCGATTTTCGAGCGGCAGGACGGCGGTCACCTCGCGCAGCGCGGCGTCGCCGTTGCCGTCCGCGGCAACCTCGCGGCCGAGCAGAGCGCCGCAGACCTCGTGCGGGTAGCCGTACGCGCCGTGCTTCCGTATTTCTTCTCCCACCGCGGGACTCAGCCGCAGACGCATGGCTACCCCTGCTCCTGCCAGAAACGTTCGCTCAGATATTTGTCGCCTGAGTCGGGAAATACGGTGACGATCACCGCGTGCTCTCCACGAGCCAAGCCGGCGGCGACGCGAAAACTTCCGGCGAGCGCGGCTGCGCTGCTGGGACTGACGAGCATGCCTTCCTCACGGGCCAGGCGCATGGCCAAATTGTAGGCATCCTCGGTGAGCACTTCGAAATTTTGGTCGGCCACGGCCGGATCGTAAATTTTCGGGACCATGGCCGTGGGCATGTGCTTCCACCCCTCCAGACCATGGAACGGCCCATCGGGCTGGAGGCTGACGCAGCGGATGGCCGGGTTGCGTTCTTTGAGCCGCCGGGCCGTGCCGATAAACGTGCCGCTGGTGCCCAGGCCGGCGACAAAATGGGTGATGCGCCCGTTGGTCTGCGACCAGATTTCCTCGGCCGTAGTGCGGTAATGCGCCTGCCAGTTGGCCGGGTTGCTGTACTGGTCGGGATAGAAATATTTCTCCGGGTCGGCGGCATAGAGCTCGCGCACACGGCGGATGGCGCCGTCGGAGCCTTCATCCCCGGGCGTGATCACCAGCTCGGCGCCGTAAGCGTGCAGGATGCGTTTCCGCTCCTCAGAAGCGCTGGAGGGCAGGCACAGCTTCACCGCGTAGCCCAGCGCGGCACCGAGCATGGCGTAGGAGATACCGGTATTGCCGCTGGTGGCGTCGAGAATCGTCTTGCCGGGGCGCAGCGCACCGCTCTGTTCTCCGTCGCGAAGCATGCTGAGCGCGGGCCGATCTTTCACCGAGCCGCCTGGGTTGTACCACTCCGCCTTGGCATAAAATCCGGCGCCGGGAAATTCGCGGCCCACGCGTTCCAGACGGAGGAGCGGCGTGTTCCCGATGCGCTCCACGAGCGACGCGCCCAGCGCGCGGGCGACGGCGGCAGCGGCGACTCCTGCGGATTGTGTTCCCCCATACATGGTGGATGACGGAGATTTGCGGTAGCGCGGCGCCCCTTCGAAACGCTTGAACCGGCGCCCCGGCCTCTACTTATTGGATGCGCCACGAGCGATGAAGCTGCATGGCCCGGTTGCCTACCAGAATAGCAGAAGGGCGGGCGGCTGCGCCACACGGCGGGCTGCGGTATAATGTTCTTCCCATGGCACGAGGCTGGGAAAGCAAGGCCATCGAAGAGCAGCGCGAAGCGGCGGCGATGGCTCCGGAGAGGAAAAAGAAACTGGAGCGCAGCGCCGAGGAACAGGAACGCGTCCGGAAGCGTGAGGACTTGCAACTGGCGCGCAAACGGGTGGCGGCGGACCTCGCCGCGGCGACGCATCCGCGCCACCGCGAGCTGCTGGAGCGCACGCTGGCCGATCTCGACAGTCGCATCCGAGGGCTGGGGGACCAGATCTAGCCTATGTGGTACGTCAATACGCGGTTCAGTAAGGAGCAGATCGACACGCTGCCGCGCGCAGGGTTCACGGTGAACAGCACCGGCGGCGTTGTGCGCGTGGAGCGGTACGGGTGCGGCGCGGAATTTCGGCGCACGCCGGAGAGCCGCTTCGAGATGACCGAACTGCCCACCGTCATTTCCGGCGGCCTGTTCACGCGGCTGTGGGACGCCGGCTACCAGAAATTCCTGCTGCGCTCGGACGGCAAAAAGCTCCCGGCGATGGCCTCGCAGCTCTCGAGCCTGCGCCGGTTCAATGAGGACCTGCGCAGCGTGCTCGGCCTGACCACCTACTACAACGAAGGGCTCGGCTCCGTTTGTGAGATTACCGTCTACGACCGCGTGAAGGGACGCCGGGGCGATGTTCCGGACGAGTCGGTGGGCGCGAACGCAGAAGCGAAGCACTGAAGCGCGACGAACACGGGGCGCTTCAGCCCATCTCTACCCCTTCCGAGAAGCACGCTCCAATTGGCGCCGCATTTGCCGCTCGTCGAGCCGGTGCTTCGCTGCTTTGCGGCTGCCCAGGAAGAGCACGGGCACGTCGCTGCCGTAGAGCGCGCGCAGCTCGTCGGACTGGTCCACGTCCACTTCCGAGATGCGGGCGGCGAATTCGCGCGCGATGGGCGCGAGTGCCGATTTCATTTCCTCGCACAGATGGCAGCCGGCGCGCGTGTAGAGCGTCAGGTCGAGCGGCCCGCGCAGGGCCAGCCGGCCGGCCTCGGTGCGGCGCACCAGGGAGCCGTCCGCGGCGGGCGCCAGCATGCCCTGGCGCACTAGGTCGGCCAGCACGCCGTCGCAGGTCTCCCGGCAGAGGGCGCCGTTGCGGGCCAACGCGTCTTCCAAGGTGCCGCGGGGGAGCACGGAGGAGCCACCCAGCTCAAAAGCCTCCAGCGCGGCACGCGCAATAGGATTCATTGCCCACAAATCTTATACTTCCAGGTGCAGGGCTGCCACCCGCGCGGGCGGCGCGGCCCGTCAGGGGATCTGGAAATATGGGCCGAGTGCTGGCGCTGGTGGACGACCTTTTCTTTCGAGCGAAGCTGGTGGAGACGGCGCGGCTGACAGGCGTCGAGCTGGCCTGTTTTGGCACGCCGGATGACCTGGTGGCGGAGGCCCGCGCTCATGCACCCGCGCTGGTGGTGGTGGACCTGAACGCCCGGGTGGAACCGCTGCGCGCCATCAAGGAGCTCGCCCCAGGCAACTCCATCCCGGTTGTCGCCTTCCTTTCTCATGTGCAGACGGACCTGGCGGAGAGCGCGCGCCGCGCGGGTTGCACTGAGGTGATGCCCCGCTCTCAATTCTCCAAGGAGCTTCCCACCATTCTGGCCCGGGCAAAAATAGCCCCATGAAAAAAACGGCAAAAAAACTGATTGTTCTGCTCCCGCTTCTTCTGGCCGCAGCCGGTCCCCTCGCGGCGCAGGAGAAAGCGCCGGCAACGCCATCCGAAGTCCTGGCGGAGGCCCTGACCGCTGCGTGCCGCGAGCAGGCGGCCGAATTCTCCCGGTTCTTGCCGGAAGAAAGCGCGGAGGCCTATCGCAACCTGCCGCAGTTTCAGCAGCAGGAGTTAATGCAACGGCTGGTGGCCGTGCGCGAGGCCGGCAAACCGCTGCTCTCCACCTCCCTGGAGGGCGAGCCGGTGTTGCGGTGTACTTCCGTTTCAGAGACCACCGAGCTGCGTCTGGGCCGCGGGCGGGTGCACGGCAATCTGGCGTTTGTGACTGTGACGGTGCCCAGCGGCCGCACTGCCGATTTTGGCCTGGTGCGTGAAACGGACGGCTGGCGGCTCGTGTCGCTGGGACTGCTGATGCTGAACATCCCCGAGCTCAAAAAGGAATGGGCGGCGCAGGAAATCGTGTCGCGCGAGCTGCGCGCCGTGGCCGCGCTCCGGCAGATCGCCGGCGCGGCGGAAACCTATCGCAAAGGGTTCGGCCAGCTTCCGGAAACCCTCGTGCAGCTTGGCCCCGCGCCGAAGGAAGGCATCTCCCCGGATGCCGCGAACCTCATTGACGCCGCGCTGGCCGCGGGCCAGAAGGACAATTATTCGTTCCGCTACCGCGTGTTCAGTTCCCCCAGCGCAGCCGACGCGCGTTACGAGATCATCGCCACGCCGCTCCGATACGGCCCTGGCGGAAAGCGCTCCTTCTATCTGGACTCTTCCGGCGTCTTGCGCGGCGCGGACAAAAACGGCGACGTCGCGGGCCCGGACGACCCGCGATTGGACGGCCGCCTCGAGGAAGAACCGGAATAGCCCCGGCCCGGCGCTCCATCCGCGGCCTGCTTCAGCTATAATCTCGCCACACGTAGGAGGGTTATGACCGGCACACGCACCGAAGTTCTCGACCGCCGCTCCAGCGAAGGCGCCTCCTGGGTGGCGCGCCAGGCGGGGTGGCTGCTGCTCGCCAACGTCCTTCTGGTGCTCTGCTCCCAGATCGCCATTCCGCTGCCGTGGACGCCCGTGCCCCTGACGCTGCAGACGTTCGGCGTGCTGCTGATCGCCGTGTTTTTTGGCGCGCGCACGAGCGCGCTGGCTGCGCTGCTCTATCTCGTCGAGGGCGCCGCTGGGCTGCCCGTTTTCCAGCCGTTCGGCGCGCCGGGAGCGGCGCGGCTGTTCGGCCCAACGGCGGGATACCTGCTCGCCTTTCCCGCGGCCGCGTTTGTGGCTGGCCGGCTGACGGAAATCCTCTCCGCTCGCGCGGCCGCCGCGCGGCAGCGGGAGGCGGAAACCGAACGCGCAGCGGACCCCCAAGCGTCGCGGGCGGGCGCAGGAGCGGGCCGAGGCGTTTCTGCGTGGCTGGCGATTGCTGCGGCTCTGCTTGCCGGCGATGCCATCATCGTTGCCAGCGGCTGGGCGTGGCTGGCCTCTCTCGTGGGCGGCGGGGCAGCCTTTGCGCAGGGCGTGTTGCCCTTCCTCGCGGGCGATGCTGTGAAGATTGGAGTGGCAGCCACGATCGCCCAGTCAATGCGCCCGAAGAGCTGAGAACCGCTGAAAGATGCGAAATCCGAGACACTGCAAAGGGCAGTGCTGTCGCCCGCCGTGGCACCACCGCGCGCGTCCCGCCGGGACCTGCCCGAGGTTTCGCAAACCTTTCTGCATCCGGCGCGAGTGGATCGGATTCCTTTCCTGTCTCCTGTTCGCGAACGCCGCCTTCGCACAGGCCCCGCAGCCGATTGTGGGCACCACCGCCCGGCCCAGCGTCACCGTGCCGCGTGGGCCGCTGCCCGTATTCGCGCTCTATAGCAACTTCTGGGTCAATCTCCATCACGTGCTCTACGAGCAGGCCCGCCTGCGCACTGAGCGGCCCGTGGTTCGCACGCAAACCGGGGCGGCGGAGCAGGCGCCTGCGCCGCTCTCTCTCGACGCGCTCACGGAGAAGGAGCGCCAAGACTGGAATTCGGCGATCGAAGAGTACGAAGTCAAACTCGCCCCCCACGACCTGCTGTTCGATGAAGACATGGTGCTGATGAACGACCGGCTGGCGGAGATGGGAGACGACGAGACCGCCGAGGCCACCGGCTTCCGCTCCGGCGTGATTGCCGCGCTGGCCAAGGCCGCGCCCATCTACCGCGCGCACTGGTGGCCGGGGGACGACCACACAAACCGCGCCTGGATTGACGCCGTGGCGCCGCTGGTGGAACAGCTCGGCGCGCAAATTTCCCGCGAGCTTTCCTCCATCTACCACTCGCCCTGGCCGAAGGGCGCCATCCACGTGGACGTGAGCGCGTATGCGGGCGTGTTCGGCGGCTACACCACACTCGATCCGCTGCACATCACCGTCTCCAGCCGCGATCCGCGCAATCAAGGGCTCGCCGCTTTCGAAATGCTGTTCCACGAAGCCTCCCATGGCCTGGCCGACCCCGTGCGCACGGCCCTCAACCGCGAATTCCTGGCGCAGGAGAAGCCCATCCCCCGGGACCTGTGGCACGCGCTGCTGTTCTACACCACCGGAGAAGTGGTCCGCCGCATGATGGCCGGCGCCGGCCACGAGTCCTACCGGCCCTACGCCGAGCAGAATCGTTTGTACGAGCGCGACTGGCAAACCTATCAGAAGGCGCTCGACCGCGACTGGGGGCCGTACCTCGAAAACCGCTCCGATTTCCCCACGGCCATTAAACGCCTCGCGAACGACTTGTAGACTGTTCCTCTCCTGCCGCCGAAGCCTGTGGATCGCTCAATTGTCGGCTCGGGGCTTCTGTGTTAGTCTGAAATTCGTCCGCCGGTCACGCACGCAGATGCGAACGCCCGGCCCGGCGCGGCGGGCTTCATTTCGGAACGTCCCACTCCCTTCCGGGAACAGGCCGGGCGCCCCGCCGGTGGCGGGGCCGGCTTCAGCGGACCTATGACCATGGAAGAAATGAGTGGCGCGTCCCAATCCGCAGGCGTCGGGCAGAAAGGCGCCATGGCTGTCGCGCGCGGGCCGGAAGCCTGGGATCTGACGCTGGCTCACTCGCCTGACTCCGACGACGCCTTCATGTTCTACGCGTTGGCCACCAGCAAGCTGCGCGTCCCCGGCCTGCGCTTTACCCACACGCTTTCCGACATCGAAACGCTGAACCAGGCGGCGCAGGACGAAAAATACGACGTGACCGCGCTGAGTTTCTCCGCCTACCCGCATCTGGCTTCGAAATACGCGCTGCTCGACTGCGGGTCGAGCTTCGGAGACGGGTACGGGCCGCTGGTGGTGGCCTTGCGCGCATTGAAGCCCGCGGACCTGGCCGGGCGGCGGATCGCCGTGCCGGGTATGCTTACTTCCTCCTATCTGGCGCTGCGGCTGCATACGCCACGGTTCGAGCCCGTGCCCATCCCCTTCGACAAAATCATCGAAGCGGTGCGCAACGGCAGCGTGGAGGCCGGCCTGCTGATTCACGAGGGCCAACTGCTGTATTCCAACGCCGGCCTGCACCGCGTGGTGGACCTGGGCATGTGGTGGCGCGAGCAGACCAGCCTGCCGCTTCCGCTCGGCGGCAACGCCGTGCGGCGCGCCCTGGGTCCGGAGGTGGCCCGCCGTGTGGCTCGCGCGATTCAGGAAAGCGTGCAGTACGCGCTCGATCACCGCGAGCCGGCCCTCAGCTACGCGCTCCAGTTTGCCCGCGAAATGGATATGGAGCTGGCCGACAAATTCGTGGGCATGTACGTGAACTCCTGGACGCTCAGCATGGGCGAGCTCGGGCGCAGCGCCGTGCGCGAACTGCTGGCCCGCGGACACGACGCCGGAATCCTGCCCTCTGTTCCGGCGATTGATTTCATTTCGCTGATCCCGGACGGAAACGGATCCTAGTGCGTTCATGAATTCCGGGATCGCAGTGTGGCGGCGTGCGAGATTGCTGCGACCGGACACGCCCCGCCGCGCGCTGTTTGGGTAGTGCACAAACTGAAAGCCTGTGCTACTTTCTCGGCTTCCTGCCAGGGGCGTCCCGGCAGCCACCCGTTCGATGGAGCTCATACTGGCCAGCGCTGGAAGCTATCCCCGCAGCGGTTCGGGCGAGGGCTTGCAAGTGCTGGTACGCGCCCGCGCAGCCGTGGCGCGCGGAGAGCAAACTGCCGCGGACCTCTCCGACGCGGAAAATTTCATGGTGCGCCGCGCCATCGAGGAGCAGGTGGCCGCGGGGTTTGAATTGGTGACGGACGGGCTGACGCGCTGGTGCGATCCCGTCTCCCACTTGGCCTGCAAACTCGAGGGTGTGGAACCGGGCGCCGAGTGCGCGCTTCCCACGGGCGGAAGCTACCGCGTGCCGATAATCACGAAGCGTCCTTTGCGCCAGGCACCGATCCTCGCGGAGGAATACCGCTTCGCCTGCAATGCCCTCGGCACGCTCATCACCCCCCGGGGAAAAGCGGGAAAGCTGGCGGTGAAGGCTGTCCTCACCGGCCCGTTCACGCTCGCAAAACTTTCCGAGACGAAAGACTCCAGTATGGCTACGCTCGAAGCGCGGGCCGAAGCCTTTGCCGAAGTGCTGGCCGCGGAAATTACCGCGCTGGCCGAAGGCGGGGCGGAAAACATCCAGGTGGATGAGCCGGCGCCGTTTGACCCCCGGAGCGATTGGACCGTGCTGCGCGCCGGCTTTTCCGCTCTCGCTGCCGCGCGCGACACCGCGCGAAAGGGCGGCCACCGCGTGGAGCTGACCCTCGCGCTCGATTCGCGCGGCGCCGCGGCGCAATTTGACTCGCTGTTCGATCTCCCTGCGGACGTGATTGCGTTCGATCTCGCCGCCGACGCGAAGCTCTACGACCGCATCGCCTCGGCGGGCTCGCCGAAGCCGGTGCATCTCGGCCTGGTCAGCGGACGAAGCGCGGAAATGGAAAATATCCGGGAGCTGACGCGCAAACTGGAAGCCCTGCTGCCAAAAATTGCAGCAACGAAGGTGTTCCTGGGTCCCGCGGGCGGCCTGGACGCCCTGCCGCGCGAGGTCGCCCGCGCAAAACTCGAACTCATGGCGCGCGTGCGAGAAAACGTCGCGGGCCGCCCCGTTCCACTGTGAGCTCCGCCGGAAGAGCCGGGGCGAGCGCGCAAACCGGGATGGACACGCGGCCCGGCCTTCTCACTCCTCTGTTCGCCGCGGTGCTGGGTGTCGCGCTCGCGGTAGGCGTTCTCCCGCCGGGCGCTGCACAGACCTCGCCGCCCGCCCCCGGGTCCCCGTCCGCATCCCAACATCCTCCGCAGCGCGAGCTGGCCGCGGGCGAAATCCCCCTGCCTGCCTGGCCGCCCGCCGCCGTGCGCTCCCACGGCGCGATGGTGGTGAGCGATGAACAGTTGGCAAACGAGGCAGGAATCGAAATCCTGCGCCAGGGTGGAAACGCGGTGGACGCGGCCGTGGCCGTGGCCTTCGCGCTCGCCGTGGTCCAACCGCAGGCCGGCAACATCGGGGGCGGCGGCTTTATGCTCCTTCGCATGGCCGACGGGCGGTCCTCCTTTATCGATTACCGCGAAACGGCGCCCGCCGCCGCGACCCGCGACATGTATGTGCGGCCCGACGGCACGCTCGATTCCGAGGCCGCGCTGCTCGGCTACCGCGCCTCCGGCGTCCCCGGCACTGTCGCCGGCCTCGATTTCGCGCTGCACGTGTGGGGAAGCCAGCCGCTCGAAAAGGTGATGGCTCCGGCGATCCGGCTGGCCGGCGGCGGCTTTCCGGTGAGCGAAAAACTGGCGCGGGCCATCGGGGCCGCCCGCTCGCGGCTGGAGCGCTTCCCGCGCAGCCGCAAGATTTTTCTGCGCAACGGCCGGCTCTACCAAGCGGGCGAGATATTCAAACAGCCGGAACTGGCGCGCACGCTTCGCCGCATCGCGCGGCACGGTGCGGCCGAGTTCTACACCGGCGGGACGGCGTGGTCGCTGTTCCGCGATTTCGAGACCCATAAAGGGCTGCTTTCTCCCGCCGACCTCCGCGGCTATCTCCCGAAAGTTCGCGAGCCGCTCCGTGTGCAACTGCGCGAAGACGCCGTGCGCTGGGAAATCCTTTCCGCGCCGCCGCCGAGCTCGGGGGGCATCGCGCTGGCCGGCGCGGTCCAGATGCTCGAGCCGGTGGACCTGGGCCGCTGGGATGCGGGCGTGAATGCATCGCAGGCGGAGAGGTCGCTGCACTGGATCGCGGAAGCGCTGCGGCGCGTGTTTGCCGACCGCGCGACCTTCCTGGCCGATCCGGACTTCTTCCATGTGCCCGTGCGCGGCCTGATCGACCCGCGCTATGCCGCGGAACGCCGCGCCACGATAGACGCCGAGCGCGCCTCGACATCGGCTGAGGTCCGCGCCGGAAACCCGCTCCCCTTCGATGTTGTGGAGCGGTCCGACCAGCACGTGGCCCGGCGGAGCGACGCCGGCGCCCGGGAGCAGGCGGAGCGCGACGCTACGCATGGCACGCACACCACGCATTTTTCGATCGTGGACGCGGCCGGAAACGCCGTGGCCAACACGTTTACCCTGAACGAAAGCTTCGGCTCCGCCGTGACCGCGCCGGGCGGCTTCCTGATGAACGACACCATGGACGATTTCACCACGCAGCCGGGAGTCCCGAACAAACTGTTCTCACTGGTCCAGTCCGAAAAGAACACCATCGCCCCGGGACGCCGTCCGGTCAGCTCCATGACGCCTACCATCGTGCTGCGCAACGGGCAATTGAGTATCGTGGCCGGGTCGCCCGGCGGGCCGCGCATCGTCTCCGCGACCCTGCTCACTGTGCTGTACTGGATGCGGTTCGGCGGCGATCCCCAAATGGCCATCAACGCGCCGCGCATTCATCAACAGTGGATGCCCGACTTGCTGTACGTGGAAGAAACCGTGCCGCCCGAGGTGGTACGCGCGCTCGAAGCCCACGGCTACATCACCAAACTGCGCACCTGGATCGGCCAGGTGGAAGCCATCGGCATTGACCCCGTGACCGGCGATCGCCTGGGCGCCGCTGACCCGCGCCGCGGTGGCGCCGCCGCAGGTTTGCCCTGAGGAATGAAGGGCCTGTCCTGCGAAACGCAGGGTTTACCCAAAGCATCTCAGTGTAGTGCTTGCCTTGTGGCCTTGGTCGGTGGAACTCTTTGGAATTCGAAGGAGGGGAGATGAGCAAAGCACGGGTTCTGGTCGGCACAAAGAAGGGCGCGTTTCTCCTGACATCAGACGGAAAACGGCAGAAATGGGAAGTCAGCGGCCCGCATTTTGCCGGGTGGGAGATCTACCACCTCAAAGGATCTCCGGCCGATCCCAACCGCCTGTACGCCTCGCAATCCACCGGCTGGTTCGGCCAGATCATTCAGCGCTCCGACGATGGCGGCAAGACCTGGTTCCAGCCGGGGACGCCGCCGGGCGAGCAGGCCGGTCCCGGGGGAGCGCCCAAAGGTGAGAGCAACAAGTTTGTGTACGACGCCTCACCGGAAACCGGGAAGCCGCTCACCACCCATAAGTGGTACGACGGCAGCCAGCATCCCTGGGAATTCAAGCGCGTGTGGCACCTCGAGCCGTCGCTCACGGACCCCAACACGGTTTACGCCGGAGTGGAAGACGCGGCGCTGTTCGTCTCCCGCGATGGCGGACAGAATTGGAAGGAAGTTGCTGGCCTGCGCGGCCACGGCACCGGCCCGCAATGGCAGCCGGGCGCGGGCGGGCTGGGGCTGCATACCATCCTGCTCGATCCCAAGAATCACAACCGCATGTACATCGCCATCTCCGCGGCCGGCGCGTTCCGCACCGACGACGGCGGCAAGACCTGGAAGCCCATCAACAAAGGATTGCGTTCGCCGTACCTCCCCGACCAGGATGCGGAGATCGGCCACTGCGTGCACCGCATCGCGCTGCATCCCTCGCGGCCCGATGTGGTGTTCATGCAGAAGCACTGGGACGTGATGCGCACGGACAACGCCGGCGACCAGTGGCGCGAAGTGAGCGGCAACCTGCCCACGGACTTCGGCTTTGTGATTGACGTGCACGCCCACCAGCCGGAGACCATCTACGTCGTGCCCATCAAGAGCGACGCGGAACATTTCCCCCCGGAAGGCAAGCTGCGCGTCTACCGCAGCCGCACCGGCGGAAACGAATGGGAGGCGCTCACCAAGGGCCTGCCGCAGCAGGATTGCTACGTGGACGTGCTGCGCGACGCCATGGCCGTGGATTCGTTCGATCCCTGCGGCGTCTATTTCGGCACCACCGGAGGCCAGGTGTATGCATCCGCCGACGCCGGCGACTCCTGGGCGCCCATCGTGCGCGATCTCCCGGCCGTGTTGTCCGTCGAAGTGCAGACGCTGCCGTGATCCTCGTCGTCCTGCCCGCCCATCTGCGCACGCTGGCGCACGTTCAGGGTGACGTGACGCTGGAGGTAGCGGCTCCGGTGACGGTGCGCTCGGTGCTGGACGCGCTCGAGGCCCGCTATCCCATGCTGCGCGGAACCATTCGGGATCACGTGACGCTCGAGCGCCGGCCGTTCCTGCGTTTTTTTGCCTGCGAGGAAGACCTTTCCCTGGAGCCGCCCGACGCGCCGCTGCCGGAAGCGGTCGTCTCCGGGAAGGAGCCGTTCTTCATCATCGGCGCCATTGCTGGCGGGTAGGAACCAGGGCTCCGGACGCATGGCCGCATGACTCTGCTGATTCCCCTCCGGCTCTCGCCGACTGCCTGGCGCATCTTACGCAGCACTCATCATTCCTCAGTGCTTTCCCGCTCTTCGAGTCTGCCATAATGGAGGGCCCAGCCTGCGGGCCGGAGAATTCCGCCGGGTCCCGCGAAAGAAACGGAGAGGGCTGGGCCATGAGACGCATGCGTGTTCTTTCGACATACCTGTACCGCAGCCAGCGGCTGGGCCCCGCGCTGCTCGACGAAATCGAGCAGGCAGGCATCCCGCAGCTGGAGATCTTCTGCGCCCGGTCGCACTTCGATTACCGTTCGATGCAGGCCGTGCGCGAGCTGGCGGGGTGGCTGGACGGCCACGACCTGTGCGTGCATTCGCTGCACGCGCCTACCAACCGCGAAATGGGCACGGCGCGGGAGAATTCCACGCCCATTTCGATTTCCGACCTGGAACGCGTGCGCCGCCTCGATGCCGTGGACGAAGTGAAGCGCGCGCTGGAAATTGCGGAGAGTATTCCCTTCCGCTTCCTGGTGCTGCACCTGGGCGCGGGCCGCGAGGCGCAGGACCCGGGGCGGCTGGAAGCGGGGATGAACTCGCTCGAACACTTGTGCCTCTATGCGAAGCAGCGCGGCGTGACCATCGCGCTCGAAAACACGACGGGCGAATACGGTTCGCCCTCCGCGCTGCGGCAGTTTGTGGCCGACACGCGGCTGCGGGACCTGCGGCTGTGCTTTGACACCGGCCACGCGCACCTGTGGGAAGGCGTGCGCGCGGGATTCGACGCCATGCGCGACCTCGTGGTCACCACGCACCTCCACGACAATTCCGGCGAGCGCGACGACCACCTGCTGCCATACCAGGGCACGATTGACTGGGATGCCGCAGTGGCGGCGCTGGCCACCGCGGAGCAGGAGCTGCCGCTGACGCTCGAAATCCGCGAGTCGCCGGCGGAAGCAAAGCCGCTCCCGGCCGCTCTCGCCGTGTTCGAGCGGCTGGAGCGCACCGCGGCCGCGCTGGCGCAACACAAAGCGTAGAGGCGGGTTTATCCCGCCATGCCGGGGCCGAAACGTGGCCATTCGCGGCAATGAATATTTGGAGAGGAATATCCTGACGCGCATGCCCGTCGTGACCATCGAAAACGTCGGCAAATACTCCGGCCAGAGCGTCACGATCCAGGGCTGGCTCTACAACCTGCGCGAGGCGGGCAAACTCCTGTTCCCCATCTTTCGCGACGGTACGGGAACGATCCAGGGCGTGGCCGCGGCGAAGGAGAACCCGGCCGCGTTCGAAGCGCTGCGCGGGCTGACGCAGGAATCGAGCTGCCTGGTGACCGGCACGGTGAGTCCGGACGCGCGCGCCCCCGGCGGCTACGAGCTGCACATCAGCGAAATTCACGTGGTGCAGAGGGTCGCCGAGAGCGATCCCTACCCCATCCAGCTCAAAGAGCATGGGCCGGATTTCCTGCTCGAGAACCGGCACCTGTGGATGCGCACGCCGCGCCAGGCCGCCATCCTGCGCATCCGCGCGCAGGCCGTGCACGCCGCGCGGAACTTCATGGACAGCCAGGGCTACGTGCTCACGGACGCGCCCATGTTCACGCCCGCGGCTTGCGAGGGCACCACCACGCTCTTCGAGGTGGACTACTTCGACGAAGGGAAAGCCTACCTGACACAGTCCGGGCAACTCTACATCGAGGCCACGGCCGCGGCGCTCGGGCGGGTCTACTGTTTCGGGCCGGTGTTCCGCGCCGAAAAATCGAAGACGCGGCGGCACCTGACGGAATTCTGGATGCTCGAGCCGGAGGCAAGCTACGCCACGCTGGAAGACATGATGGCGCTGGGGGAGCAGCTCGTCTCCCACATCGTCCAGGACGTGGTGGCGCACCGCGGCCGCGAACTGGAAGCTATCGGCCGCGACGTCTCCAAACTCGCCGCCGTGAAACCGCCTTTCCCCCAGATTTCCTACGACGAGGCGATCATGATCCTCCAGAAAGGCGGCAAGGACGCGAAGTGGGGCGACGACTTTGGCGGCGACGAGGAGACCGTGCTCTCCTCGCAATACGACCGCCCGGTGATGGTCCACCACTATCCGACGGCCATCAAAGCGTTCTACATGCAGCCGGATGCGGCGCGGCCCGAGCTGGCCCTCGGATTCGACATGCTCGCCCCGGAAGGCTACGGCGAAATCATCGGTGGCGGCCAGCGCATCCACGACTACGATCTGCTGGTCCGGCGCATCCGCGAGCACAGCCTGCCCGAAAAGGCTTTTCAGTGGTATCTGGATCTGCGGCGCTACGGCAGCGTGCCGCACTCCGGCTTCGGGCTGGGGCTGGAGCGCACGGTAGCCTGGATTTGCGGAACCGCGCACATCCGCGAGGTGATTCCCTTTCCTCGCATGCTCTACCGCATATATCCTTGAGGTTCCCCGGGGGCATTCCCAGAGCGTTCCGAAGCCGGAAGGGACACCATGGCGCAAAAAATCCGCATCATCGGCGTGCCCATGGACCTCGGCGCGAGCCGCCGCGGGGTGGATATGGGTCCCTCGGCGCTGCGCGTGGGCGGCAT
>DATEQM010000187.1:0-2174 GCA_035272605.1 Candidatus Acidiferrales bacterium | reverse complement strand
TGTGCAGCACAGTGCCAACGGTTCCCCGGTAGCTCAACGGTAGAGCATTCGGCTGTTAACCGAAGGGTTGCTAGTTCGAATCTAGCCCGGGGAGCCAAATTCTCCTTCTTTGTCAATTAGATACAGACGGTTTGCGCTCCTTCCTTTTTCTCGTCCGGCCGTGCAGTGAACCCCTAGAGCAATTCCATAAATGATGTAGCTTTACGAAAACGCGTTCCTGTGACAGAGTAGGGCTATGACACCCATCCCTGTCCCGGCGCGCCAGCGAATTCTGCAGCTCTACGAGCGAGGTAAGGGCACTCGCGAAATCGCACAATTTTTTGGTTTTTGTGTGGCCGCGGTGCGCCGCGTGCGCCAGCAGTTTCACCAGCGCGGCACGCTCGAGCCGCGGACCCATCGCAGTGGACGCCGCACGCTTCTCACCGCGGAGCGGAAACAGCGGCTCGAAGAACTGCTCTCTGAGCAGCCCGACGCCACGCTGGCCGAGTTGGGAGCACGCCTGGACCGGCACTTCCGGACTTCCACGGTGGATGTATGGCTTCGCCGACTGGGCTGGAGGTATAAAAAAAACTCTGGCCGCCGCCGAGCAAAACCGGCCGGACGTCGCCGAAAACAGAGCGCGCTGGCATGAACGGTTGGCATCCGAGCCGGCCGACCGGTTGGTCTTCGTGGATGAAAGCGGGGCCAACACCAAGATGACGCGCTTGTGCGGCCGGGCTTGGGGAGGGCGAAGGTTGCTGGGCCGCATTCCGCACGGAAACTATCAGACCAGCACGTTGATCTCCGGCGTGCGACTGGACGGCCCTTGCGCTCCTTGGCTCTTTGAGGGCCCCATGAACGGGGAGATGTTTTTGGCCTGGGTGGAACAGGGCTTGGCTCCCACCTTGCGAGCGGGCGAGGTGGTGATCCTGGACAATCTGGCCACGCACAAAATCCGGGGCGTGAGCGAAGCCATCCACTCGCGGGGCGCACGGCTTCTCTATCTGCCGCCCTACTCTCCCGATTTCAATCCCATCGAGCCGATGTGGAGCAAGATCAAACAAGTGCTCCGCAGCCACGCTCCGCGCAGCGACGAGCAACTGCTGCTGGCCGCCAAAGCTGCCTTTCAGTCCATTTCCTTCGCCGACTGCCGAGGCTTCTTTTTTGGCGCCGGATACGCTACATAATTTATGGAAACGCTCTAGATGCGGTGGCCCTTCAGCAGCGTGGCTGCCCCGTTCCCGAGGTCTCGCGACCCGCCGGAGGTTGCGCCGGCCAGGGCTTCCTCGCTTTCGCCGCGGGCGAAGGAGTCCCGAGTGTTCGAAACAGCTTCGTCCCCGATCCCGCGGCCTCGGGACGGGACGCGAAGAACACCGAAGCGCGCCGCTTTTCCTTCATCGAGCACGGCGCCGCAGTGGCGGCAAAGCGCCACGCCCACTTTCACCGGATCGCCGCACACCGGACATTCCTGCATCGGAGCGATCTTGACGAGCCAGGGGCGGTCGAGACCGAGATGGCGCGCGGCGCGGCGCTGCACGTCGGAGATCATCTCCGGACGATTCGACGCGCGGGCGTAGAGCGCGTCGGCCTGCTCCACCTGCTCGCGGAAGAAGGCCACGCGGCGGGCGTCCGCATCGGCCAGCTCCGCATCGAGCGGCACGTCGCCGGCGCAGAGAATCACGCCGTAACGGCGGAGATCCGCGTCGGGATTGTGCTCCGCGAGGACGGATTTGGCGATCAGGCGCGCGGCCCAGTAGCGCTCGCCCTTGCGGTCGTCGCCCATGTCGTAGAGTTCGGTGCGGCCGTAGACGGTGGTCACGGCGCAGCGCTCGCCGGGCGCGCACGCGGGAATCGTGTACAGACCCAGGCCGGCCTGGTCGGAGTGGAACTCCTGGTCGGAAATATTGGCGATGACGGCCCAGTCGTCGCGGTTCAGATATTCTGTGCGGTCGTTCACGATTTGATCCTCCGAAAAGCATTCGTATCCGAGTGAAATCGTGCGCGTGGGCGCTGAACTGCTCCGGTGGCGAGCGGAGAAGCCGCGGGGCTTCCGCCGCGGCGGACCCCGCGCTACAGTTCAAGGCCTAACGACGAACGGCTGGGCGTGGAAGGCGGGGACGGCGTCGTCCAGCTTTGCGTAGGCCCAGGATTCGTAGTCCGCGTCCTTTTTTGCTTCGCGGTCGAGCAGCGCGCGG
>DATEQM010000186.1:0-2568 GCA_035272605.1 Candidatus Acidiferrales bacterium | reverse complement strand
GATAACTCTACTCACGCGGTCCTACAACCCCCCGGTGCAAGCACCGGGGTTTGGGCTGTTCCGATTTCGCTCGCCGCTACTCTCGGAATCTCGGTTGATTTATTTTCCTCCAGGTACTGAGATGGTTCACTTCCCTGGGTTAGCTCGCACCCGCCTATTGAATTCAGCGGGCCGTACACGAGGTTCACTCGTGTGGGTTTCCCCATTCGGATATCCCCGGGTCAAAGCCTGCTTGCGGCTCACCGAGGCTTTTCGCAGCTTGCCACGTCCTTCTTCGCCTGTTGGCGCCAAGGCATCCACCGTACGCCCTTAGTAGCTTAACCATAAAACTTGCCGCTCACGCCGTTCGTCCCCTTGCGGGTACGCTCGCCGCTCCCGGCAAGTTCGCCATTCGACAGGTAACGCTAATAAGGAACTTGTGGAAGGCACACGCCAACGTCCTTGCGGACGCTTGCGTCTGCCTTTGCCTCATTCGGTTGTCAAAGAACCCGGATTCCGCTCCCGGCGGAACCCCCGCTGTTTCAGTCCAGCGGGCAATAAAAAACCCGGCGTCGAGCGCCGGGCGCGTCCGTCCATGCAGGACGGACCTGCTCGTTGCTCGACCATCTTTCTATCCGGTATTCGTAACCAACCTCACCTCTGGGCTTGGAAACCGGCGCACCGCACCCCTGCCACTGCACAGGGCTTACGACCATCGGTAAGTATAGCAAAACCCGGAATATCGTCAAGCCCAGTTTCCTATGATTTTCTGCACCCCTGTGAACGCTGTGGATAAACCCTCTTGGGTATTGGTTTCTCATGCCCGCTCGGCCCGCGGTGTAGAATGCCACCCGTGGGCGATCCCTCGGCTCAATCCGGCTTGATCGGCCGCCCCCTCGGCCAGTATCGCGTCCTCGGCAAACTCGGCGCAGGCGGCATGGGCGAAGTCTACCGCGCCCGTGATCAGCAGCTCGAGCGCGACGTAGCAATCAAGGTCCTCCCTGCCGGCACGCTCGCCGACGACGCCGCGCGCAAACGCTTCCGCCGCGAGGCCCTGGCGCTTTCCCGCCTGAACCACCCTAACATTGCCACCATCTACGCCTTCGGAAATGAAGCAGGCGTGGATTATCTGGCGATGGAGCTCGTCGCCGGGGCGTCGCTCCAGGAGAAACTTTCGGGCGGCGCGCTGCCCGAGAAAGAGGTGCTCGCTCTGGGCGCCCAGATTTCCGCCGCCCTCGAGGAAGCCCATGGCCAGGGCGTGGTCCATCGCGACCTCAAGCCCGGCAACATCATCGTCACTCCTCGCGGAGTGGCAAAAGTCCTCGACTTCGGCCTGGCACGCTTCTCTCACCCGGAGGGCGCACGTGCTGGCGCTACGGCCGGCGCCACGGAAAGCGTCGCGCTCACGCATGCCGTTGTCGGCACCCCGGCCTACATGTCCCCGGAGCAATTGCGCGGCGACACGGTGGACGCGCGGACAGACATCTACGCCCTGGGCTGCGTGCTTTATGAAATGGCCACCGGCCTTCCCGTTTTTCGCGAGGAGCTTCCCACCCGCCTCGTCGAGGCCATCCTGCACCGGCCTCCGGTCGCCCCGCGCGCCCGCAACGAACGCGTCTCTCCCGAACTCGAGCGCATTACTCTGAAATGTCTCGACAAGGACCCTACCCGCCGCTATCAGTCCGCCCGCGAACTAGGTGTGGATCTCCAGCGGCTGGCAAACCCCTCGGCGGGCTCCGCGACGCCGCTGGTCGCGGAACCCCCCGCGGTCCGTGCGCGCCAGTGGAGGACACCGGCTCTGTTTGGCTTCGGGCTGCTGGCAGCCGTGCTGCTGGGCGGCCTGCTCATTGGGTTGAGCCTCTATCGCACTCGTTCACGCCGCGAGGCGGCCGCCTCCGCGCCCATTGAGTCGCTCGCTGTGCTCCCGCTCGAAAATCTCTCCCGCGATCCCGGCCAGGACTATTTCGCCGATGGCATGACCGAGGAGCTGACCGCCGACCTCGCCCAGATCGGCGCTCTGCGCGTGATTTCCCGCACGTCGGTGATGCAGTACAAAGGAACACGCAAGACGATGCCAGAGATCGGGCGCGAATTGAACGTGGACGCGCTCATCGAGGGCTCGGTGCTGCGCGCAGGGCCGCGCGTGCGCATCACGGCGCAATTGATCCGCGCGGCTCCCGAACAGCATCTCTGGGCCAAGAGCTATGAGGGCGATCTCGGCGACGTGCTGTCGTTGCAGGCCGATGTTGCCCGGGAAATCGCGGGAGAAATCAAGGTTGCGCTCACTCCCCACGAGGAATTGCGGCTGGCCAGCGCGCGAAGGGTGGACCCGGAGGCTTACGAGGCCTACCTCCGAGGCCGGCATTCCTGGGAGCAGGGCAATGAGGTCGACCTCAAGCGGAGCATCGAGTATTACCAGCAAGCCCTGACCAAGGACCCCAATCTGGCCCTGGCCTATGCCGGCTTAGCGGATACTTACACTGCGCTTTCGGATTTCTATCTGCCCCCACGGACCGTGATGCCCCAGGCGACGGCGGCGGCGACGAAGGCCCTGCAACTCGACGACACGCTCGCGGAAGCCCACAACGC
>DATEQM010000185.1:0-7419 GCA_035272605.1 Candidatus Acidiferrales bacterium | reverse complement strand
AGCGATTTCGACATCTTCTCCCCGTCCACCAGCAGGTGCTCCGCGTGCAGCCAGTAGCGCACAAACGGTTTTCCGGTGGCGGCTTCGCTCTGCGCAATTTCGTTTTCGTGATGCGGGAAGGCCAGGTCAATGCCGCCCGTGTGGATGTCAATGGTTTCGCCCAGGTAGTGCATGGACATCGCGGAACATTCCAGGTGCCACCCGGGCCGTCCGGGACCGATGCGCGTCTCCCAGAAATGCTCGCCGGGCTTCGGCGCCTTCCACAGCGCGAAGTCGCGCGCGTCTTCTTTTTCGTAGCGGTCCGTCTCCACGCGCGCGCCGGCCTGGATGCCGGAGAGATCGATCTTCGAAAGTTTGCCGTACGCCGGAAACTTGGCGATGCGGTAGTAGATGGAGCCGTCGCTCACGTAGGTGAACGTCTTTTCCCGCAGCCGCTCCACCAGCGCCACCATCTGCTCGATGTGGTCCGTGGCGCGCACAATCTGCTCCGGCCGTTCCAAGCCCAGCGCGTCCATGTCTTCCAAGAACGCGCGCACATACTTCTCCGTGTACTCGCGGATGGGGATGCCCGCCGCCGCCGCGTTCTGGATGATGCGGTCGTCCACGTCCGTCAGGTTCATCACCTGGTGGATGCGGAATCCCCGGCTCCCCAGGAACCGCCGCAGCACGTCTTGGAACACGAATGTCCGGAAATTGCCGATGTGCGCGAAGTCGTAGACCGTGGGCCCGCACGTGTAAATGCGCGCCTCGCCCGCCACGAGCGGAACGAACGGCTCGACGCGGCCGGATAGCGTGTTGTGAAATCGAATTTCGCCCATGGCGGGCCGCTCGGACGCGAGTTGAGGCGCCCGGCAAGGCACACGATTCTAGCCGATGCCGCGCAAAAGTGGCACAGGCTTCAGCCTGTGCGCTTTCCGCGTCGGCAAGGCCACGGCCGGAGTCTCGATACCCATCATCCTGTGAGAGAATCAGTCCATGAAACGGCCATTCGCCGCTACGGTCTGGCGCGAGGGACACTGGTATGTTTCCCAGTGCCTCGAAGCGGACATCGCCAGCCAGGGCGAGACCGAAGAAGAGGCACTCGCAAACCTGAAGGAAGCACTGGAGCTTCATTTTGAGGCGCCGCACGCCCCGCGGCCGCCCAGAGTTCACACTATCGAGGTCGAGCTTGGGGCGGCTTAGGTCTTAACGGGCTATCGTATTCGCCTACAGGGTCTGGCCATGAAGCGAAAACTGCTCACGTCAGGTTTTCTGGCGCTCTTTGCCATCGCGCGCCTGGCCGCGGCGGGCAGCGGGGTGAACGGAAAGGTCAAGGTGATCGGGCGCCCGGCAGCCGCGGCGGTGACCACCATTGTTTACGCCGAACCGAAGGAAGGCAAACCTCCCACGGCCCCCAAACATTACAAACTGCTCCAGAAGAACAAATCGTTTTCGCCACGGGTACTGGCCGTGCCGGTGGGATCGAGCGTGGAATTCATCAACGAAGACCCAATCTTCCACAACGTGTTTTCGCTCTCGCCGCCGAGCCCGTTCGACCTGGGACTGTATCGCGCGCCGAAATCGAAGACGCGCACGTTCAGCGCTCCGGCGCTGTATCGCGTGTTCTGCAACATCCATCCGCAAATGACCGCTGTGCTCCTAGTGGTGGCCACGCCTTACATCACCGAGGCGGACGCGGCGGGCAACTACCGCCTGGAGCTGCCTCCCGGGCGCTATCGAATCAGGGCATGGAGCGGACGTTCGCGCGAGGCCACGGCCGAGCTGACCGTCGCGGCCAGCGGGACAACGGCGCCCGACTTGACCCTCGATGAATCGCAATACGTTGAACTGCCGCACAAGAACAAGTATGGCGAGGATTATTCGAAGAGGGCTGACCAATATCCCGAGCCACAACCGTGACGAGAATCGCCGCCGCGGGGCTCAGCGGCTGCCGATGCGGTAGACCGGGACCGGCTCGCTGAAGCCTTTCAATCTGGCCGGTTCCAGGCGTTGCGCGGCCACGAAATCCTGCACGATTTTGTAGGTGGATTCCGCAGCCAGGATTTCGTGAGGGCCGGCCAGCGCACAGAGCCGCGAGCACAGGTTCACGTTGGAGCCCACCGCGGTGAAGTCGCGCCGTTCTTCGCTGCCGATGCTGCCCAGGATGACCTCTCCGGTCACTATGCCGATGCCGATCTGAATCACATGCTCGCTGGCATGGGCAGCGTGATAGGCATCGAGCGACTTTAGGATCTCCGTGGCGCAACGAATGGCGTTGAGCGCGCCGTCCTCCCCCGCGAACAGCGCCATGACGCAGTCGCCCATGTATTTGTCGACGTCGCCCTGGAACTTCTTCACCTTCTCCGCTTGCAGGCTCAGGCAGGAATTCAGGATTTTAACGACTTCGGCGGGATCGCGGTTTTCCGACATGAGCGTGAACCCGCGCACATCGGAAAAGAATATGGTCAGAACCCGGCGCTCCCCGGCAGAAGCTTCCCGGCGCGAAGCTGCCTGAACCATTTCGACCGTAGATTGAGAAACGAATTTTTGCATCTCGGCGCGCTCGCGCAGGCCGCGCACCATGCTGTTGAACGACTGGCCGAGATCGGCGATCTCGTCGCCGCTGCGGATCTCGAGGTTGCAGTCGTAGTTGCCCGCAGCCACCTGGCGCGTGCCTTCCACCAAATGGCCGATGGAGGCCGTCACCGTGCGCGAGAACACCGCGCTGGCAGCGATGCCGACAATCGCCGCAAACAGGCCCAGGACCAGAAGGCCGAGCTGAATCCGGCGATAGGGAGCCAGGGCGGAATCGCGGGAGCGCAGAGTAACCGCGAGCAGACCGGCCTCCCCTTTGGAGCCGAGCGCGAGCGCCATGGCGGCATACGGCAATCCCGCAATCTCCGCGGTGTGCGGGCCCGGCCCGGAACCGAGGGCAGACTCCCATTCGGCGCGAGTTCGCCACGGGAAACTGGAAGCAGGCAGGGTGGTTCCCAGAACGCGTGTGCCGACCAGAACGATATCGTTGCTGCTCTCGCCCCGCAGCGTCGCGGCAAAGGAGTTGTCGATATTGCCTCCGGCGATGACGAAGCCGAAGATGGTGTTGCCCGCCGCCGCAGGCACGCACACGGCGAAGTAGGCGCCCCGATCCGTATCCAGAAATCCTGTTGCCGATTGACTCCTCAGGGCCGGCTGCACCCAGTGAAGTTCCGCATCCGGCAGGGCCACCGGGATCAGCATGTCGGTGCGCCCAAGCACGCGGCCTGCAGGATCCAGGGCGATCAGCAGGTCCGAACGTTTGTTCCCTTGCTGGTAAGAAGTAAGAAAATCCTGGATGGTGGCCGAGTCATGGGTGGCCAGCAGTGCCTTAAGCGACGGGAACGAGGCCACCAGTTGCGCGGTCAGCTGCAGGCCCGCCAAGCGCTCGCTCTGCATGATCTCGATGCGCTGGCGGTCCTGATCGAGGTCGGAGGCCAGCCGCTCGTCCGCGTAGCGTCTGGCCTGGGCGCCCACGAACAGCAGCATGGCCAGAATCAACGCCACCAGGACCGCGCTGGAGAGCAGCAGTATCTTTCCGCGCAGGGACATCCGAACCATGAGGTAATCTTACAGAATCCCCGCTGGGCACGGCGCGAAACTTTGGAGAAGTCCCCGGGGATCTCAGAGACTGGTCTCGGCCAGGGCGTGCGCAGCTCTCCATGCTGCCGCCTCTCTCCGGAAAATCCTTCGCCCGGCCTGGCGATCGGGCGCCTCGCAAATTCGGGCTTGACAAAGCTTTCGGCGCGCCCAATACTAAACCATATGGTTAAGCATTTAGCGACTGCGCTCGATGCCACCTTCGGCGCCCTTTCCGACGCCACCCGCCGCGGCATCCTCGCCCGCCTGGCCCTCGGCGAATCCTCCGTGAGCGAACTCGCCGCGCCCTACCGCATGTCCTTGCCTGCCGTTTCGAAGCACCTGGGCGTGCTCGAGGAAGCCGGGCTCGTCACGCGGCGCAAAGACGGGCGGGTGCACCGCTGCCGCCTGTTGGCTAACCCCATGCGGGAGGCCGCCGACTGGATCGATTTCTACCGCCGCTTCTGGGAAGAGCAGTTCGACGCCCTCGAAGAATTTCTCCAAGACACTCAGCGAAAGGAAAAACAGTCATGGCCAGCGCACCGCAAGCATCGGAAACGCAGCTCCAAATCAGCCGGATGATCATGTCCCCGCGGGAGAAGGTCTTTGAGGCCTGGACGAAGCGCGCCCTGCTGGAAAAATGGATGTGCCGCTCCTCCGGCCCGGCTCAGCAGACCAAGTATTACGAACTCGACGTGCGTCCTGGAGGCCGCTATCGCCTCGAGTCCGTCACGCCTACTGGCATTGTCTACATGCTCGAAGGCACCTATCGGGAAATCCGCCCGCCGGAGAAGCTGGTCTTCACCTGGACCTGGACTCGAACGCCGGCCGGGGGATCGCCGATGAAGGAAAACGAGGAGACCCTGGTCACCGTGGAATTCTTCGAGCGCGGGAAATTCACGGAAGTCATCCTGACGCACGAAAAGTTCTCCAGCGCGGAACATCGCGACAATCACGAGCGGGGTTGGAAGGGCTGCTTCGACACGCTCGATGGAGCGCTGAAGGCCGCGCAGGCCTGACGCGCCGCGCGAGGCAAAGTGCCGGTCCCGGCGGGACGGTCCGGCGGCCGGATTTGCGGTACTCGTGCGTGCGCGGTCAAGAGTGACCGCACCACCCGGCATCCGCGGGGATTTTGCGAGTGCCAGAAAGGGCTTGACAATTGTTCGATGATTAGCTAAATATAGAAACGTGAACCGCGTCTTCAAGGCCCTCTCCGATCCCACCCGCCGCCGCGTCCTGCAGCTCCTGCGCGAGCGGTCCCTCTCGGCAGGCGAGCTGGCAGACCACTTCGCTGTCTCCAAACCCACCATGTCCGCCCATTTCTCCGTTCTGCACGAGGCTGGCCTGATCGAGGCGGAGAAGACCGGCCGGACCATCCTCTACCGGCTGAAGATGTCGGTGCTCGAAGACGCCCTGCTGGGTTTCGCCCAGACGCTGGGATGGAAGGGGAAGGCGCCGGACGGGGTGCGCCAGTCCACCGGCAGGGCGGGGAAAAGCGACGCGATTTCAAGAGGCTGAAGGAGGAAGCATGACCAGAGCAACTCACCCGATCTCCTACTATCTGGCGCCGTCGCTGTGGGTGCTTAGCACCGCAGTGGCCGCCGGGAACTGGTACCTGCAACCCGAAGGGGGCCGGGCCTGGGCCGCGTCGGTCGTTCTGCTGGGCTGCCTGACGCTGGCCTTTCTGCTCGCCCTTCGCCGCTCGCCTGAAGGATCGACGGAAGCCGAGGCCGCCCAGCGGCGTTTCCGGGATTCCCTGAGAAGGGGCATCCTGTTTGCCGGGCTCATGGTGTTGTTTTCCCTAAGCTGGCGGCTGGCCACGGCGCTTGGCGCGGCCAGCGACCCCGACGTCTGGCGCCGCGCCACGATGGCGGTGGGGGGCAGTTTTCTGGTGGTCACCGGGAACGGGATACCGAAGACGCTCACGCCATGGTCGTGCCTTCAAGACGACACCGTGAGGATCCAGGCATTCCAGCGTTTCGTGGGCTGGACGTGGGTCCTGACGGGGCTCGCGCTGGCCATCACCTGGCTGGTGCTGCCTGTGGAACTGGCTGGATCCCTCACCCTGATCCTGGTCCCGACGGCCCTGCTGCTGATCGCCGCGCAGACCATCCGGCTGTGGCGAGCGCGCCAAAGGACCGCATGACGTCAAGAGGCACAGGAGGAAAGCCATGTTCGAACGACTGATGGGACTCAAAGCAATCGCGCCCGCGGTGCTGCGTCAACGGATGCAGCACGAGCCGGTGACGATCATCGACGTGAACGCCCGGCAGAGCTGGCTCGCGGCGCGCGTTCCCGGCGCATTGCACCTGGATCCGATGGGCTACAGCGAGAGCGATCTGCCGCCCTCCCGGGATGCGACTCTGGTGTTTTATTGCTCCAATTTCCTCTGCAGAAAGGCACCGAATGCCGCCCGCCGGGCGAAGAGCATGGGATACAGCAACGTCTACATCATGTCCGCGGGAATCAGCGGCTGGCTGGGCGCCTCCCTGCCAACGGAAAGGGGAGAGGTGGCGGCGAAACGCGAAACGGTGTTCGTGGCCGGGGCGTGAACCGGGCCGTTTTCCACAGGCACTTCTGCACGCGCCGGGGTTTACAGCCACACGCCGCTGTGTTAGCTTCGGGGATGTTCGCCGCCGGTCAGCGCCAGGCGGCTGGGTCACCTGTTCACGATCCTGCCGGTTCGTTTGTCGCACGAAATCCTCCACTTGAGGAAAGGGGAAGTGTCGTCTTCGGTCGTGCCGCGCCCCGGCAGCCGAAGACACGCTCCGGACAGGGCCTAACTTGCTGAAACTGCGTAAGATCGAAATGGTGGGCTTCAAGTCCTTCTGCGAAAGGACGGTCACCAGCTTCGGCCACGAGGGCGTCACCGGCATCGTCGGCCCCAACGGTTGCGGCAAATCCAATATCGTTGATGCTATCTCCTGGGTCCTCGGCGAGCAGAGCCACAAAATGCTCCGCGCCGAGCGCATGGCCGACTGCATTTTCAACGGCACCGCCAAGCGCCCGCCCATGGGCCTCGCCGAGGTGCAGTTAACTCTGGTGGACCCGGAGTTCGCCGAAGCCGCCGCGCGCGTGCTCCAGGCGCAAGAGGAAGAAGACGCGCGGAACGATCCTCCGCAGGAATCCGGCGCCGAGGGCGCAGACCTCACCGGTGGCGCGGAGAACGCGCCGGGGGAATCGCTGCAAGCTGCCGAGGGAATCGAGCCGGCTCATAAGAAACGCGTCGCGCGGCCCGTGCCCGTGATGAAGCCGGGAGAAGTGGTCGTGGGCCGCCGCCTCTATCGTTCCGGCCAGAGCGAATACCTGCTGAACGGCCGCGTCGCGCGTCTCCGCGACATTCAGGAATTGTTCATGGGCACGGGCCTGGGCCCGGAGTCCTACGCCATCATCGAGCAGGGCCGGATCGGCCAGATCCTGGCGGCCAAGCCGCTGGAGCGCCGCGCCATCATTGAAGAAGCCGCCGGCGTCACCAAATACAAAACGAAAAAGCGCCTCGCCGAAACCAAGCTCGAAGCCGCCAAATTGAACCTCGCGCGCGTCAACGACATCTACGTGGAAGTGGAAAAGCAGCTCGCCTCGCTCAAGCGCCAGGCGGCCAAGGCGCGCCGTTTCACCGAATTGCGCGAACAGATGCGCACGCGCCAGCGCGTGGTGCTCGCCAGCCGCGCCCGGGCGCTGGACGCGGAGGCCTCGCGCCTCGATCGCCGCTTCACCGAAATCTGCTCCGCGGAACACGAGCAGGCCGTGCAGCTTGCCGCGCTCGAATCCGAGCACGCCCAGCGCGCGCAGCTCACCTCGGACCTGGAAGCCGAGCTGCGCCTCATC
>DATEQM010000184.1:0-7711 GCA_035272605.1 Candidatus Acidiferrales bacterium | reverse complement strand
CCCGGGGGCATTCCCAGAGCGTTCCGAAGCCGGAAGGGACACCATGGCGCAAAAAATCCGCATCATCGGCGTGCCCATGGACCTCGGCGCGAGCCGCCGCGGGGTGGATATGGGTCCCTCGGCGCTGCGCGTGGGCGGCATCGCGCAGCACCTGAAGTCCATTGGCCTCCAGGTGGAGGACATCGGAAACGTGCTGGTGAAGCAGCCGGAAGAGCAGCATTACGGCGAGAAGCGCGCCAAATACCTGGCCGAGATCGTGGAGACGTCCAAGGGCCTGGCGCAGATCGTAGAAAAATCACTGGAAGACGGCATGGTCCCCCTGGTCCTGGGCGGGGACCATTCCGTCGCCGTGGGCACCGTCGCGGGCGTCACCTCGTATTTTCGCAAGAAGGAAAAGCGCGTCGGCCTGATCTGGCTCGATGCCCACCCGGATATGAACACACCGGAATCCTCCCCCTCGGGCAATATCCACGGCATGCCGCTCGCGGCCATTGCAGGGTACGGACCCGACGAGCTGACCCAGCTCGCCGGCCCCAAGCCCATGGTGAATCCGCGCAACATCTCACTGGTGGGCGTTCGCGATATTGACGCCCGGGAGCGAAAGATCATCAAAGAATCGGGCGTGCACGTATTTACCATGCGCGATCTGGACGAACGCGGTATGCGCGAGGTCATGGCCGAGGCGCTGCGTTTTGCGCAGGATGAGAGCGACGGCGTGTGCGTGAGCCTGGACCTCGATTTCGTCGATCCCGCCGACGCTCCGGGCGTGGGCACTCCCGTGCGCGGCGGCGTAACCTATCGCGAAGCCCATCTGGCCATGGAAATGATCGCGGACACGAAATCGGTCGTCTCGCTCGAAATCGTGGAAATCAACCCGGTGATTGACCAGCACAACCAAACTGCCATGCTGGGGATCGAGCTGGTGCTCTCCGGCCTGGGAAAGAAGATCCTTTGATTCCCACCACGGTGCGCGGTTTCCCGGGACTCGTATGAATGGAAAACGCATACGCGTCGGTGTGTTGTTCGGCGGCCGTTCGGGCGAGCACGAAGTTTCCATCGCCTCCGCGCAGTCCGTGCTTCGGGCGCTGGACCCGGAAAAATATGAGGCCGTACCCATCGGCATCACCAAAGACGGCCGTTGGCTGGTGGGCGAGAACACACAAAAGCTGTTGCCCGACGTGCTCAAGCGCGGACATCGCGTGATGCTCCCGCCGGACCCGAGCGCGGGCTCGCTGATGGGGGTGGGTGAATCTCCTGCCGGCCCGCCTTCGCGGATTGACGTGATGTTTCCGGTGCTGCACGGCACGTTCGGCGAAGACGGAACGGTGCAGGGCCTGCTCGAGCTGGCCGGCGTGCCCTACGTTGGCGCCGGCGTGCTGGCCTCTGCCGTGGGCATGGACAAAGACGTGCAAAAGCGCCTGTTCCGCGAGGCGCGGCTGCCGGTGGTCGAGTTCCTGGTGGTCGCGCGCCGGGAGTGGCAGCGCAACCCCCAGGCAGTGCAGAAAGCCGTCGCCGTAAAATTCCGTTTTCCCGTGTTTGTCAAACCGGCCACGCTGGGCTCCTCCGTGGGCATGACCAAAGTGCGGCGGGCGGCGGAATTGCCCGCGGCGATGGACGAAGCGGCGCAGTTCGCGCAGAAAATCCTGGTCGAGCGCGCCGTAAATGCCCGCGAGATCGAGGTCGCCGTGCTGGGGAACGAGCGCCCCGAGGCCGCCATCCCCGGCGAAATCATCCCCCACCGCGAATTCTACGACTACACCGCAAAATACCTGGAAGAAGGCACCGAGCTCCGCATCCCGGCGAAGCTGGAAGACGCGCAGGTGAAACGCTTCCAGGATTACGCCCGCCGGGCCTTTCTAGCCATCGAATGCCGCGGGATGGCCCGGGTGGATTTTTTCCTCGAGAGGCGCACCAGAAAAATCTACGTGAACGAGCTGAACACCATCCCGGGCTTCACCTCCATCAGCATGTACCCGAAAATGTGGGAGGCCAGCGGCCTTTCGTATTCCCAATTGCTTGACCGGCTCATCGAGCTGGCTCTCGAAGAGCACCAGGAAAAGTCCCGGACAAAATACGCCATCGAGTTGCCCGAGGGCGCGGGCGGCGCGCTCAGCGGCAGCTCCGGTGAGACGCCCTCGTCGTAAACCACAGTCCCGGCCAAACGCCGCGCGCTTGCAGCCCTCGGTCCATGGCATTTGCACGAGGGCCGCGCATTTGCTACGGTTTTCCTCCGACGCCGCCCCTGGTTCGAGCGCGCCGAATCGGCATGCACGCGGCGCGCCGGGGGAAAGGAGCTTCCGTTGGGCCTGATCGATGGAGACGCCGGACCGCAGCCCAGCAAAATTCCACGCTACGCGGGGATCGGCGCGGCAGCCCTGCTTGCGCTGGCGGCGCTTCTCCTCATCTCCCTTCGCTTCCATGCGGAGAAGGCCACGGTGAACCGCTTTTTCTCCCAGGTGGTCGCCGGCGACTTCCAGTCCGCCTATCGTACGTGGAAACCCTCTTCGAGTTATTCGTTCGCGGATTTTATGAGTGACTGGGGACCCAAAGGCGAGTACGGCCCGGTGAAAAGTTATGAGCTGCGCTCGATCCGCAGGCCGGAAAAAGGCTCCGGCGTGATCGTCACCGTCGCCGTCAGCGCCTATCCCTCTGTTCCGGAGGCGAACGACCCGAACAGCCGCGCGAACAAAGAAATCCGATTGTGGATCGAGAGTTCCGACCAATCCATGAGTTACGCGCCTGCCGAGTTGCGAGTCCGGAGGTAAGCCCTGGACATGCCGAGAACGACCTGCGCGCCGCCGTAACGGTCGTGTGGTGCGCGACGGCTCTCCGCCGCTTTTCGGAATCGTAAGGCGACCCCCGAAGCGCTGCCAGGCTGAAGCCCGGTGCTACAACGAGCGCAAGACAGCGGAAAGCTCCGAAGGGGACACAGTGGCCGTGCCGAGTTTGCTCACCGCTATCCCCGCTGCCGCGTTGCCCAGCAGGGCCGCATCCCGGATGGAGGCGCCGGCGGCACAGGCGAGGGCGAGTGTGGCCAGCGCCGTATCGCCCGCTCCGGTCACGTCGAACACCTGCAATCCGCGCGGGGCGGCTTCACGCCCTGCGAAGCGCGAGCCGAACGGAATCTCCTGGCTCAGCGCGGGAATCTTCCACCCCCGAGCGGCTCCGGGCTCGAAGACCATCATCCCGCGCGCCCCGCGCGTCAGGACCACGGCGCTCGATTTGAATTTTTCGAGCAACTGCGTGCCCGCATATTCCGCGGACTCGTCGTCTTCGACGGCGCGGGTGACCAGGAATCCGGCCTCTGCGCTGTTCAGCACGATGGCGGAGGCGCCCGGATAGGTGGCCAGCATGGACCACTTCGGTTTGACGAAAGCGGGCACGCGCAACTTTGCGCACAGGGCCAGCACTCGCCGCGCGAGCTCGTCCGTGACCGTGCCTTTGTCGTAGTCGGAAATCACCAGGGCATCCAGCCCGCGGCTGCCGCGCGGACCTTTGAGCGCGGCGGCCACCTTCGCGATCAGCTTCTCTTCCAGCCCCGGGGTGAGCGGGGCGCGCGTCTCGCGATCCACACGCACGACCTGCTGGTGGCGGGCGATGATGCGCGTTTTGAGCGTGGTGCGGCGTCCCGGGTCCGGCAGAATGCCCCGCGGCTCGACGCCTCGTGATTCGAGCGCGACGCGGAGGCGCGCGGCTTCCGGATCCACGCCGCACACGCCGAAAGCGGCCACCCGAGCACCGAGCGCCGCCAGATTCGCGGCCACGTTTCCCGCGCCTCCGGGGCACTCACTCTCGGCGACAAAGTCCACCACGGGCACGGCCGCCTCGGGAGATAGGCGCGTGGCGTTGCCCCAAACGTAGCCGTCGAGCATGAAGTCGCCGGCGACGCCCACGCGCCGGTTGGCCATGCCGCGGAGCCAGCTTGCGAGTTTTTTGGCGGAGGGCATCGGCGCAGGCACCGGGGTTCCACTCGGGATGCACAGTCCCGCCGCGGCGAGACTGTGCTATTTTTCGACTCGAGCTTCGTCCACCAGCATCACAGGGATGTCGTCGCGGATCGGATAGACGCGATGACACGTTCCGCACTTCAGGCCCTGGGTGTCCGGCGTGAGGGTCACCGGGGTCTTGCACAACGGACAAACCAGAATGTCGAGCAACTCTTTGCTGACGGCCATGCCGCCTCCACCTGAGCCCGGAATCAGATCGCCTTCGATGCCATCGCAGCGAGGCAAATCCTCGCGCGGGTACGGAGCGGGAAAATCCCGCCTTTCCCGACCGCCACTCTAGCAGACGCGCTCCGCGGCAGGCAAACCTGCCGGCCTTATTTCTTCCCTGCGGGCGCGAGAGGACGGGCCAGACCGACGCGCAGCGTGAAGCGGCCCGTCCACAGCCCACCGGGTGGAAGATCCAGAGGCCAGACGGGGAGAATCTGCGAGCCTTGGTAGACGCGCTCGAAGCCCTCTTCCGATTCCGTCACCGTTTCGATGGGCGCCACCCAGTACTCGCGCGCGTTGGCGGCGGTAAGTGTCATCGCCACGTTTTGCCATTCGTCCACCATGCGGAGTTCCCCGGCCGGTGCCGCGCCCGCCCAGCGCAGCGCCTGCCGCGTGCCGTTCCACTCGAAGTAGCGATCGGGCTCGGCTGGGGCGAGCAGGTTGAACACCATCTCCAGTCCGGCACAAAGTCGCACCGACTCGCCCGTGTGATTCGAAAGGGCCAGGTGGCAGGCGATTTCAAACCCCTTGCCGGTGCGCGAAAACAGGAATGTCTTGGAGGCGTGGAGCACACGCCCCTCGGGCGCTTTCACGGCCGGCCGGGCCGCTACCGGCGCCTGGATGAGCATCTCCAGCCGATCCGGAGTGCCCGCCGTCACGGCGTACTCCCCTCCCGCAAACGCGGCGAGTTCTTCGAGCCGAATTTCGGCGTAGTCCTCCCATTTCTTCCAGGTGGGGAAGAGCAGCAGGCGGAAGGAGTGCCGCGCCCAGCGGTCGTAACGCAGGTAGCGCTCCAGTCCCGCCTCCTTCACGCGCGTGGAGTCATGGATGGAGCCCACGGTGGTGGTCTGCGGCGATGTGGAGGCCTGGCGCAGCCGGTCGTGATAGGCCTCCGGCCGGCGCTGGATGGAGTTGATGAGCGTCACGTCGGAGACGCGGAAATCAAGGGCCACCAGGGTGCCCCCGTCCCAGGGTTTTGTGAGCGCCGCGTACGATTCGGAGATGTGATAGACCTCCTCGCGGCCGTCCGCGTCGAAATCGAGCGTGAACACCTCGGCGTAGCTGGGAGTGCCATTGTCGGCTGCGTCGGCGAGTTTTTCCGCGATCACCAGCTCGCGCCACAGCGCCGCGCGGAGGTGCGGCGCGTAGAGCCCGCCGAAAACGCCGTGCCAGTAGGCGTCGTTGCACTGCGCCCGCAGCAGATGCGTGGCGGCCTGATCCACCGCCCGGCGCAGTGGCAATCCGCGCCGCACGGCGCCGGACAGCCGGCGGTATTTCGCGGACACGTTCAGCATCTTTTTGTGCAGCAGGTTCGCTTCGCTGTATTTTGTCAGGAAGGTGCGCCAGAAGCTCCCGCGGAGAAAAGTGAGCACGTCGGGGCGATTGCTGAATTCCTGCAGGAGCGCGTGAAAGCGTTTGCGCGCGGGGGTGGGCAGGGCCCATTCCGTGAGTTCGGTGTAGGAGGCCGCGGGCAAATCGGCCCGCCCCAGTGGCTGGTAGGCGGCCATCAGGTCGCCGGGCAATCCGGTCTCCAGCCAGTCCGAACTCTTCTCGATGGCGGAGAACCATTGGTCCAGCCAGCCGTGCACGTAGCAGTGATCGTAGGTTTCCGGCCACACGCCGAACTTTTCGCAGTCGTCGCCCATGGCGGCCATGCCGTCCGGATGGGCCTGCGCGGAGCGGTGAAGAAATTCGAGGCTTTCCTCCACGCGGGCGAAGGGCACCAGATAGCGGAGGCGCTTCAGGCCGGGGATGACCTTCACCACATGGTTCAGGTCTTCCACCAGGTAGTAGCCGAACAAATCAGCAAGCTCGAACCCGGCGCCGAGAAAATGGACGTCGTCCACCAGCGTGTATTCGACGCCGGCGGCGGAGAGAGTCGTGGGCAATTGTGGCTCCCACACGCGCTCGGTGAGCCAGGCGCCCTGCGGGCGGCGGCCGAATTGCTTCTCCAGAAAATCGGACATGCGGCGGATCTGTTCGAGGCGGTCCTCGTGGGGGATGGAGATGAGGATGGGTTCGTAGAATCCCGAGCCGACCATCTCGAGCTGGCCCTGGTCCACGAGTTGGCGGAGGAGAGCGAAATAGTCGGGGTGGTGAGCGTCCATCCACTCCAGCAGCGGCCCGCTGATGTGCAATCCGATGCGTATGCCGGGGTGGCGCTGGAGGGTCTGAACAAATGGGAGATAGGATTTCTGGTAGCAGGTCTCGAATACGGATTCGAAGTTTCCGATGGGCTGATGCGCGTGGATGAGGAGAAGGAGACGAAACTTCGACAAGGAAATCCCCCCGCAGCGAGAGAGTACGATACCCCATGTAGTGGATTGCGCGGTACTACTGGTTTGGGGGGCGGGAACGCACGCCAGGGCTGGGGCTCCTAGGGCTGAACCAGGGAGCACTGCGTTGCGGCGCCGGCGAATTCGGCCAGGCGCTGGGCGTGGCGCTGGGCGGCGTGGAGGATGGAATCGGGTGCGGCAACGGCTGGGGCGAAGATTACGGTGAGGACGCTGCGCGTCGCGGCAGTGATCATGGTGCGCTGGGAATCGCGGATGGGGCTGCCGAATGGCCCTTCGGCGTCGCAAAGCACCGGCTTTCCGTCCACCGGCCACATCTCCTTGCCGATGGCGAGATAGGCTTCCCCGGGACGGCCCTGGCGGAAGGCGAGCGGGGGCCGCAGGCGGTCGAGATCGAAGCTGCCCCAGGGCCACCCTGTTTCGCAGGAGCCGAGATTGTTCAGATCCACAACGTTCGAGACGCGGTACAGTCCTTTGCCTTGCAGGACGCGGCGGAGGAGTTGCTCGCCGGAGGGCCGGCTGTGCGTGGGATCGAGTCCCCAGGCGCGGAACATGGCGCGGACGGCCTGGACGGATTCGCGCCCGGCGAGCTGGTCGAGGGGGATCTCGCCCTGGAGGCGGGCGAGGAGGACGGAGATTTCCTGCTCCAGGGCGGGGCTTGTGGGCGCTACGCTCACGCCACTGGCGGTGACGGCCGCCAGGCGGACGCTCGGGAGTTGGATGGTCATTGGGGGGATTTGGCTGGGAGAGGATTCGGGCACGAGGGGGAGTCTAGGCAGGTGCGAGCGAGTTTGAAAGCGGGAAGTGGAGGGAAAGGGGAAGGATGGACAGGCTAAAAGCCTGTCCTACTTGCGATGGACCAGCGGGAACAGGACAAACATTTTGCTCGCGGGATGCGCCAGTTCAACACGCGGGAGTTCTGGCACGCGCACGAGTCGTGGGAGGCCATCTGGCTCGTGGCGTCGGCGCCGGATAAAACCTTTCTGCAGGGAATCATCCAGATCGCCGCGGCGTTCTATCACCACCAGCGGGGCAACCTGCACGGAATGCGTTCGCTGATGCGCCGGGGACTGGCGAAGGTGGAGAAATTTCCGCCCGAGTACCGCGGCTTGCGGCTGGAAGAGCTGCGCGGGGCGGTGCGAAAGTGGCTTGCGGCGAGCGAAGATGCCCTGCCGCAACGATATCCGCCGCTGAAGCGCGCGA
>DATEQM010000183.1:0-9713 GCA_035272605.1 Candidatus Acidiferrales bacterium | reverse complement strand
GGTCGCTCTATACCGCTGTGGATGATACCGCCGGCACCCGCAGAGTCGATCGCGGCGCCGATCACCATAGAGGTTAAGCGATTGGACCAAGTCGAACCTCACAAAGCGCGAGGTTTCGACTCTATCTACGAAAACGCACTCGGAGGCAAGGCGCCGATGTCCCTTAATCTTTGGCTGCATAGAGAGTCGGGAAACTTTGTGCTGGGATTTACTGTTACAAATTGGACGAAGGTGCTGTTGAAGGTTGAAGAAGCCAAGATCTTCATTTTGGACAAGAACGGACAGCAACTCGAACTGCTTCGTTTTGCAGAATGGAAATATGGAACTGAGAAGCTACTTCTGGAGGCGAACAGCCTGCTTTCGACAAAGACGGCTACCATTCCTTATCAGGTGCCCCCGGCCCCTCCTCCGCCGACTCGTTATACTGTTTCCGGGACTTCACGAGGAACCTATACCTTGACCCCGATGGGAACAGACACTGTCTACGTTTCGGGGCAGTCTTATTCCGAGTACCAAATTGAGGCGGGGTATGGTGTGGGCGAACAAACAGCATATCTGGCGACCTCAATAACCACGGCGATCAACAACATTCTTATCGCAAAGAGGAATCGGGAGATAAGAAAGAAGGACGAGGAACTTGACCGGGAACTTCTTAACGCCATACGAAGCATTAAAGAGGACATCGCCGAGGGAGAGAAAAGACACTTCGACACGACACGCTTTCTCGCGCCGGACGAGACGCGAATAGGGCAATTCCGCTTCAAGTCTTCCGGAACGAATGATCTCTCGTCGCTTCGGGTTATTGTGGCCCTGACGAACGCAACGACCGGCAAAGACGAGTTCACAACTTTTGAGTTTAGGCCGTAGAGTTCTACGGAGAATTGGGCAAGTCACTCTTCAGAGGTCAACTCTTCTGGCTCGAAGACCTTCCCGCAAGCTGAATTCGTACAACGAAATCGGCGTTTCCCGCCGATGACGGCCGCGCCAGTGTCGGGGTCGGCAGGGCCGGCATAGCCGGACGCCTCCAAACGACCCTTACAGATCGGACAAATCGGGGGATTCTTGACGGGCTCTGCCACGTTTCGTTCCCTGCCCAAAGGCATAATAACGCCGTTCTCCGAGGAGCGACAGGTTGCCCTTCCAGACCTGCGAGGGTACACTTGCTTTGTTCCTCCGACCCCTGAGGCCTGCGGGAGTTCACTCCTATGGCTGCTGGGGCGGCGTCGCGTCCCGCGTGGCGGGGCGCGACCGAGGGTGATAGTGGAAACGCTGTCGCCTCCCGTGTTTGGAAAGGAGAACGCCCGGACCTCCTCCCGCTCTGCGGGAGGGGAACCGCGGCTGACTGGTTTCTTCCCGCCAGTTTTCTCCCTCCACGCATATCGCCGGGACAGGCGCAATCATGCCGCTGCACGACAAATTCGGCCGCCAGATCACCGACGTGCGCATCTCGGTGACGGACCGCTGCAATTTCCGGTGCGTCTATTGCCGCTCCGCCGACCCGGAAAACTATCGGCCGGAAGACGAGCTGCTCACCTGGACGGAACTCGAGCGCGTGGCGCGCGTGCTGCGCGGCCTGGGACTCGAGAAGGTCCGCGTGACCGGAGGCGAGCCCATGGTGCGCCCCGGCGTCGTGGAATTCATTTCCCGCCTGCGCGGCTTGGGCTTCCCCGACGTCTCCATGACTACGAACGGGCAGTTGCTCGCCGAGCAATGCGGCGCCCTGGTGCGCGCCGGGCTCACCCGCATCAACATTAGCCTCGATTCGCTGGACGCGGAAAAATTCGAGCGCGTCACGCGCACCCGGAAGTTCCGCGCGGTGATGGACGGAATCCATGCCGCGCAGGCGAGCCCGCTCGGGCCGGTGAAGATCAACGCCGTCCTGGTCCGCGGCCTGAACGACGACGAAGTGGAAGCCTTCGCCGGGCTCGCGCGGTCCACGGGCATCATCATGCGCTTCATCGAGTTCATGCCCCTGGACGCGGACCGGCACTGGTCCCGCGAGGTGGTGGTTCCGGCGGCGGAAGTGCGCCGGCGGATCGACGCCCGCTGGCCCCTGGTGCAGGTCCCGCACGCGACCAGCGAAACGGCGCGCAAATACCGCTTTGCCGACGGCGCCCCCGGCGAAATCGGCCTGATTTCGCCGGTTACCGAGCCTTTCTGCGGGTTCTGCTCGCGCATCCGCATCACCGCGGACGGAAAACTGCGCACTTGCCTCTTTAGCCGGGACGACCACGACCTACGCCCGTTTGTCCGCAACGGGGCGAGTGACCTGGAGCTGGGCGCCTACATCGAAGAGAAGGTGCTCGAAAAGGAGAAGGGCCACCGGATCAACGAGCCGGACTTCGTGCCGCCTTCGCGCACCATGGTGTTTATCGGAGGGTAGGAACAGCCGGCGGCGGGGAGCCGCTCCGCCATCGAGGCTCGTCGCTAAGCGGGGCGGGCAGGAGCTTCTGCGCGAGAGACTGGAATAAGCGCCCACTTCGAGAGACAATAAGCCCAGCATCGGCAGGGACACCCTTAGACATGAATCAACTGATCGAACTCGGCAGGCTTGCCGTACAGCCACAGCCGGACACCCTGCGCGTTCCGGAAATGGAAAAGGGCGTGGGCTGCGACTTTTCGAGCTACCTGCTGGTGCCGGACACCACGCTCGACGATCGCATCGCCGCCGCGATGGAGAAGCTCGGCTCCGACCTGGTGATCCTCGGCCATCACTACCAGCGCGACGAGGTGATCCGCTTCGCCCGCTTTCGCGGCGATTCCCTGAAGCTGGCCCAGCAAGCCGCGGCCTGCGACGCGAAATACATCGTGTTCTGCGGCGTGCACTTTATGGCTGAGAGCGCGGACATCCTCCGCCAGCCCGGCCAGGTGGTCATCCTTCCGGACCTGAACGCGGGCTGCTCCATGGCGGACATGGCGGACATCGGCCAGGTGGAGACGTGCTGGGCGGAACTCGAATCGCTCGGCAACCTCGGCGTCATTCCGGTCACCTACATGAATTCGACGGCGGCAATCAAAGCCTTCACCGGGGAGCACGGCGGCTCCGTGGTGACCAGCTCGAACGCGGCGCGCGTGATGGAGTGGGCCCTGGCCCAGGGCCAGCGCGTGCTCTTCATCCCCGACGAGCACCTGGGCCGCAACACCGCCTATCGCATGGGCATCCCCCTCGACCAGATGGTGGTGTGGGATCCAGATCAGGAATTGGGCGGCAACACGGAAGAGTCTATCCGCCGTGCGAAGATCCTTCTTTGGAAGGGCTACTGCTCCGTCCACCAGCGCTTCCTGCCCGAGCACGTGGATCGCATGCGCGCCCAGCATCCCGGCTTGCGCGTGATCGTGCACCCCGAGTGCCGCTTCGAGGTGGCACAAAAGGCCGACGCCATCGGCTCCACCGAGGGAATCCTCAGAACCATCACGGAAGCGCCTGCGGGATCGTCCTGGGCCGTGGGCACGGAGATTCACCTGGTCAACCGCATGTCGAAAACGCTGCCCGACCGCACGGTGATCTCGCTCGACCCCCACGTGTGCGTCTGCACCACCATGTTTCGTATCACGCCGCAGCACCTGCTCTGGGTCCTCGAGAACCTGGTGGAGGGCACGGTGGTGAACCGCATCGCCGTCCCCGAGAAGCAGCGGCAATGGGCTCGCGTCGCGCTCGACCGCATGCTGCACCTCAAATAGCCGGAGCCCCATGTCCGAAGAGTTCCGCCATTTCACCCTCACCGAAGCCGAACGGACCCGCGCCGAGGTCGAGCCGCTCCTGATCGAGGCCATGGAAGGCCGCCGCGCGCTCGCCGATGTCGAGGAAAGCCTGGCCGGCGTGGCCCGCCGCATCGGCATGCTCGGCGGCTCCCTGGTGGTGCAATCCGACGTAGCAGAGCTGCGCACGCGTCACGCCCAGATCGGCATGAAGGTGCAGAGCGCGCTGGAAAACATCCAGGCCACCGGATGCCTGGTGAAAGATTTGGACGTGGGCCTGCTCGATTTCCCTGCGATTCTGAACGATGAAGAGGTGTTGCTCTGCTGGCGGCTGGGCGAGGACCGCATCCGCTACTACCACAGCGTTGACGAAGGCTTCGCGGCGCGCAAGCCTCTCGACCCGCTCGACACCGGAGCCTCGCCGCCGATCCAATAAGACTGTGGCGCCGGCCTGCCCAGCGCCGGTCGAAGGGCTTACATCCAGCCCCGTGCGGTTTTGCTCCATCGCAGCAGCTGTAAATTCGGGCGAGTCCCGCCTCGGCGGGACGCCGCCCAGCATCGTTTGGAGGAATTTAGAGTGACCCCGCCGACAGGCAACCGGCTGCGCAATTCCGCCAGCGCCTATCTCCGCTCCGCGGAGCATCAGCCCGTGGATTGGCACGAATGGGGCGAAGAAGCCTTTGCGCGCGCCCGCGCGGAGGACAAACCGATCCTGCTCGACATCGGCGCCGTGTGGTGCCACTGGTGCCACGTGATCGACCGCGAGAGCTACGAGAACCCGGAAATCGCCGCCCTCATCAATCAACTCTACGTGCCGGTGAAAGTGGACCGCGACGAACGCCCCGACGTGGACGCGCGCTACCAGGCCGCCATCAGCGCCATCTCCGGCCAGGGCGGATGGCCGCTCACCGGGTTTCTCACTCCCGACGGCCGGCCGTTCTTCGGCGGCACCTACTTCCCTCCCGACGACGCCATGGGCCGCCCCGGCTTTCGCCGCATCCTCTCGGCGGTGGCGGAGGCCTATCGCAGCCGGCGCGCAGAGGTGGACAAGTCCGCGCAGACGCTCGCGGACTCCGTGGCCCAGGCGGAGACGATGCGCGAGGCCCGCGGCGCGCTCTCGCCGCGCCTGCTGGACGAAATGGAAGACGCCACGGTGCGCCAGTTCGACATCCGCAACGGCGGGTTCGGCCGCGCGCCAAAATTCCCGCACCCTGCCGCCGTGGATTTCTTGGCCGAGCGCTACCAGGCCAGCGGCGCGCGGCATCTGCTGTCCGTGCTCGAAACGACGCTCACAAAAATGGCGCGCGGCGGCGTGTACGACCAGATCGGCGGCGGCTTCCATCGCTACTCGGTGGACGAGCGCTGGTGCGTGCCGCACTTTGAGAAGATGAGCTACGACAACGCGCCGCTGCTTTCGAATTACCTGCACGCCTGGCAGATCACCCGCGATCCGCTGTTCCGCCGGACCGCCGAGGGCATCATCCGCTGGACGGACGCCGTGCTCTCTGATCCGCCCGAGCGGGGAGGCTTCTACGCCAGCCAGGATGCGGACATCTCGCTGGACGATGACGGCGATTATTTCACCTGGACGCAGGACGAGGTGCGCGCCGTGCTGCCTGCGGACGAGGCGCTGGCCATCGAGTTGTACTACGACGTCGAACCGGCCGGGGAAATGCACCACAACCCGGCCAAAAACGTTCTGTGGATCGCGCGGGAACTTCCCGAACTCGTCACTCGCATGGGCAAATCCGAAAGCGAAGTGGAGGCCCTGCTCGCCGCGGGCCGCAAGAAGCTGCTGGAAGCACGCGGGAAGCGTCGCACGCCCGCCGTGGATCGCGCCCTCTATACCGGCTGGAACGCGATGTACGTCTCCGCCTACCTGGAAGCGGAGCGCGTGCTCAGCCGCGAAGATTGCCGGTCCTTCGCTCTGCGCACGCTCGACCGGCTGCTGGCCGAGGCCTGGGATCCCGCGCGCGGCTTTGCGCACCGCCTGGGCGGGCCGCGCCTGGATGGCTCGCTCGACGATCAAGTGTTCGCCGCCGGGGCGCTCCTCGACGGTTTCGAGGCCACGCTCGACGGCCGCTATTTCGACTCAGCGATCCGCACGATGGACCTGGCGCTCGATCTCTACGGCGACGCCGAGGGCGGCGCGTTCTTCGATCGCTCGCGGGTCGCCGCGCCCATGGGCGGCCTGGAAGTGCGCCGGAAACCCTTCCAGGATTCTCCCACGCCTTCCGGCAATTCCTGCGCGGCGATTGTGCTGGCCCGGCTGCACGCCTACACGGGCGAAAAACGCTTTCTCGACGCCGCGCGCGCCACTCTCGAATCCTTCGCTGGTCTGGCGCCCCAGTACGGCCTGTTCGCCACGAGCTACGCGCTCGCGCTCACTCTGCACCTCAATCCGCCAGCCCAGGTTGTCATACTGGGCCGCGCGGGCGACGAGCTGGCCGCACGCCTCGAGCAGGCCGCGCTGGCCGTTCACCGATTCGGCAAGGCGGTGCTGCGGATCACGCCCGAACAGCTCTCCGAAAAGGTTTTGCCCCCGGCGCTGGCCGCCACGCTGCCGCACCTCTCCGTCAAAACGGCACACGCGCTCGTCTGTGCCGGCGGCGTGTGCCATCCGCCAACATCCGACCCTGCTGAGTTGCGAAAACTCCTCGCGCCGGCCGTAGCATGATCCTCCGGGTCTTTCTCTGCGTTCCCTCTGCGAACTCCGCGTCTCTGCGGTATCCTGATCTCTTTCTTTCTGTTTGTGCCGTTCAGGAGTCTCGATGCTGAAGGCGCGTGGCGCTGTCCTCTCGATCCCGCAGATTCCACAACTCACTTCCGGCCGCTCCGGCATCTGCCTCGATTTGAACGAAAACACGGCCGGCTGCTCGCCGCGCGTGCTCGCCAAACTCCGGAGCTTCACCGCCGCCGATGTGGCTCTTTATCCGGAGCGCGCCGCCGTCGAAATCGCCGTTGCCGCGCATCTGGGGGTCAGCCCGGAAAATGTGCTGCTCACAAACGGCGTGGACGAGGCCATCCTGCTGCTCTTCTCCTGCTTCCTGAGCGCGGGGGACGAAGCCCTCTACCCGGTTCCGACCTTTTCCATGTATCCCATCTGTGCCGCCGCCGCGGGCGCTCGCGCGGTGGAAGTGGGCATGGACCGCGATTTCCGTTTTCCCACCGCACAGTTGAGCGCCGCCCTCACGCCCCAGACGCGCATGATCGCCATCGCCAATCCCAATAATCCCACGGGGTCGCTCGCCCCGCGCAAAGACGTGCTCGCTCTCCTCGAGGCCGCGCCCCACGCGGCCGTGCTCGTGGATGAGGCCTATTTCGAATTCTGCGGGCAAACCATGCTTTCCGATTTGCCGCAATTCCCCAATCTCTTCGTCTCGCGCACGTTTTCCAAGGCGTACGGCCTCGCCGGCCTGCGCATCGGCTGCCTGGTCGGCATGGCGCAACACATGGCCATGGTCCGCCGCCTCGCTCCGCCCTTCAACGTCAACGGCCTGGCGCTGGCCTGCCTCCCGGAAGCGCTGGCCGACCAGGAGCACGTGACTGCCTGCGTTGGGTCGGTCAAACGCGAACGCGCGCGGCTCGAAGCCGGCTTCTCCAAGTACGGCATCCGCACCTGGCCCAGCCAGGGTAATTTTCTTTTGGCCGACCTCGGCAAGTGGCACGCCGAATTCACCGCCGAACTCGCCAAAGATGGCATCTACGTCCGCGACCGCGGCGCCGACCCGGCCTGTTCCGGTTGTGTGCGCATCACCGTCGGCACCACGCCGGAAATGGACCGCTTCTACGCCGCGCTCCCGGGTGTCCTCCAGCGCAGCGGCTGGCACGCCCCCATCTGAAGCAGCTCAGGCCATCAGCCGGTGCACCCCCAGAGACGGCCGCGGTCGGTTGCGAGGCCGTAGGCGCGATGCCATAATGCAGTCCTGCTTTCACTGGGCCAGCTCAGGTTGTGCAGGGGGACTTATGGCATTGCGGGATTCCTGGATCGAAGCACGATTGGCGGCAGCCGCCGGCGAAAACGGCGGTCGCAACGTCAGCCAGATGCACTACGCGCGCCGTGGCATCGTGACGGGCGAGATGGACTACGTGGCCCGGCGCGAGAAGCTCTCACCCGAGTTGGTGCGCAGCGAGGTGGCGCGCGGCCGCGCCATCATCCCCGCCAACATCCATCACAAGAGCCTCGAGCCCATGGGCATCGGCATCGCTTTCAAATGCAAGATCAACGCTAACATCGGCAACTCCGCGGTCGCCTCCCACGTGGACGAGGAGCTGCAGAAGCTGGCCAACGCCGTCCGCCTGGGCGGCGACACGGTGATGGACCTTTCCACCGGCGGCGACATCCCCAGCATCCGCAAAGCCATCATTGACGCCTCGCCCGTCCCCGTCGGCACCGTTCCGATCTACGAAGCCCTCTCCCGCGTGAAGCGCGCCGAGGATCTTTCCATCGGCCTGATGCTGGAAGTGATCGAAGAGCAGGCCGAGCAGGGCGTGGACTACATGACCATCCACGCCGGCGTGCTGCGCGAATTCCTGCCCATGGTGCGCAACCGCATCACCGGAATCGTCAGCCGCGGCGGCTCACTGCTGGCCGTGTGGATGAGCCATCACCAGAAGCAGAACTTCCTCTACGAGCATTTCGAAGAAATCTGCAAGATTTTCCGCCGGCACGACGTCAGCTTTTCCCTCGGCGACGGCCTGCGCCCCGGTTCCATTGCCGACGCCAGCGACGAAGCCCAGTTTGCGGAGCTGAAAGTTCTGGGCGAGCTGACCAAAAAGGCCTGGGAGTACGACGTCCAGGTGATGATTGAAGGTCCCGGCCACATCCCCATGGACCAGATCGAGCTGCAGGTGAAGAAGGAAATGGAGCTGTGCTACGAAGCTCCGTTCTACACGCTGGGGCCGCTGGTCACCGACATCGCCCCCGGCTACGATCACATTACCAGCGCCATCGGCGCGGCCATGATTGGCTGGCACGGCGCTTCCATGCTCTGCTACGTGACCCCGAAGGAGCACCTGGGCCTGCCGAACGCGGAAGACGTGAAGCAGGGCGTGATCGCTTACAAGATCGCGGCGCATGCCGCCGACGTGGCCCGCCATCGCCCCGGCGCTCGCGACCGCGACGACGCGCTCAGCTACGCCCGCTTCCTGTTCGACTGGGAGAAGCAGTTCGCCCTATCGCTCGACCCCGAGACCGCGCGCGCCATGCACGACGAAACCCTTCCCGACGATTTCTACAAGGAAGCCAAATTCTGCTCCATGTGCGGCCCCAAGTTCTGCTCCATGAACCTGACCCAGGTGGCCGAAGCCAACGATGGCCTCACCCAGACCCAGCGCGAACAGAAGTTCGTCGAGCTGCTCGCCAAGGTAGAGAAATAAGAGACTGCTCGGCGGCGGAAACCAAATCCACTACGCGGAATCTAACCCGATGCGCGATCCCCCGGCGCGGGGCTCTTGACAGAAGGCGAATATAAAGCGAATATATTCGCCTCTACCCAAAGGAGATTTACCATGCCCATCAATCAAGGCTTTCTCCCCGAGTTCGATCATGAAATGGCCACCACCCGCAGGTTCCTCGAACGTGTGCCCGAGAACAAGTTCGACTGGGCGCCGCACCCGAAATCCATGAAGCTGGGCGCCTTGGCCGCGCATCTGGCCCAGATGCCCGGATGGGTGAAGGAAACCACGGAGAAGGACGTGCTCGACGTCGCGCCCGGCGGCAAGCCGATGGAGATGCCAAAGGCCGGCAATCGCCAGGAAGTGCTGGCCCTGTTCGACAAAAACGTCGCCGCAGGCCGCGCCGCCCTCGCCGCAGCCAACGACGACGCGCAGTGGATGAAGCCGTGGGCGCTCCAGGCCAACGGACAAACGATGTTCAGCATGCCGCGCGTGGCGGTGGTGCGCACCTTCGTGCTGAACCACAGCATCCATCATCGGGCGCAGTTGGGTGTTTACCTGCGGCTGAATGATGTGCCGGTGCCCGCTACCTACGGCCCCTCCGCCGACGAACAAAA
>DATEQM010000182.1:0-21393 GCA_035272605.1 Candidatus Acidiferrales bacterium | reverse complement strand
CACGGGCGGCATTGACCTGGCCTTCCCGCATCACGAAAACGAAATTGCGCAGAGCGAAGCCGCCACCGGAAAACCGTTTGTGCGCTACTGGCTGCACGCGGAGCACCTGCTGGTGGACGGGGAGAAGATGTCGAAATCGCTGGGCAACTTCTACACGCTGCGCGACCTGTTTGCGAAGGGCCACAAGCCGTCGTCGATCCGCTATCTGCTTGCGTCGGTGCCGTACCGCCGCCAATTGAATTTCACCATGGACGGATTGCAGCAGGCGGCAAGCTCCGTGGAGCGGCTTCGCAACTTCGCCGCGCGGCTGCGGGCGGAAAAGTTTCCGGCCGGCGACTCGCCGGCGATGGCCGCGCGGGCCGCCGAGGCGGTAGCGCAATTCGAGGCCGGGCTGGAAGACGACCTGAACACGGCGCAGGCCCTCGCCGCCATCTTCGACCTGGTGCGCGACGCGAACACCGCAATGGACCGCGGCGAATTTCGCGCCGGGGACGCGGCTCCGGTGCGCGACGCGCTAGCCCGGTTCGATCGCATCTTCGCGGTGCTTGAAGACAGCGATGCCGCGCGACTGCGCGCGCTGGGCTACGCCGCCGGAGCCGAGGAGACGAGCGACGCGGAAATCGAGCGGCTGATCGCCGAGCGCCAAGCCGCGCGCGCGCGCCGGGACTTTACTCTCGCGGATCAGGTCCGGCAGAAGCTGCTGGACCGTGGTATTATTTTGGAGGACACCCGCGACGGCGGCATCCGCTGGAAACGCAAATGATCGGCGTCACCCACAGTTCGCTCCCCAGCCTGGCTCGCCCGAATCTTTTCGGCGCGGCGTAGTTCCCCCCCCACAACTTCCCGTTTCTTCTCGTATCTACCAACTGCCCCTCAGGGGCACTTCCTCCGCCCGGAATCCCTCCGGCGGGAGCCCGCGAAAGAACGGAGAAAGCCATGCTGGAACTAAAAACCGAAACGCTCGCAGAGACCAAGGTGCCGCGGCTGGTGACGCCGCTGCCCGGGCCGGAGGCGCGGCGTATCCTGGAGCTCGACGAACGCTACGTTTCGCCGTCGTACACGCGGGATTATCCGCTGGTGGTGCGCACGGGCCGCGGCGCGATGGTGGAGGACGTGGACGGCAACATTTTCCTGGACTACGCCGCGGGGATCGCCGTGTGCGCCACCGGGCACTGCCATCCGCAAGTGGTGGCGGCGATCCAGAAGCAGGCGGCCGAGCTGATCCACATGTCGGGCACGGATTTTTATTATTCCCGGATGGTGGAGCTGGCGGAGAAGCTCGCGTCAATCGCGCCCGGCGCGGAGCCCAAGCGCGTACATTTCGCAAATTCCGGCGCGGAAGCGATCGAGGCGGCGATCAAGCTCGCGAAGTACCATACCAAGCGGGACAAGCTGGTGGCCTTCCACGGCGCGTTCCACGGGCGCACCATGGGCGCGCTTTCCTTGACCGCGAGCAAGGCGGTGCAGAGGAAGGGATTCGGCACGCTGCTGGCCGGCGTGTTCCACACGCCCTATCCAGACACGTATCGCGGCGCGTATGGAGTGCGACCGGAGCACGCCTCCGCGGATTGCCTGAGCTATCTGGAAAACGAGATGTTCCGCCGCCAGGTGGATCCGGAAGAGGTCGCGGCGGTCTTCGTCGAACCGATTCAGGGAGAAGGTGGGTACATCCTGGCGCCGGCGGAATTTCTACAGGGGCTGCAGCGCGTCTGCCGGAAGCACGGCATCCTGCTGGTAGCGGATGAAGTGCAGTGCGGCATGGGCCGCACCGGCAAATTCTGGGCCGGAGACCACGCGGGCCTCGAGCCGGACATTATTTGCACGGCCAAGGGCATTGCTTCCGGCATGCCCCTCAGCGCGATCATTGCCCGCACCAGTGTGATGGACTGGCGTCCCGGAGCGCACGGCTCCACGTTTGCCGGCAACCCGGTGTGCATCGCCGCTTCGCTGGCCACCATTCGGCTGCTCGAAGAGAAGTACATGGCCAACGCAGCGCGGATAGGAGAATTCATCCTGCGGCGCACGGCCGGCTGGCCGGAGCGGTTCAAGTCGGTGGGCGACGTCCGCGGGCGCGGACTGATGGTCGGGATCGAGTTCGTGCGGGATCAGAAAACCAGGGAAAAGGCGCCGGACCTGCGCAACCTCATCGTGCAGATCGCCTTCCAGAAAGGTCTGCTCGTACTGCCCGCGGGAGAGACGACCCTTCGCCTCTCACCGCCGCTGCTGGTGGACGAAGAGCAGACCGACTTCACGCTGCGCACGCTGGAGGATTGCATCCGCGAGGCGGAAAGAAAATCGTAGCGCGGGACTTCCGGCCCGGAGCCGCTCACAGCATTCGGCAGCTCGGTAACTTCCGCGCTACGGCTTGCCTTTGAGGTAGCGATCGAACCACTCCACCATCCGGGTGGTGGCGTCGATCTGATTCTCGCGTTTCGCGAAGCCATGTCCCTCCTGCGGATAGAAATGCGCGTCCACCGGCCTTCCCATTTCCTTGTAGATCGCCACCACCTGTTCCGCCTCTTCTTTCGGCACGCGAATGTCGTTTTCCCCCTGCAGCACCAGCAAGGGTGCCTTGGCGCTGCGGAGGAATTTGATCGGAGAGGCATTCTCGTAAACCGCGCGGTCCTTCTCCGGGTCGCCCAGCAGCGACTTTTCGTATTCCTGCAGGAAGGGATCTTCGTGCTGCAACATGGTGAACCAGTTGATGATGCCGTATTGCTCGACGGCGGCAGCCCACAGGTCCGGCTTCTTGCCGATGGCCATGAGGGTCATGTAGCCGCCGTAGGAGCCGCCGGTGATCCCGATTTTTTTCTCGTCCACGTAGCCCGTGGCCACCATGAACTTCGCGCCCGCCACTTCGTCTTCCAGATCCCCGCCGCCCAGGTCCTTCACGTTGGCATTCTGGAACTCCAGGCCGTAGCCGGTCGAGCCACGCACGTTGGGGGCGATCACCACGTAGCCGCGGGAAACCAGGGCAATCACGCTGCGGCTGAACGAATCCAGGGTCTGGCCCGTGGGACCGCCGTGCGGGAGCACAATGCCGGGATTCGACGCGTCGCGCTGGAGATTGTAGGGCACCCAGAGGAAGGCGCTGATCACCTTGCCGTCGAAGCTCTTGTAATGCACCAGGTGCGACGCGGGAATCTTCGCGGCCTGCAGGCTGCCGATTGCGGAGAAGCTGAGCTGGCGCGCCTGCTGCGTTCCGATGTCATACACCCAGAGGTCCGAGGGCTGCGTCGAGCTTTGATGGCTCACCAGCAAACGCCGGCCGTCGGGCGAATAGGGCGTGGGATTGCCGGAAAACATATTCAGCCCCGGAGCCAGATTGATTTCCCGGCCCCGGCCGGACGCCGTATTCCCCATGTACGCGGCGGTACGCCCGTCTTCGTTGATGATGTAGGTGAAAGAATTCCCGTCCGGGGCGAAGGATCTTGCTTCCGCTTGCCACTGCGTGTCCGTCACCCAGGTAACTTTTTTCGTGGCCGTATCCAGCAGGGCAACGTTGGGATAGCCGCCCGGGCGGTCGGCGGTGAGCAGCAGCCGTTTGCCGTCGGGAGAGATGGACGAAGCCTCGTAGCGCAACTCTCCTTCATGCGGCGTCAGCTCGTCCTGTTTCCCCGTGGCAACATCGATGCGGAAAATACTCTCGTCCGTGAAGTGCGCGTTCACCCGGGTGCCATAAATGAATTTTGAGTCGGGGCTCCAGACGTAGCCCGCCCAGATGTGGTCCTGCGAGGCCTCGTGGGTCAGGTTGCGCACAGAGCGCGTACTCCAATCCAGAATGGCGATGTCGGTGACCGGCGCCGTCTTCGGTTTGTAACTGATGGCCAGCGACTTCCCGTCGGGCGCCCAGTCCGCGTTGGTTTCGGAGATGTCGTCGGTATTGGTGAGATTGATCGCCGGCCCACCGCTCGAGGGAATCGCGAACAGGTCGTAGATCTCCCCGCCGCCGCGGTCGGATTGATACAAGATCCACTTTCCGTCCGGCGACCATACGGCGCCCGACTGGCGGTCGTCCGACTGTGCGAGCTGGATCGGCCAGCCGCCCGAGGAATTCACTTTCCAGAGGTTGGCCCGGCCCGTAAAATTGGAGGCAAAGACGATTTCCTTCCCGTCCGGTGACCACGCGCCTCCGCCAGTGGTCCGAGTGAAGAAGAGATCCGCGATGGGAACCGGAACCGCGCCGGCCATCTCCGCGGACGTGAGGGTCTTCGGGTCCGTGATTTCGCGCGTATTGGGCGAGGACGTGGCGAGGGAAAGAAGTGCAGCCGCAAGGGCAACGAATCCGATTCGAGCGCGCATGGATGCCTCCCAGCGTGCGGCATGTTAGAAGGAGGAGCCTCCCGGAGTCAATTTCCGGCCCTAGTTCCTCGGAGGTTGCGTAATGTTTTCCCGGCTCATCTTCGGCCTGGTCCAATTTGCCGCGCGAAAAGGGCTGTACGAGGCCCCGCCGTCCGCGGGTGCGGTGACCGCCAAAGCCCGGCGCCAGGAAATCCGCCACCGCACGGGCGTGCGTGGCGAAACCTATGCGTACTGGTATCTGCGCCGCCATGGATACGTGCTGATCGCCAGGAACTACCGCGCGCCAAGCGTGAAGGGCGAAATTGATCTGGTGGGCTACGACGGCCCGGTGCTGGCCTTTGTGGAAGTGAAAACGCGCCGCGTGGAAAAAGCGGGCGACATCCCGCCGGAGGAAAACGTCACTGCGGGGAAGCAACAAGCGCTGGCGCGCATGGCCCGGCATTTCCTGCGTGACTGGAGGCTGGCGGACGTGCCCTGGCGCTTCGACCTGCTGGCCATCGAGAACCGCCCCGGCGCCCCGCCGATTGTGCGCCTGCACAAAGACGCCCTGCCACAGTCCGGCGCTGCGAGCCGCAGGTAGCTGCGGCCGGCGCGGCGCGGGGCGATTTTCATTCCGGCTTATTTTTTGCGCTGATAGGTGATCTCATTGAACGGAGTTTCCTTGCCATCCGATGCCACGGTAGACATCGTCAATACGAATTGATCGTCGTCCACCTGCCGCAGCCGCGCGTGCAGCGTGGACTTGGCGCCGCTTGCCGAAGCCGTGGTCCCGGTGAAGCCCACGGTCCTGCCGCCGTCGCTGCTCGTTCCCGTCAGCATCAGGATGGCGGTGGACATCGTGTACATGGATACGCCCTCATATTCTTTGGTGGCGTTGTTGTAACCATAAATGCGCATGCCGGAGACGGGGCGGCCGAATACCTTATCTTCGTTTTCTTCCAGGATGAAATGGCCGTTAAGAATCACGGAGATTTTCGACGTGCCGGTGAAAGGCTCGGCCGGGGCGCCCTGCTGTCCGAGGAACCGGATGGTGCGCGTGTATTCTCCGGCGCGTTTGGCCAGAAACTGCTGCGGCGTCTCCGCATTCCCGCCCTGAGCCGCCGTTGGGGCGGGATGGCCGGCGGGTTCCGGCTTGCCTCCCGCCGGCCCCTGGGCGAACGCGGAACCGGCAAGCGCGCAAGCGGCGGCAATCGCTCCGATCATCCCGGCCCGGTGCATTTTCCTGAGCATGAGAATCTCCTTTGCGCGAGCGTCCGAGCATCTGAGGATGCGAGTCTTGCGCCCAACAAGTTGGGAAGAGTCGTGATTCCCCGCGAAGTATAGCCGAAATGAGCGCACGGGGCGGAGACAGGCCGGACACATGGACGGACCGACGCCTCCGCGCCTGCAAGTCGTTGGGACGACGCTTATTCCACTACGGCGACTGATGCAGCGGAGAGGTCAACCCTTCTGCGCAGGCCGCGCTCGTGGTAAGTTAGGGCCGCCAGGGGAGTCATTGGGTCTCACAGACTGGGACCGAAAGCCGCCGATTCGAGGCTGGAGTGCCGGAACTTCGTAAAGACATCATCACCGGACGCTGGGTCATCATCTCCACCGACCGCGCCCACCGCCCCACGGATTTTCTCCGCCAGAGCGTGGAAATCCGCGGCGTGGGTTTCTGTCCCTTCTGTCCGGGGGGCGAAGCGAAAACTCCCCCCGAGGTGCTCGCCTATGGGCGCAACGATGGGGCCGCCAACCGCGCGGGCTGGAGCGTGCGGGTGGTGCCCAACAAATTCCCGGCGCTGGGCATCGAAGGGACGCTGGACCGGCAGGGCGAAGGCATTTTCGACAAAATGAACGGCATCGGGGCGCACGAAGTGATCGTGGAGACGCCCGACCATCGGGGCTCGCTGGCCACCATGCCGGAGCACGCCGTCGAGGAGGTGCTGTGGGCCTACCGCGACCGCATCCTCGATTTGAAGCGCGACCGCCGCTTCCGCTACATCCTCGTTTTCAAGAACTACGGGGAAGCGGCCGGCGCCACCGTGGAGCACACCCACTCCCAGTTGATCGCGCTCCCCATCGTGCCCAAGCGCGTGCGCGAGGAAGTGGACAATTCCAAGAAATATTACGGAGAAAAGGAACGCTGCATCTTCTGCGACATCCTGCGGCAGGAGAAGGAATCGGGGATCCGCGTGATCGCCGAGAACGAGGATTGCATCACCTTTTCGCCCTACGCCCCGCGGTTCCCGTTTGAGACCTGGCTGCTGCCGAAGCGCCACGGCTCGGCTTTTGAGGATGCCGAGCCCAGGATCTACAAAAGCTCGGCGGCGCTGCTCCGGGACGTGCTGCGCCGGATGGACGTTGTGCTGGAGCGCCCCGCGTACAATTACGTGATCCACACCTCGCCGGTGGGGGAAGAGACCAACGAGCACTACCACTGGCACATCGAAATGATGCCGCGGCTGACCAAAGTGGCGGGCTTCGAGTGGGGCACGGATTTTTACCTCAACCCCACGCCTCCGGAAGAAGCGTCGCGATTTCTCCGCGAAGCCACCGTCCCCGTTTCCTGACGGTGCCCCCATCGAAACAAGCCGCGCCCCGCGCGCGTCTTCCCTTACCGCACCTGCCGGCCGCCGTGGAACGGGGGCGCGGGCCGCGCGCCACGCGCAACGCACACCGCGCGGCCTGCGGAAGTGGCAAATGGACAGGTGTGGTGCTAGTGTGAAAAACCGACGAGCGACCGACGGAGGAATCAAACGATGAGCGGCTGGCGCAAATTCTGGATCATCCTGGTGATCCTGGCGGTGCTGGGGATCACCGTGTACCTGGCGCGTACGGGCTGGGTGAGCTCCGGTTCCGTGCTGGTGATCGACCTGACCGGGCCCGTGGAGGAGCAGAAGGCCACCGGCTTTCTCGGCACGCTTTTCGGGGGCGACATCGTGGTGCTGCACCAGGTGCTGGACGCGGTGGACGCAGCCAAGACGGATTCGCGCGTGGTTGGCCTGGTGGTGAAGGTGAACAGTCCCGACGCGCGCTGGGGCAAATTGCAGGAGATCCACGATCACCTGATGGATTTCCGGTCCAGCGGCAAGCCCAGCCTGTGCTTGCTGGGGGGCGACTTCAACGCCAACCGGGACTATTACGTGGCCACCGGCTGTTCGCAGATCTGGATGGTGCCCTCGGCCCCGCTGGACATTACTGGGATGACCACCCAGTCTACGTTCTACCGGGGAACCCTGGACAAGCTGAAAGTCGTGCCGCAGTTTTATCACATCGCCGAGTTCAAGACGTACGCCAACCAGTATACGGAGAAGAAATACACGCCGGCGCACCGCGAGATGGCGGAATCGCTGTTGCGCAGCACCTACGACCAGTACGCGGTCGGGCTGGCCCAGTCCCGCAAGCTCGATCGCGCCAAGACTGAAGCGCTGCTCGCCCAGGGCCCGCTGACGGCCCAACAAGCGCTGGACGCCAAGCTGGTGGACCGCATGGCCTATTTCGACCAGGTGCAGGACTATTTCCGCCAGCGCGCGCACGACTGGAAGCCGGTGGAGTTGAACCGCTACGTCAAACAGATCCGGAATGAGGGGAGCTACAAGGTGGCCGTGGTGAACGCCACGGGTGAGATCCTGGTGGGCGAATCGGAATGGACGCCCAGCAACGGCTTTATCATGGGTTCGGAGTCCGTGGCCGCCGACCTGCGCCGGGTGCGCGAGGATTCGTCGATCAAAGCCATCGTCCTCCGCGTGGATTCGCCGGGAGGCTCCGCGGTGGCCAGCGACATCATCGGCCGCGAGGTGCAACTGGCGGCAAAGGAGAAGCCGGTGGTGGTGTCCATGTCCGACTTGGCGGCATCCGGGGGCTACTGGATCTCCATGTCGGCAACAAAAATTTTGGCCGATGGGGGCACGCTGACGGGGTCCATCGGAGTAGTCATGGGCAAATTCAATATCGCCGGCCTGTACGACATCATCGGGTTCTCCACGGATCATCTCCAGACCAGCGACAATGCAACCATCTTCTCCGAGCAGCAGAATTTCTCCCCGGCGCAGAGCGAAAAGATCCAGGCCATGATGAAGGGCATGTACCATGACTTTTGCAAGGGTGTGGCGGACGGACGGCACATGACCGTGGAGCGCGTGAACGAAATCGGCCGGGGCCGCGTGTGGACGGGGGCGCAGGGAAAGGAACTCGGCCTGGTGGATGAACTCGGCGGGCTGACCCGGGCCATCGGGGTAGCGCGCAAACTCAGCGGCATTCCCTCCGGCGCAAAAGTGCAGGTCGTCTACTATCCCCGGGAGCAAACGTTCTTGGAAACCCTGATGGCGTCCGAGGAGAAGCAGACCAGCACGAACCTCCTGACGCACCTCCGCAGCCTGGCCACCCGGCTCTCCGCGCGCATGGAACTGCGCATGCCCTTCGACGTGGATATCCGCTGAGGTGCGTTTCGGCGGCCCGAATCCCCGCGGCCCGGCGCAGCGGTCCGCGGCCCGCGCGGGGCCGGGATACGGGCACGCTCACGGGCAGTGCGACAATCTGAGTATCGATCGGCCGAAAACTGCGGGGGGCTGGGTCGGGCTGGGCAGCCCGAATTTCAGGGCAGGAACTCAAGGAAGCCGGGAATCGCTACAAGATGCGCCGGCCGCACATACGGCATCCCCACGCCGCCTGATAGACCACACTCCCGTCGCTGTGCAGCACGGCTCGCCGGAGCAGCATATGCATATCCTGCCCACAGCATTGCGGCGGATGAGCTTCCAAGGCTGCACAGTTCGGTGGAGTGGCCTGTGGCCGTGGGGCCTCGCTCACGGGGACCATGATGCCCTCCCTCTGTCAGGCCCTGCGGAGTTCCGCCTGACGAAAAAAGGGTAGCGCCGAGCCCATCCGAGTACAATGACCCAAAAGTTGGAACCCGCTGGTACCGTCTGCTTGTACCGGAGTACCAGGGTGGGGAGGATTTCGTACTGGTACTTCCTGAGTGCCCGATTGTCGGCATGGAGGGACAATTAACTTGCCGCTTGTTTTTCACTGTTTTTATAATTCGGAGTTGTGCCGAACGGGCTCCCTTCCGCCGCGGCTAGGGATAGCCTTCTCCCTTAAACACTGATGCGCCGCCCAGGACTCACCACGCGTTTTCTGGCCGTCTCTGGTGGAGTAATCGCCGGAGTCTTCCTGCTGGCCATGGTGCTTCACCGCCAGTGGGACGACCCCACGGTTCGCCCGGCTGATCTGCACCGCCTGATTTGGATCTTCGCATCGGTGACGGCGGCCCTGGTGATCGCGGCGAGCCTGATTCAGGCCGGCATGGTCCTGCCGCGGCTGCGCCGCATCCTGCGGGGCATGGAGGAGGTGCGGGGCGGCGGCTATCCTCGCCTGCTGGCGGAAGGCAATGATGAGCTGACGGATACGGTCCGCGGCTTCAACGAGACCGTGGACACGCTGCGCTCGCGCGACGAGAAACTGCGCGCCTGGGCCGGGCACCGCGAACAGGATCTGATGAAGCTCTCCCACGAGTTGGATCAGGAGCGCGAGCGGCTGGATACCGTTCTTTCGGCCATCGGCGACGGCGTGATCGTGCTGGACAGCGACAACAAAGTGCTGATGGCCAACCGGCGTGTGAGTGAAATCTTCGGAGTGCCGCCGGAGCAGTTGCAGGGCTGCGACCTTTCTGTGCTCATCGAGCAGGTGCGGCACCGGTTGCTGCGGCCCGATCTGGTGGAACAAAAAGTGCGCGAGCTGAAGCGCGCCCCCAGCCTGGTGGACGAGGTTACCCTGGAACTCGACGATCCCGGCCACCAGGCCATCCGGCTCTATTCCGTGCCCGTGCGCGGCGCGGACGGCACCATCGTGGGCCGCATCGCCACGTCACTCGATCTCGGCCGGGAGCGCGAAATCGAGCGCATGAAGACGGAATTCCTGTCCACCATCTCGCACGAGCTGCGCACGCCGCTCACGTCCATCAAAGGCTCGCTGGGACTGGTGCTGGGCGGCGCTGCGGGAACCTTCTCCGCGGATGCGCGCGAACTGCTGGACATCGCGCGGACGAACACCGACCGGCTGGTGCGGGTGATCAACCAGATCCTGGACATGATGCTGCTCGAGCGGGGCCAGGCGCTCATACGCGCGGTGCCCATGCCGCTCCAGAGCTGCGTCGAGCGCGCCCTGCGCGCCGTGGCCGCGCCGGCGCAGGCCGCCGCGGTGGAAGTTCGCGTGGAGATTCCCGCCAACCTGCCGAACGTGCTGGGAGACGCGCGCCGCGTGGAGCAGGTGATCGTGAATCTGCTCTCCAACGCCATCAAATTTTCTCCCCGGGGCCGCGAGGTAATCCTGGCCGCCCGCGCCGAAGGCGACAAAGCCCGCGTTTCCATCCAGGACGCCGGCTGCGGGATGAGCCCCGAGTTCCTGGAGCACCTGTTCAGCAAGTTCGAGCACGCCGAACCCTCACTGACGCGCGAAAGCCAGGGCATGGGACTGGGCCTGGCGATTTGCCGGCACATCGTCGAGGCGCACGGGGGACGCATCTGGGCGGAAAGCAAGGAAAACGCGGGGAGCACGTTTCATTTCACTCTTCCGCTGAGTATTTCTCCCCTCCTGGAGCCCGAGCCGGCGGCGCCGGTGGCGGGCGACACTTCCGGGGCGCCGCGGCTGGTGCTGGTGATTGACAACGATGAAGACGTGACGCGCATCCTCTCTTACATCTTCGAGACCCAGGGCCACCAGGTGATTTGCGCGCACAGCGGCGGGGAGGCCATCGCGCTGGCCCGGCGTCACCGTCCCGACCTGATCACGCTGGACCTGAATCTGCCGGACCTGGACGGCTTCGAAGTGCTTCGGGTGCTCCGCGCCGCCGAGGAATCGCGCCACATCCCGGTGATCTGCATCTCGGTGCGTCCGGATGTGCGCCTGGCGCTGGCCCTGGGCGCGGATTTCTGCATGGAAAAGCCTCTCGATATTGACCGGCTGCGCGAGCTCTCCGGAAGAGCGCTGGCCACGGTGCGGTAAAGGAGCCGGGCGTGAAGTTGAGCCGAGTGCTGGTGGTCGAAGACGATGCGGATATCCAGAAGGTTGTGCGCATGAGCCTCAAGATCCGCGGCGTGGGCGAGGTGGTCGTGGTGGACAGCGGTACCGAGTGCCTCGAGCGCCTCTCAAGCTTTACGCCGGATGTGATCCTGCTCGACGTGATGATGCCCCACGTGGACGGCTACGAGATCTGCCGCCGCCTGAAAGAAAACCCGGCCACGCGCGCGATTCCGGTGGTTTTCCTCACCGCGCGCGCGCAGAAGGCGGATCGAGAACGCGGCATGAAACTCGGCGCGGCCGGGTACGTGACCAAGCCCTTCGATCCCATGACCCTGCACGACCAGATCGTCGCTCTCGTTGCCGAGCATTCCGGCCGAAGAGAAGGGAAGGCAGCGGACTCGGACCAATGACCGGCGAGCGCCACATTCTCGACTCTCTCGGCTCGGGCCTGCTGGTGCTCGACGCGCGGGAGCGCGTGGCCTTACTGAACCGCACCCTGGCGGAAATGTTGCACGTGTCCGCGGACGATTGTCTGGGCCGCTCCGCCGCGGATCTCGCGGCGCTGATGGCCCAGTTCGCGATGCCCGCGGGGATCCCGCGGTTCGACTGGCCCGCGGATTTCGGCTCGCGCGAAATCGAATGGCGAGAGGGAGAAACGTTGCGGTTCTTCCGCGAAGACTCCACGGCGCTCGTGGGCGCCGGGGGCGCCCCCGCCGGCCGCCTGTTCGCGTACCACGACGTGAGCCACGAAAAAGCCGTGGACCGCATGAAGTCGGAGTTTATCTCCGTGGCCTCGCACGAGCTGCGCACGCCCATGACCTCCATCAAAGGCTCCGTGGACCTCATCCTGAGCGGCTTCGCGGGCGAGACCAGCCCGGAGATGCAGGAACTGCTGGAAATCGCGCAGAAAAGCTGCGACCGGCTGGTGCGACTGGTGAACGACATTTTGGACCTCTCGAAGATCGAGGCCGGGCAGTTGAAGCTGAACGTCGAGCGGCTGGACCTCACCGAAATCGCCGTGCGCGCCGTCTGCGCGGTCAAATCCCTGGCCGACAAGACGGAAGTCCGCCTGCGCGTGGATCGCCCGCTCCCGCTGCCTCACGTCGAGGCGGATCCCGACCGCATCGAGCAGGCCATCACCAACCTGCTCTCGAACGCGGTGAAATTCTCTCCTCCCAAGGGCGAAGTCATCGTGGAGCTCTCCGCGGACGACACCTGGGTGCAATGCGCCGTGCGCGACCAGGGCGTGGGCATCGCGGAGAAAGACCTGCACCGCATCTTCGGCAAATTTCAGCAGCTCTCCGAAGGGCGCCGCCGCGGCGGCACCGGGCTGGGCCTGGCCATCACGCGCGGGCTCATTGACGAGCATCGCGGCAGCATCTGGGTGGAAAGCCGCGCGGGCGAAGGCTCGCGCTTCATCTTCCGCCTCCCCGTGGCCGCGCCGCTGTCTCCCAAATCCGCAGCGATGGCGGGCCAGGCGGCCAAGCCCTGATCCGCCGCAGAGGCGGCATTGCTCCGCCATCCCCTGCCGGGCGGCGTCGCCCCGACGGATCTCCCGGAAGGCGGCGAGGCCTTGCGCGCGTGGCAATGTGACGCTAAAATGCATCACATGAGAAAAGCCAGCGTGCGCGACCTGCGGTATCGTTTCCGGGACGTTGAGGAACTTCTCCGCGAAGGGAAGCCCATCGAAATCACCAAGCGCAAGCGGGTGATTGCGCGGCTCGTGGCTCCCCCGCGCGCGATTCCTGTCCGGCGCCCGGACTTCCTGGCGCGGCTGAAACGCATCTATGGGAACAAACGGCTGAAGGTGACCGGGGCGGAGCTGGTGGCGCACGAGCGAGCCCGCATGTGAGCGGATATGCGGACACCAGCTTCCTCGCCTCTCTGTACCTGCCCGATGCGAACTCGCCCCTCGCCGCGAGAGTCATGAAGCGCGTCCGTTTCCCCATACTGCTGACTCCCCTGGGCGAAGTGGAATTGACCAATGCGCTGTATCTGCGCGTGTTTCGCACGGAACTTGCTGCCCGGCAGGTCCACGCAGCGCAGGCCATGTTCCGTGGCGACGTGGCGGAAGGAATCTTTGAGCTGAAACCGTTGTCCGTGGGCGTGTTCGAGAAAGCCATGCTGATTTCGCGCAAACAGACGCCCCGCCTGGGAACGCGTGCGCTGGACGTATTGCATGTGGCGGCAGCGCTGCTGCATCAGGCGGACTCTTTTTTTACCTTCGACCGCAACCAAGCCAGACTGGCGGAGGATGAGGGGCTGCGAGTCCTTCCGGGACGTCGAGCTGATTCTTGAAGGGCAGGCGGGCGCCCCGGAAAGCCGCGATGCCGCCGGGGAGGCGGGGACCGGTGTGAGGCAGCGGTGGCTACACGTGCTCGTTTGGCGGAAGCCGCGCGGACTGAATCAGATTAGGATGTCGAGATGCAGCGGAAAGTATTCTGGGGACTATTCACCGCGCTGGGCCTGGTGGCGGATTTGACGCTGCCGTTTTGGTGGGCGGTGGGATTGACGATTCCCATCGGCGTGGCCAGTTGGTGGGTGGCGTATCGGAGTGATTGGTTTTAGCGGAAGACGCAGGAAGCAAGTTACGCGCAGTTCATAGACACGCCGAGATCACTGAGAAGCGAGAGCCAGTGTGAATTGAGGGCGAACGGACGGTGGTCCGTTCTACCTGGCGCTGAGCAGGCTCTTCCAGCGAGCCCAGGCGTCAGCGCGGGCCTTCTTGTTGGCCTCGGAGCCGGCGGGGTCTTCTCCGGCGCGCATAAAGCCGTGGCCGGCGCCTTCGTAGCTCACTGGCTCGTACGTTTTCCCCGCGGCCTTCATCTGCGCAGTCGCGTCAGGAATCGTGGCGCCGATGCGGGAATCGTTGCCAGCATAGAAGCCGTAGACGGGCGCAGTGATTCGCGCCATGGCCTCCTTGTCCGGCGGCGGGCCGTAGAAGACGAACGCGGCGGAAAGGTCGCCGCGGTTCGTGGCGAAGCGGAAGGACTGTCCGCCGCCCCAGCAGAAGCCCGCGACAAACAGCTTGCCGTTCGAGGCCGGCAGCTTCTTCCCGTAATCCGCGGCGGCGTTCAGGTCCGCGGTCACCTGGTCCGGATTCAGATGGCTGACGGCCTCGTAGGCTTTGCCCTCGGCGAACGACGAGGTGCGCCCGCCGTTGGGGCCCATGCCGGAGAGCAGGTCCGGCTCGACGGCAATGTAGCCGGCCGCGGCTACTTCGTCGGCAACCTCCTCGGCCCAGTCGGAGAGGCCAAAGATTTCGTGGATCACGATCACCACCGGCCGCTTTTCCTTCGACTCCGGAGAGACGACCAAGGTCTCGACGGCGCGGCCATCGTGCTTCACGGTTACCCATTCCCGATGCCGCGGCGATTTTTCGAGCTGGGCGCGGGCCCAGTCCTGCGCCAGGGCGCAGGGCACGGCGAGAAGAATGATGGCAAGCGACAAGAGAAGATGGCGTTTCATGGTGGGTTCCGTTTCCAAGCGCCGCGGGCGGCGCCCTGTTCGGTTTCTGGTCCGACGGCATTCTATACGAAGAAGCCGTGGTTTTGCCCGTAGCGCCGGGCTACACTAGGTACCATGAAGCCCGCCTCCAGGAACCGCGAAACATCATTCCTTATTTGGTCGCTTGTTTGCGCATTGGCGCTGATCGCCACTGCTTTCTTATTCAAAGCCCATCCTGCCTCAAATTGGCTCGAAGCCGGGCTCTTTGGCGGAGCCCTGGCCGTCTGGGTGCTCAAGCTCCAGCGGATGGCCTGCGTCCGCTAAATCGATTCCTGTTGAATCTTCCGGAAGCTAGAGTGCACGGAGCGAGGCGCGGCTTGACTGCCCCTGCGGCGTGCTCTACCATCGCTCAAAAGAGGGCGCACCGCCCAGGCTCTGACTGATGCCCGACCCTATATTCGACTCCGAAAATCAGGATGGTCCGCTGCGGTTTGAGCGGCGCGACTGGCAGTTCTGGTCGTTTTTGGTGCTGGGGCTGGCCATTCTGGGAATCGGCATCGCGATTTACGGCCTGCTGAGCTCGCCCGCCTCGGCCTGGACTGCCAAAGGCGTCTCCCAGCTAATACCGCCGATGCTGTTCGGCGTAGTGGCCCTTCTCGTGCTCGTGAATTTCTACCTGGCCCAGAAAGATTCGGTCATCCGCGGGATGGAACAGGAGCTGGTGCAGCAGAAAATCGAGGCGGAGTTGAACCGCGAACTCGCGCTGCAGGATCCAGTGACGGAGGTGTACAACCGCCGCTACCTGCGCGTGATGCTGTCGAAGGAAATCAGCCGGGTCAAGCGCCAGGGCAAAAGCCTGGCCGTGATGCTGGTGGACATTACCGGTTTTCGCCGGGTGAACGAGAGCCTGGGCCACACCGGCGGCGACGTGGTGCTGCGGCAGATCGCGCAGCTCCTGCAGGCCAAGGTGCGCAATTCGGACTTGGTGGTGCGCTTTGGCGGAGATGAGTTCCTGCTCATTCTTCCGGACACGGACGACGCCGGAGTGAACATTCTCATCGGCCGGATGAAGGAGTCGCTGGCGGACTGGAGCCGGCGCAGCGGGATGACGGAATTCAACCTGCGCTTCTCCATCGGCTCGGCGCGATATACCCAGGACCGTCCTCTGGATGATTTGCTCAAGGCCGCGGAGCAGCGGTTGCAACAGGATCGGCGCACGGGCGGCGAGGGCGCTGCGGCCTCGACCGGCGCCGGCGCTGCCGCGGCGGCGGCCCCGCGGTAGCGACTCGAAGAGCAAACGCAGCCTCGCCGCGGCGAGTGGCTGTGCCACATTTAGTTTGCCGCTTCCTGCTTTGGGCGCAGGAGGCGGTTGGCGGTGTTGTAATGACGAGTTGGTGAGGAGACGGGCCCCCTTCCGGCCCTCCCGCAAAGCGGGATGGAGGGGAGCCGTGCGCATCGTGCGACTCCGCTGCCTCACGTGCGGTTCTCGAAGCGAGGTGACGCTCGGCGACCTCGAAACCCGGGAACTGCGCACGCAGCGGTTTATCCACCGCAATTGCCGCATCTGCCGCGGCGTGACGCGGCACGACGTGCTCAGCTCCGACGGGGCTCAGGTGCAGATCTCCACGGGTTTCCGCGACGAGCCCGACGAACCCGACCAGAATGCCCCCAAACCCCGCGCGCTGGTGATCGAAGATGATCCCGATGCCCGCGCCGTACTCGGCAAAGCGCTGGCCGCCGCGAACTTTGAAGTCGTTGCCGTGGGGAACGGCCGCGAAGCATTGAAGATTTTGGTGCGCGAGGATTTTACGGTCATCCTCTCGGACATTTGCATGCCCGAGCTGGACGGCCGGCAGCTCTTCGATTTTCTGGAGAAAAACCTTCCGGACGCGCGGAGTCGCGTGATTTTTGTGACCGGAGACACGGCGAATCCGGCCACGCGGGATTTTCTGGAGGCCAGCGGGCAACCCTATCTGCCCAAGCCCGTGGAGCTTCCGCTGCTCTTCGTCCTGCTCGAAGCCATGGCCTCCGGCGGGGGCTGAGGCTTCAATTTTACCGCCGGATTTTGCTAGACTGAGATGAGAGAGGCGCGGTACCCAAGTGGTTTAAGGGAGAGGTCTGCAAAACCTCCATGCGTGGGTTCGACTCCCACCCGCGCCTCCAACCTTTCCCGCAAGGAAAGGTTGTCCTGCGCCGGGTTTATCGGCGAAGGGCGTTCAACGGAATCACTCCTGCCTCTGCTTAGCCGTCGTCCAGCGGGGCTATTCGAATTCGCGCCGCAACGGATAGTCAACGATGATGGCCCGGCCATCGGTGAGGGCCTTGACGGAATGGCGCGCATTACTGGGCACGATGGCCACCAAACCCGCGCGGGCAATCTTCGCTACGCCGTCGATGGTCACCTCCAGCTCGCCCTCGATCACCTCGTAGACCTCTTCCTGAGGATGGAAGTGCTCGTGAATTGCCGAGCCCCGCTTGAAGTCGTAATGCGCAAACGTCATGCTCGGCGAGTGGAAATAGCGTCCATACCAGCCGGGCAGGCGTTCGGTGACCGCAAGGCTGCTGGTGTCGATAAAAGGCATAGCGGCCTCCCTCGGGGCATCCTAGCACGACCGGGCCTTCGTACTCGCGAGCGCGGGCCGTGCGATCGAATTCCTCCCGCGATTTACGTGCGGGCCTGGAGAGACAGCGTCCGGCTCTTTAGAGAATCCTGATACCTCCATTACTCCTTTTTAACGCCGCAACCCTCATTTTGCTGTGTGCGCCCGGGTACTGGGGCCCAATTGCGGGCTCGCGGGCCGGGAGGCAAAAGTGTCCAACAATCGCTTCGGGGGATATCTGCGCGTTTGCGTTTCTCTCCTGCTGGTTTTCCTTTTTCCGCTGCACGGATACGGCCAGAACAATGCTGCCGGCACGAATCCGGCGAGCCCCGCGGATAGCCAGCAGGTGGCGGCCTCGGCGCTCCAGGAACTGGAGGCCATGAAGCACCGCATCGAGGTCCTGGAGGCGGAGATTCGCCGGCTGAAGGGGCAGCAGAATTCACAGACTGCGGCGGATTCCGACCCGGCTGCCGCCGCGCCGCTCGCGGGAAATGCAGTGGTAGCCGGCGGCACGGCCACGGCAGGGCAGGAGCCCGCTCCCGCCGCGAACCCCGCGAAAGCAGAGCCCTTTTCGTTCGCCGACTTCACCTGGCTCAACGGCACCCCGCGGACCAAGGAGGTGCCGCTGGACACGAAATTCTTCACGCCGGAAATTCGAGTGGACGCGGACTACATCTACGATTTCGCTCATCCCAAGGACGACACGATTGGGGGTTCGAGCGAGGTCTTCCGCACCAATGAAGTGCAGTTGACGCAGCTCGGGGTGGGAGGCGACTTTCATTTCGATAACGTGCGCGCGAGGGTGATGACCCAGTTCGGCATGTATTCCGTGACCACGCCGCGCAACGACGCCAGCCCGGCGCGGGGCCAGTGGGATCTCGACGGGGCCTACCGCTACGTCTCCGAGGCCTACGGCGGGTATCACTTCAACGTGCTGCACGGGATCAACGTGGACGCGGGAATCTTCATGTCCTACGTGGGTTTGTTCAGCTACTACAACTTCGACAATTGGGCGTACCAGCCCTCCTACGTCTCGTCGAACACGCCGTGGTTCTTCAACGGCGTCCGCGTGCAGATTTATCCCACCGAGCATTTGAAGATCGAACCGTGGTTCGTGAACGGCTGGCAGTCCTACGGGCGGTTTAACAACCGGCCGGGGATCGGGGCGCAGATTCTCTGGCGGCCCAACGGCTGGCTCTCCGTCCTGGGGAACCAATATGCCTTTGGGGAGGACACGCTGGGCGTGCAGCACCGCGTGCGGTATCACACCGACGACAGCATTGAGATCAAGTATTACGACCATCCGGACAGCACACTGGACAAAATGGCGTTTTCCGTGACCGGCGACATGGGATGCGAGCACGGAGGCGGGGTGAGTTGCGCCGGGGATTCCGCCAAGGGACCGAAGCAGAGCTTCCTGGGATACATGTTCTACAACCGCTTCTGGTTCGACCACGACCGGTACGGCATAACCCTGGGCGGGGGCGCGATCAACAATCCGGGGCGCTATCTGGTGCTGCTGCCGCCGATCAACGGAGCCACCGCGATTACCGGGTCTCCCTACTTTCCGGAAAATCCCGGACTGCCCTACAAGGCGTGGGATGCCTCCGCGACGTTCGACTACATGCCCAGCCAGTACATTACTTTCCGTTGGGAATTCAATCATCGTGCCGCGAACGTGCCGTATTTTTCAGGGTCGGGAGGAATCACGCCGCCGGGAGGAAACAACGGCAACCCGGCTGCCCTGGTGTGCCTGGACGGAAGCGTGGCGCCTGCAGGGGGTTGCAGCCCGTCGGTGGGCACCTGGAATCCGGACTTGCGGAAGAATGAGACGCGGATGAACTTCGCGATACTGGTGAAATTCTGAGAGTGTGGGGCGATTTTCAGGCGGACCTAGCCTCCACTCCTTCAGCTCTGCGGAAGGCGACACGCCATCCCAGGAGCCGCCCGGAGGGCGTGTCCGGCGCACCGCCGGGCTGCCCGAAGCTTTCTTACCGCCCGGTGGCGACCCGCAGGACGGGGCCCTCGGCGCTCCAGATCTCGCGTCCCTTCGAGTCAAACAGCTTAAGCGCCGGCCTGTCTCCCGGCTCGGCCGAGAATCGGCCCACGACTTCACCCTTGTCGTTTACTAGAACGAAGCTCCTGGCGCGAACTTCCGTGGCCGGGGCCGCGGGCGATTGCGCTTCGACACTCTGTGGGGTGAGGTAATGGGCCACAACGCCGCCCACGAGTCCGGAAGCGAGCGCGAGAGCCAGGTTCAGCCTTTTCATGGATGGAGTTCTCCTTGGCGCATCTTACTCGAACGCTAAAGCGTGGAATAGCTCTGATCGGCGGTCCGCGATTCATTCTATTGATGCAATGAATCAGCCGCACGCCCGGCACCTGCAATTCAAGATTGCTCTTGTTCCCAATCGCCTGACAGCTTCTAATTCCTCCCGGTCACTTTTGTCCGGCGCCGGAGGAGTACCACCGCGCGGCGGCCGCAGACCAAAGAGCGGAGCGACGGAAGTCAATGCCCGGCCTCGGCGCGCGAGGAATTGCTTGGAGGCACGTCCCCGGGCTGCTCCTGGCTCTTTTTGCCATTTCCTTCCTCAGCACGGCGGCTGGGCAGGAGTTGCCGTCCCAGCAGTCCCCGGCAGCGCCGGCGAACCCGGCGTGGCAGTACGGCGGATTCGCCGACTTCGGCTACCTGCTGGATTTCAACTACCCTGCGAATCACCTGTTCCGGGACCGCAGCACCACGTTCAAGGTCAACGAATTGGATCTCAACATGGCCGCCGTGTATGTGAAGAAAGCGGCCTCCGAACATTCGCGCTGGGGCACGGAACTCACCTGGCAGGCCGGCAAGGATTCCGAGGATTTTGGGTTTTCCACGACGGCGCCGAATCTGGGTGGGGCGCAGTGGCTTCGCCACATCGGGCTGGCGGACGTCTCTTACCTGGCGCCGGTGGGCAACGGCCTCACCATTCAAGCTGGAATCTGGAACAGCCTGATCGGCTACGATGGGCTGTATGCCAAGGATAATTTCACTTACACGCGCCCCTGGGGAGGCGACTTCACGCCCTACCTGATGATGGGTGTAAACGTGTCCTACCCGTTTACGAAGAAGCTCACGGGGACGCTCTACGTAATCAATGGGTATGCCCACCTGTCTCACGCGAATAATGTTCCCAGCACGGGCGGGCAACTGGCCTACAAGGCCACGGACCACGTCACGTTGAAGGAGACGCTGTTCTACGGCCCCCAGCAGTCCAATACCTCGCTCTCCTATTGGCGCTTCTTTTCCGACAGCATTGCCGAGTGGAAGACGGACCGGGTCACGGTGGCCTTCGAGTACCAGGCAGGAACAGAAGCCCTTGCGACTGCTGGGAATCCGCGCGTCTTCTGGACTTCGGCGCAGTTGCCCCTGCACTGGGTGTTCAACCGTCATTGGAGCGCGACGCTTCGCCCGGAGCTTTACTGGGATCCCCAGGGCCGGCTCACGGGGTCCGATCAATTCATCAAAGCGAATGCCACAGCGCTCGAGTATCGCTGGCCCTACCGCCGATTCAACACCATCGCGCGGCTGGAGTATCGGTTCGACAATTCCACGGGGCCAGGCGGCGGCTTTTTCAACGGCGGCCTGACCCCTTCCGGTGTGGTGGGATTGACACGCTCGCAGCAGCTTCTAATTCTCGGTGTAATCGCGGCCTTTGATTCTTCTCCCCACTAGGCGACGGGCCGGGTGCTGAGAGAGCCGGGTGCGGCGGGTTATGAAAAATAGACGGCTTTCTAATTACTTCCTAATGTCTTCCCGGGTAGCTTGTCTCTGTCGGAGGGAATGAGCGGGGGCTCTGGCTCACACCGGGTCTGCCTTGACAGGTCATGATGGCCACACAAATTCTGATGGGGATTCACGCCGCAAGGGCTGTCTTTCAGATCCTTGCCTTGGTCCTCATCCAGTTCTTTCGTGATTTCAGCGGGAAACGGACTCACCAGCCGAGCGTCCAGGATCGCTCACCTTGGGGCTCAAGGACCGCTCCAATGCTGGAAATGCGAGAGG
>DATEQM010000181.1:0-4837 GCA_035272605.1 Candidatus Acidiferrales bacterium | reverse complement strand
GGCGACTTTCGGCGGGTAATCTGCGACTTAACTACGCCACCACGCTTAGGGGCTTCGATCACCTTTCCGGTTAGGCGACTATACGACCAAGCGCCGATGTTAGCGGACGAGCCGCAAGGCACTTCTCCGCGGCTTCTGCTGGCGATAAATGTCACCATGCTCGTTCATTTGCAGGGCGAGAGGCTGCGGACTCCACACGGTAGGTCCATTCCTACCTAGCGTTTTAGCACATTCAATCGTACCCAGTCCCCCGGGGCGCGCTGATATTTCCAAAACCACCAGCCATTGCAAGCGCGCTTACAGACTGCGGCCCCGGCAGCGGACGGCGACTTGTAGATTTTTCCTCGAAACCTGATTGTGCCGTCGCGCCGGACGCGGCCGCGCAAGATTGTCCCCTTGAAGCGCGCTTGAATCCTGAACGGCTCTCTGACATATCTCGCCAGCGGCACGTTCCCCGCGGATACAGCGGACGGTTTCTGGCGGATTGACAAGTTCTCAGCCAGTCCTACAAGACCGTTTAATTCGGCCCGTTGGTAGGCTTTAATCCTTCGGCGCTCGGCAAGAGTGACCCAGTAGTGCTCAGTTGAAGTGACCACCACTGAGAACGGCATTTGGAACAGGAGTTGGAGTAAGAGAGAGAAACAACAACATCATCATCCACGCCGAAGGCGTGCGGTGGCGGGTCTGGAGGGGAGGGAGCGACGTTTTCATCCCACGCCGAAGGCGTGGAGTGGCAGGGGCGACGGAATCTATGCCGTTAACGGCTCGTCGGCGGGTTGGACGCGTTGGCATAAAAGCCCGCGATTTGGCGGCGGAGGTAGCGGAAGTAATCGGGGCTGACGGCGAGTTCGAGCACCTCGTTGATGACGGGGAGAAAGTAAGCCAAAGAGCGAACCGTGGCGAGGGGAGGAGCCTCGGCGGGGCGGAGCAGGCGGCGGGAGGCGGCGAGCACCAGGGCGTTTTCCACGGTGGGCAAGGGTACGCCGCGCGCATACAGTTGGGCGGCCATCCGACGATCGGGAGGACGGATCGTCCCCGCGGTTCCGGGTGTCTGGCGGTAAGCGTTGAGAACCTTTTGGATATACTCCTGGCGGCCGAGGGGACTGTCTGCCACGGTTTCCTCCTTAACCTTGCGGCTCGCGCAGCGACGGGCCCTTGATGTGCAGGGTGTGGCAATAGTGCCGCAGACGGCTCAGCAGGGCTTCCACCATGGGTCGACTGCCCAGAAAGTTCGGCCATTCGTCGTATACAAGATTGGTCGTGATAATGGTGGAATGCTGGCGGTAGCGCTCTTCCATGAGCTTGAAGAAGATGTTGGACTGCTCGGGTTTTAGATTTAAATAACCCAGCTCGTCGACCACGAGGATGTCCAGCCGCGCCAGGCGTTTGAGCAACTGCCGGGTGGAACGATCGGCCAGCGAGGCATACATCTCGTCGAAGAGGTCTTGGGCGCGGACGAACTGGCCGCGGTAGCCGTTCTCCAGGGCCTTCAGCAGGAGACCACAGGCCAAGCCGGTTTTGCCGCGGGCGGTTTCGCCGATGAAGACGATATTTTCCGCCTTGGGAATGAACTCCAGTTCGGCCAAGGTGCGAATCTGTTTGCGGTTGACGCCCGGCTGGCGGGCGAAAGGGAAAGTTTCCAGGGACCAGCGCTCGGGCAGGTTGGCGCGCCGGATGCGCCACTCCAGGGCGCTCTCCTGCCGGGCGTGCCACTGCGCGCGCAGCAGCCGGGTGAGGAACTCGGCGTAGGGGACGTCCTCCTTCTGGGCCACCTGCGCCTGTTCATCGTAAATCTCCAGGATGCGTTTCAGGTGGAGATTTTTCAGCAGTTGTTCGAGTTCCTCACTGATCTTCATTTTCGCCTCCCGTGCCGTCCTGCAGCAAAAAGTATTCGCGCGCCACGCGGCGCAGGATCATGCGTTCCAGCCGGTCCAGATCATAGAGGCCATAACGAGCGGCTTCGCCTACCGCCGCCAGCAAGGGAGCACGGGGATACTCACGCACCAAGCGCAGCAGTTGGCGCAAGGCAAGCGTGCGCACCTTGCGGGTACGCGGTTTCAGGGCCGCGACATAGTCGGCGATCTCCGGCACGGTGGCCAGAATCGCCTGCTCCTCGGGATGGGGATCGGGACGTGGGATGCCCTGGCCGCGCGGCGGGCGGTGCTCGGCCAGCAGCATCCGCCGATGCTCGGCCTCCGCGATCCGGCGGTGAGTCACCAGGTGGCGGGCATCAAGTTGGATCTCGATTTTGTCCCGGGTTTCGCGCACCTCCACGCGGCGGCCGATCCAATCCAGGGGGACCGAGTAGCGGTTGGTGTGCAAAGCGACGTAGCCCTCGATGTCCGCCAAGCGCGGGTGGAGCCGGTAGACCTCCGGAATCCAGGCGGGCAGTGGCTGCAAGTGCAGCCGCTCCACGGCGAAGAGCTCGCGCGGAACGGTGCGGAGATGTTTCTTGTACGTGGAGTTGACCTTATCGCACCACTGGCGGGCTTGCTGGTTCAGATCCTCCCAACTGGAGAAGGTGCGTCCGGCCAGGAAGTTGTTCTCGATGAACGAGAAGGGCCTCTCCACACGCGCCGAACGGTTGGCATGGCCGATCGCATGCGCCACGAAGTGAAAGCCGAAGCGCTCGGCGAAGGCGGCCATCTCGGGCACGGGAACCATCTCGCGTCCGCTGCCGCGCAGCACCACCACATGGGTGTTATCGATCATCACGCGGCCCGGGGCGCCCGCGAAGTAACGCAGAGCGGCGGTGAGAAACACCTTGCAGTCAAAACGCTGAAAGGTCGGGTAGCACTGGAAAAAAAGCATGCGGGAGTAGCACAGTACGGCGGAGGCGGTCTGCACCTTACGCTTCTTGCCCGCCAGTTCCAACTCGTGGGGAGAAGTATCGTGCTGCATCTCCTCGCCCGGCGCGAAGTGGTACTGGCCCGCCGCCACGGGGGGCGCTTGCCCGATGCCATGCCGGCGACAGAAGGCGGTCAAGGCTTGATAAGATAGCTGGGCTCCGCTGGCCGTGATCTCCTCATGGACTCGCACCAGATTCCCCTTGCAACTGGCGAACAGCTCCAGGATTTGTGGCCGGTAGGGTTCGGCTTTCTCGGGGCGGTGGAGTTCCGGCACCTGGGGGGAATTCGAGCGCAAGACGCGGCGCACCGCCAGGCGGGAGATGCCCAGCACCCGTGCGATCTGACGCTTGCTCACTCCCTGCTGGTTCAGTTCCAGAATGGTGGTCCGTTGGGATGGGCTCAACATCGGGTTCTTCCTCCTCGGGGATACGTTCTGCCAAGCGGTTCAGTTGCCGGCGGAGGTGTTCGATCTGCCCGCGAGCGGCTTGGCGTTGGTGGGAGTCCAGGGCGGCGGCCTCCACGCCCGCCAGTCGTCGCTGGGCGCGGTTGATGATCGCGGCCGCCATCTCCAGATCGCGCAGCAGTCCGGCGGCCCCGGCCGTGGAAGGCTGCGGTTGGGCTTGCGGCTGGGCTTTGAAGAACAGTTCGGGTTGGTCGAGCAGACGTTGGCGGACCAGGGGCGAGGCGTCGCGCCAGGCCGCATACAGTTGCCCGGCTTGCCGCGTATCGCAGCGATGCCGAGCGAACACGGCGGCCATGCGCTCGCAGTGCTCCAGGCTGACACGGGCCACCGGCACCAGGAACTTCATCGCCACGTGGGCGGAGATTCGGCCCTCACGCACTTGTTGCTGGAGGGCTTCCGGCAGAAGATCGACCAGGGCTAGTCGCCGCGAGACCCAACTCGTGCTGCGATCAAAGTGGCGGGCCAACTCTTCCCGTCCATATCCGTAGCGTTGCTCCAACTCCGCCAGCAACCAGCCTTGCTCCAGCGCGGTCTCCTGTTCGGACCAGCGCAGCGAGCGGTCCAGGAGCAAAGCCTCGACTTCGCTCAGCGGCCAGATCACCGCTTCCACCGTGTCCCGGCCCAGTTGTTGGAGCGCCGCCAGGCGCTTGTAGCCATCAATGACCAGGTACCGGTCCGGTTGGCCTTCCACCGCCACCACCACGATCGGCGTCTGTTGCCCCACTTCCGCCAACGAGGCCAGCAAGCGCCGTTGCCGAGCCGGATGGCGAACCCGCAAATGCTCCCCGCGCCGATCCAGTTGGTGAAACTCCAATCGCATTCGCCAGCTCCCTTACGACAGCAAGGCTTAGTCTGGACGAAGTGGTATCGAGTCTTGTTTGCCCGGCGGGGGAAGTGTGTCAGCAAGTGCTGTGGAATCAACCGCATAAGCTCGGAACTGGTCTTGCGTGGCCCGTACCAGGAGTGCTCCCATAACCCCTATGAAATCTGCACCTTGGACCCCGAACTGGTCTTGCGCGAGGTCCCAGGGAAGTTGGCTCAAAGGAGCGGGTAAACGCAGGGGTTCGGGCGGCTGGGCAAGCCCGCCACGCTCTTGGATCCGACGGGCGATAAAGTAATCTGGATTCCGCGCTCGCCAAGCGGCTTGGGTCTGGCGCCGGCGTGCGGCTTGGCACTCCGCTTTAGGGCAAGCCCGCTGTCGTACCCCCACTCGCGGATCGGGGTGGAACCAACGGCGGCAGATGCAGCAGGGTCTTTTTCGATGATCAGGCATGGTGACTATCATCACCGTGCCGTAAGTCAGTACGCCCAGTGAGTAGTCAGGCGAAAAGTTGGTGGGGCATTTCTGATGAGCAAAGGTGGGTCATTTCTGACGAGCGCCGAAGGTCAGCGGTGGCGAGTCGGCAGTCCTCGACCTTGAATCCGGATTTCAAGACTTTGAAGTACATCTCAATCCTCCACCGCAAGCAATACCAGTGCACTTTCTCGCACGCTTCTTGGAAATTGGTGATAGGCAGATTGGTGA
>DATEQM010000180.1:0-7236 GCA_035272605.1 Candidatus Acidiferrales bacterium | reverse complement strand
GAAGCCATCCAGTACCGCACCCTCGACCGCACCTACTGGGCGTAGCCGCAGTAGCGCGGGCTTTCAGCCTGCGCGCCTTAAGGACGCCCGACTCGTGCGCCGTTAGCTTGAGGATCCCGGGCCAGACTCCGAGCTATAGTCCGCACTCACATCTGCTCAATCCGAATCACCGCCTCCATCCGATGCTTGTCCCCCGGCCCGAGCGTCACCGCATGCTGCGCCACGTTGCATGTCTCGACGCACACCATCTGCTTCCATTCGTCGTCCCCGAAATCCGACATGGCCTTCGCCTTCTCCGCCCACGGATTCCACACCACGGTCGCCAGCGAGTTCTCCTTGCTCACCCGGATGCGCCGCCGCAGCGCGGCATCCTCCAGCTCGGCCTCATGTCGCGTGTCCAGATACACGCTGTCTGTCTCTTTTGCGAACACGACATCTCCATGCTGCGTCTTCTCCCGGTTGCCGTCCGTTTTGTCGAGGTAGTGGATCCCGTCCAGCCCCCGCACGCGCGCCCGCCCAATGTCTCCGATCCGGAAGTAACTATGCAGCGCCTCTTCGAAGCGCAGCGGCGCCGCTCCCGTGTTCGTCATCTCGAGCTCCAGGCTCAGCTCCGCGCCAAACGTCGCGCGGTGCACCAGCCGGAAGTCCGCTGGCCACATTTTCTTCGTGCCCTCATCGCTCCCGGTAAACAGGCTGACCGTCACCGCATCCCCGCTCCGCACGATGGACTCGATCTCCCACGCCTTCGCGCGCACGAATCCGTGCGCCGGAGCTTTGGGATCGTCCGCCTTGTTTCCGAACCACGGGAAACAGATGGGCGCGCCGCCGCGGATCGCGCGGCCGTCCGCCCATTTCGACGCCGCGCTCACAAACAGCACGTCCTCCGCGCCTCGCGGCTTCCACGAGGTGACCTCCGCTCCGAGCAGGTACATCTCGCCGGCAGTTCCCGCCGCGCTGATGCCCACTTTCGGCAGCCCGCCATTCCCTTCCAGCACCCGGGCGGCGCCCGGGATCCCGAACCGCCGGTCCAACTCTGCGATTGTTTCTGCCGCTCCCATTGCGCACCTCCGTGAATGCAATAACGCGCCCAGAATTATGGCTGAAGCCGTTCCGGCTGGACACGCTAAACTACATCCGGCATTTCGAGGATTTGCGGGGCTATTCGCCCGGCGGCTTTGTGGGTCCGCTCGCGGCCGGCTTGGATGGACCCGCAGGTGGTGGGGAGGAAGGACCGGCAGGCGCGGGGGCGGACGCGCCCTCGCCGGGAGCCGGCACCGGCGCTGCCACTTTAACTCCCGTCATTTTTACGATCAGGCGCAGTTGTTCATCCCCGGCTTTCGTGTGCACGTAGGCATCCGACCGCATATAGGTCGGAAACCAGTATTTTCCGTCCACGTTCTCGTAGTAGATCTCGTACATCGAAAACGGCGACGGGCGTGCCGACGAATTTGCATCGTCCTCGTCGTTGAGAGCGGTCCATTTCCCATAGACTTTCACGATGGCCAGATCCTGGTCGTCCACGTAAATGATCCCGGAGAAGAGGCGGTAATTTGGCAGAAGCTTCTTCGGCTTTACCTCGAAAATGTAGGTATTCAGCTCATCGAGCGGCTGCGATCCCTTGTAGATCAGGTCGTAATACTTCAACTGGTTCGACACCAGCGGGAACAGCGGCACTTGTGCCGCCGCTTCCGCGTCCACTGTGCCGGATTTTAGGTCCAGGAACCGTTGCTCTTTTTTCTGGACCGTCCGTTCGTATCGTTTCCCGTTGTCCGCTAGAAATATTTCACTCTCCTGATCGACCGAGCGGCCTTTCTCCCCGCTGGGAGTAAATTCCTGCACGCGCACCGAGCGCTTGAAGCCATACATCAGGTGCGCGCGCAGATATTCGTCCTCTCGTGCGACGAGCGACTCGATGATCTTTTCGGGCGGGATGGGCGGGGGCTCCACGCGGCCATCCCGCGAGATCTTCCGCACCGCGCGAGGCGGGGCAGGCGTCAGCGGATCGTCGCTTTGGGCGGCGGCGGGCAGGCCACCGGCCGCCAGCGCCGCCAGGACCACCAGCACGCACAGCCCCGGCCGGCACCCCCATTTTTCCGCAACTGCCCTGCTCCTCACGGCGCCTCCGTCACAATGAATTCGATGCGATACACGGCGGCCGCGCCGCCCGGAGCGAGCGGCGGAAAGACAAACCGCAAGCGCATCGTGTGGTTTCGCGGTTCCAGGATCAGCCGCGTCCCCGCTTCCGCTCCCGGCCATTCCAGCGCCAGCCCCGGGCCTCGCACCTGCCGGATTTCGAGCCGCGTCACCTCACCAGGAAGCAAGAGCGCGGGTCCGCCGGGCACAAACGCTTCGCAGTGCTGCACTCCGCCCCCTCCCGCCTCCCCGCTCTGCCAACAGAAAAGTGTGCCCCTCGCTCCCGGCTCCGTGGCCGGAACGGAGTTGAGGATCTCAAACGCCTGCGCCACCGGCTGTTCCGGTGGCCGGACTGCAAAAATCCGTCCCGCCGCTTCTTCCTCCAGGCGCCGCGAATCGGCCGCGAGGAGCGAGACACGGTACTCCACGGCCAGCCGCCGCTCGTCTGTAAACCGAATGGTTTTTTCGATCCGCGCCCCGTGCGGATAGACGTCCGGCGCATCGTAGCTCATGCGCAGCGCCGGCCCGCCGTCTCCCGGAACCAACTCGGCCGAATAGGCCCGATTGAACGTGCCGGCCCGGCCGCGGGCGTCCTCAGGCCGCGCGCCGCGGGGATTCGGCGTGAAGGCGAAAACGTCTTCGAGCAAGCCCATGGGGGACGCCAGATTCGTGTCGGAAGATTTCTCCACCAGCGCGACCACGCGCCCGCCCTCCCCCGGCGAGAACACGGCCCGCACCGTCCCATCTTCCAGCACGCTCTCCTCGCTGCCATCGGCGTCGAAATCGAACCGGTATCCGATCGCTCCTTTTTCCGGCACGAGTGCGTAGGACGCCGGCAGATCCTCGGATTCCGCCCCGGAGCTGAAATGGAGAGTGCCGTGGAACAGCCCGTCTGCAGCAGGAGGTTCCGTCGCCGCCCTCTCCACGGTCGCCGCCGGAATCTTCAGGTTCCGGCTGCGGAATTCCCCTCCGGGCACGTACTCCCGCGCCGAGGTGTTGAATTGCCCCGCGGCTCGCATCTGCACGTCGCCCCCCTCCCCGCCCCGGTTTTCCGCCGTCACCCATATCGCTCCCTCGTTTCCCTTCTGGAACACAAACAGAGGCGGATTCGTCAGCAGCGTTCCGTCCTCGCCGAGGGGCAGGCGCACCGCACCCGCGGGGAAAAAACGAAAACGCGCGGGCGCGGGGTGTCTCCACCCCTGCTTGGGCCGCTCCGGCAGCGCCGGCGTATAGGGCAGCGGGACGCGAAGCACGCGCAGAAAGTGCGGCGAGGCGCCGCGCATCAGTTCCACCACCAGTTCGTGGCTCGCCTTCTCCCACTCGGCGTTCGTGCGCGTCTCGTCAACCTCCCCCAAATGATCCGGCCGCGCCGCCAGATGGATCCGCACAGTGGCCTTTGCCGGCGCATAAAAGGCGAGGAGCATCGCCTTTCCCTCCCGCTCGGCTCGAACCAGTTCCGCGCCGGAGGAGGAGACGCGATCTTCGCACTCCGGTGCGTCCTCCGGCGCCAGGCAAAGAGGAAAATCCAGCGGCAACAGCAACGATTCCCGCGGAGGAAGCGTCACCGGCAGGCTCACCCAATCGTCCGCGGAATCGTTCCGCGACGCAGCCGAGACGCGCGGTGAGAGTACCTGGAACGTCGTGGCCATCGTGGTGTCGTAGCTCGGATTGACCACGCTGAGCCACCCTTGCCCGCCGGAGCGCTCCCCCAGCCTCAGGGTGCCCGCGTTGCTGACGATCTCGGTAGCCAGCAGTTCTGCGCTCGCCGGCTTGAACGTGCCGCGACGTACCGTTGGCCGCACGCCCGCTTCTGCCAGCAGGCCGTCGAGAAGCGTGAGAGCGAAGGGGGCTTCGAAGCGCTTTCTCCCCTCGGCGAAATCTTCGCGAAGGGAAACCCAAGAATAGAAATCCTTCGTCAGCACCACCAGCCGCCCGGTTCCCACTCGCCACGCCATGCTCCCCGTCGGCAGGTGTTCCGGCGTCGCCGCTGCTCCCTTCTCCATGCCCTCGAAAACAGTTCCTGCCGGACGCGCGGGAAAGCACACCAGCATGCCTCCGCTCTTCACATACATTTCGAGAGCGCGTTGCGCTTTCTCCGAGAGGGCGAACGCCGGATCCTCCGGCCTGTAGACCGGAAGCAGAATCAGCGCATGACGCAACAGTTGTTCCGGGGGCTGGTATTCCGGGTCCACCAGTTCGGAGGACAACTCTGCGTACTGCGCCAGCCGCTCGAGCTGCTCTGTCGTGTTCGTCACCGCCGTGGCGTCGGCACGCGCCATCTTCCCCTGCGGGAGCGCCGCCAGCGGGTCCACCAACCCGAAATCCGCCCGGCGGTGCGCAGCAGCTAACTGGCTCCCCCACGCGCGCAGCCACTCTCCGATTCTGGCGACCTCGCGAGCCGGCGGCTGGCTCCTGCCGTTGAGCGCAAGCGCCGCGTCCCAGCGATAGTGCCGGTTTGCCCCGGGCGTCTCGAATCCCGCCGGCGTCAGCGTGTCCTGCACGGAAGACCAGCTGATCCCCCGCAGGCCATAGCCCAACAGGAGATGGCTGCTCACCCCGGCGTTCTCCGCAGGGATGGGCTCCGGCCCAGTATCCTCATTCGCCGCGAACCCCCTCGCGTCGTACTCGATCAGCATGGGCGGAAAGGCCGGCTGCGTCGCAAGCGAAGCCACCTTGAATTCAAGTTCCGCCGCCTCCACCGGCATCCGCGCACTCTCCCCCTCCCTGCCGATCCTTCCGGAACGCAGTTGCCATTGGCCCATCGTGACCACGGGCCTTTCGAGTGACCCGCCGGCCGCGGCGGACCGCGGCTGCGCCGGATCGATGAAGCACGCTGCGTCCACACCCGCCTGGGCCAGAAAACCGCACAGCGTCTCCACGTATTTCCAGAATTCCGGCCCAGTTGAATTCCCGCGGCCGCTGCCCAAGTCTTCTTCTGCCTGGACAAACAACAATGGCCCGGAGATTTCCCGCTCGGTACCCGGCACCTTTCCGCCGCCCGAATCCTCAGCCGGAACGCGCAGCGCCGCCTCCGCTCGGTAGGGCGCCAGTTCTCGTCCAACGGCTTCCAGCCATTCCTTCGCGTATCGCATGTGCACCGGATTTGCCAGCCACAGCCGCGCGGCGTCTTCCGCGTCCACATCGTTCCGCTCCGCATCGGGCGGAATGCGCCCCTCCAACCGGTCGGCCAGCGGCATTTGGTATTCGGGCCGCTCCAACAGCCAGTCCGGATAGCCGTCATTCCGCCACTCCTTCAGGATCGTGGGGCCGGGCCGGGCGATCAGTTTGAATCCCTTCCGCGTGATCAGTTGCAACAGCCCGCGCAGGTCCCGGCGCGGGTTGCTGTGGCCGTCGAAGTCGAACTCTCCCTCGTGCGGCTCGTGCCAGTTCCACAGGATCGACAGCTCAATCGTGTTGATCCCCAACTCGCGGTATCGCTCCAGGCTCGAATCCCACAAATTCTTCGGGATACATGGATAGAAAAATGCCGCGGAATTCACAAAAAAGGGTTTGCCATCCACACGCAGCTCCGGATAGCCCCCGTGCTGCACGAGTTTCACTCCCCGCGATCCGGTGGACGTTTCCGCGGGCCCGGAACTTTGTTGCCTTCCCCGCACGCCCCTCGTGGCCGCCGGCAGAGGCGAGCGCGGTAGATATCCGAAGCCCGCCGCGCACACCAGTGCTGCGGCGATTCGGATTACGCGGCCTTGGCACAAGGGGAACACCCGCATGGGCGACCATTCTGGCATGGGCGCGCGCAGCCCGGCCAGCGGCGCCTCTGCTACAATTCTCGCTCTGGGAGGCTCCTGCGTCCCCGCGCGGTACGGCTATGACAGCGAAGCGCTATTTCATCTCGGGCCAGGTGCAGGCGGTGGGCTTCCGATTCTTTGCTGTGCGCATGGCGCAGCGGCTGGGAATCGCGGGCTTCGTGCGCAATCTTCGCGATGGCCGCGTGGAGGTCTATGCCATCGGCGACGCCGGGCAGCACGAGGATCTGCGCCTCGCGCTCGAACGCGGCCCCAGCGCCGCCCGCGTCTCGAGCGTCATCGACCAGGACGCCGAACTCGTGCCCCGTTACTCCGACGGCTTCTCGATTGAAGAGGAGTGAGCCCGGCACGCACCACGAAGGAGAAAAACGATCCGATGGATAAGCTGAAAAAACTGATTCGCGAAGTTCCGGACTGGCCGAAGCCCGGCATCCTCTTCTACGATCTGACTACGCTGGTCAAAGACCCGGAAGGACTGCGCATCGTGGTCGAAAGCCTGGCCGACCGCTACCACGGCAAAAAGATTGATGTCGTCGCCGGCATCGAAGCTCGCGGCTTTATCCTCGCCCCGGCTGTGGCGCTCCGTCTGGGCGTGGGCTTTGTTCCCATCCGCAAGCCGAAAAAGCTGCCCTGGAAAACTTCGTGCGTCACCTACGATCTTGAATACGGCACCGATTCGCTTGAAATCCATCAGGATGCAGTCCATCCCGGACAGCGCGTCCTGCTCCTGGACGACCTCCTCGCCACCGGCGGCACCGCGGCGGCAGCCATCACGCTGATTCAGCAGCTCGGCGGCGAAGTGGCCGCCGCAGCATTCATCGTGGAACTCACGTTTCTGAACGGCCGCGCCAAACTTCCCGGGCACGACGTGCACTCCCTCCTCCAATACGATTCCTAGCCAAGTAGCACTGGCCTCCCGCAGGTCCTGAGCACGCCGCGGCGGGCGAAGGGCAGCCGGCCTTCAGACCGCGGGCCAGTCACAAAACCCAACAGCCCTGCGGCTTTTTCCGATGCCGCGCATCGCCTCACCCCTGCGCTCGATTCTTCTCCTTTCGCTGCCGCACCGCCTCGAACAACACCACTCCGGCAGCCACGGATACGTTCAGCGAGCGCACCGGCCCCACCGTGGGAATCCCCACCAGAAAATCGCAGCGCTTCCGCACCAGCTCGTGGAGACCTTTCCCCTCGCCTCCCAGCACCAGGGCAACCTTCCCCGTCAAATCCTGTTCGGTATGCGGCTTCCCCGCGCGCTCTTCGAGTCCCACCAGCCACCAGCCGGCTTCCTTCAATTCCTCCATGGCCCTCGCCATGTTCCCCACGCGCGCCACCGGCAGGT
>DATEQM010000179.1:0-36987 GCA_035272605.1 Candidatus Acidiferrales bacterium | reverse complement strand
GCGCCGGTGCCGCGCGAACACCCGAAGGCGCCGTCGCGCAGTTGGCCCTTGTAAGTGCTGATGGAAATCGTGGTCCAATTCGAATTGGGCGTGCCGGTACTGCCAGGACCCTTGGGACACACGAGGGGATTCGCCGTTTCGTCCAAGGAGGGGCCTCCGGTGATACTCCCCATATTCCCGGCTCCCGGCCCGGTAACCAGGGTAGTGTAAGTCCCGCCGCCCGCCGAATTCGTTACTTGCACAATACCTGGATACTGGGACGCGAACGTGGGACTGGTGGTATTGTTGAGACCGTTGGAAAGCTGGTCGGTGATGATATCCCCGTAGGCCGAGGTTTGCGAACTCAGCGTCAGCGTGGCTCCGCTTGCCAGGTAGAGGTCTCCATTCGTGGCCACCACGCCGCCGAAGCTGAAGTTCGGGCCAGGGAAGAAACTCAGGTCCGTCTCGGAGAAAATGCCGAACTGGAAAACGGGGATGGACACCGTCTGCAGCGTGCGCACCAGGCGCACCTCCGACCCGTACTGGTTGATGATTCCCGCCCCGGCATTCCCGGTGGTCAGGGAATAGTTTTGCGTCTGTGCGTTGACGATGATCGTGTAATTGGTGATCTGGCCCTGGAACCCGGCATACTGCCCCTGAGTGATCTGGCCGTTGCTAGCCGCGGGATTCCCGTTCTTGTCCACAGGGTAATAGAGCTCGTAGCCGTTGTTCGTGGGCAGGTTATTGGGATCATAAAACGAGACCCCGGAAAAGGTCGGGGGTGCCTTTACGATCGGGTTGAGGTCACTGGCCTGGGGAGCGTACGTGTTGGTGAACACGTAGGCGAGTTGCGCGTTCATCTCCTCCATGGCTCCATACGCGGCATAGAACGCCTGGCTGTGATCCAGGTCCACCCCGCTCGACCGCTGCTCGCTGCTCACCAGAAGCGCGAATCCCAGCGACAGGGAGAGCAGCAGGAGCAGAATGAGCATCGCCGTGATCAGCGCGATGCCTCGCTGCGTCTGGGTATGATGGCTGACAACCATGGACTTTTCTCCTTATTACTCTTCGGTGAAATTTCCCTTAATGGTAGCGGCTCACAAACGCCAGGCTTCGGATGTCAATCTGCGTGGCCATGTTGTTGCGCAGGTACTGCCCGGTCTGAGAGAGCGCGGCGTCGGAACGTCCCGCCAAGTACAGGTTGACCTTGCGGATCTGATTGTCGGTGATCCCGCAACCGCCGCAGGCAGCGTTCGCGCCCACGCTCGATACCTGGTTGTTCACCGGGACTGTTCCGTTCACGTAGTCGTAGGAGAGTTCCAGGCCCTCGATGACCTCGGCCACCGGCCGCGGGCAGCCGTTGAGGGGCGGCGGATTTGCCGCGCACGATGCCGCTGAGGCCAGGCCCACCTGCCGCATCAGCCGCGGAATCACTTGTCCGTTCACTATCTGGGTGATATCCAGCCAGTAGCTGACCATCAGGACGCGCTGTGCATAGGCCACGCACCCCGCCGGCAAAACCGCGGGCGGCACCGGGTACGGAGGTTGCGGGCAGGCCAGGCCGAAGTCGGCGCTCAGGTCCTGGATGGTCCCGCTGGCCGCGCTGGCCTGCTGGTTCAGGTTGAAAGCATCGTTCGCGTCGGCGCTGTTGAAATTGACCGTCTGGCTCCCGCTGGTGACATCCGTGATCACCACATAGCGGGACGTCGGGCCTGCCGCGGTTGACCCGGTAACCACGAAGATGTCTCCGATGCTGGGGCTATTATTCACGGTAAAAATCAGGGCGTTGGAAAACGTCATGCTGTTGGCCGTGAGCGCGATCAGATAGTTCGGCGTAAAGATCGCGGAGTTCACGAAGCTGTCGGTGATCAGCGTATTATCCTGATACATCATCGTGACCATATCGCTCTGCGGACCCGGCGAGGGGACCCAGTTGAGAATGGGGCTCTGCAGGTTTCCAGCGACTGCCGTTTTTGAGGGTATGTCCGGGACAGCGGGACCCAGGGCGTTGCCGGGGATCAGCGCAGGCAGATTCGGATCGGCTGCAAAGCCACAGCCGTAGGGAAACGTCGACGTCCCAACCGGCACCGGACGATTCACCGGGTTACAGCCCGCCCCGCTCGGAATCAGCACCCCTCCGGTGGGAATTCCCTGGCCCGCCTGGAGCAGGTCGCGGGTCATCAGGTTCATGGCGCTGCGCAGGTTGCCGTTCATGTTGCTCAACTGCTGGCTGGACTCGTTGGTGTGCAGCGCGGACTCAAACAGGCCCAGCGTGGCGGCCACGATGATCAGCGTCACCGCCATCGCCACCAGCAGCTCGATCAGCGAAAACCCCGCTTCACGTTTCATGTTTCTCTCCACTGGCTCACCCCGTCCCGGCATCACGTGTAAGGAGAAATATACGTCTGGATTTGGTAGATCACCGCGCCCGTCGAGGAGTTCGTGATGATCACCGTAAGCGTGCGCAGGCTGACATTGGGTATCCCCGCGTCCCGGATCAGGATCTCCCGCTTGAACTTGTACAGTGGGAGATCGATGTCATCCCCTGTCCCATACACGCCATCCGGCCCGGGCAGCACGATGTATTCCTCCACGCCATCATCAATCGTGTTGACCAGACCGTCGACGCCGGGGTCTTTGATATCCTGCGGTCCGTCGAGAAAGACCCCGCCGCTGGCGCCGGGAACGCCTGTGACATTGACGATCTGCGACCAGGTGAGGTTCTGATCGTCGCGGCCCGCGAACACGCTTTCTATCGCCTCCTCCGCCTTCTCTTTGGCGATAAAGGTGTCCTGCGAGGTGCCCATCACTTTCAGTCCGCTCACAAACACCGAAGCGATCCCCACGACTCCGACGGTCAGAACCAGGATGGCCACGGCCGCTTCGATCAGGGTGAAACCCGCCGCACGCGCTCTGCCCTTCATTCGGTTGCCTTCCATCTGCATTCTCCCCTTACTCCAACACCCAGCTTCCGCCGGTCCATTTGTACGCGCGGATCCGGCCCGTGGTCCCCAAAATCGTGAATGCGCGCTGCGTGTTCTTGTACCTCAAATCCGTGACCGAACTCCCCGGCACGGCAATGAAGATCGTCGCGTTCAGCGGATTTCCTGTAGAAACATCCGCAAAGGTGCCGTCGCTCAGCCACCACTGTTGCCCGCTGGACCCGGGAAAGCACAGGGCGCTCGAACACGGGCCGTATCCGTCCGGAGTGTCCGGGATGCCTGGATACATCATGAACTGCGCCGGGGCAGGCAGCGTAACCACAGGAAGCAGTGTCTGCCCGCCGCCGGCCTCCCACCTCACCAAATCGAGTTGATTCGGAGCGGTGGTCACGAGCTGATAAGCCCGGCGCTGGGCGATCGCAGAGTCCCGCCCCTGGCGGAACACCGCCTCGGCAGCGTTCATGGCTGCCGTGGCCTCTTGCTGCGGCAGAGTGGCGTTGAGGTTGATAATGGCAATCGCGGATAGGATCAGGATCATCACCACCACCACCATCATCTCCAGCAGCGAGAATCCTCCCTGCGCCTCGCGATGATGCGCTTTGCGGTTGTCCCCCATCGAATCGCTCCTTGCCTGAGTCAAATCGCCGAGGTCGCTGGAAACCATGCGTGAGGATGAGCATCTGGAACGCCGCATCCCATACTCACATAAATCATTGAAAAACAAATGGTTACCTGACGGCGCGCTCTACGCTCCCCGACGATCCCTCAGAACCCTGGGTAGAAATGTAACAGAAAATGCCCTGCCCCGCCGACCTTCTCTCCTCATCCGATACGCATGAGTACAGACTTCCGATGGCCCCTCGTCGTCTACTTCCTCACCGAAAAACGACTGATTCCACTCCCTCTGGAAATTTCGGAAGATGGCGCCTCTCTGCCGCCGCTCACACGGATCGCGCATCCCGTCCTGCCTCCTCGCAGGATGGCAGAAGATCACCTCCGAACTGCAGAACACATCCACCCAGCACCAAGCCAGGCCCTAGCGCCGCCACAAAAATCGGCCCGGGCTTTGCGCTCCCTCGCGGCTTGCTCTGCTCGAGTGCCAGGCTCAGCGCCACACCCGCCGTGGACGAGCCCAGATTGCCGAATCTCTTGCACACCACCGGAAATCTCTCCATGGGTAGGCCGCTCTGCCGCGCCAGCATCTCCAGCAGACGGGGATTTGGTTGGTGCGTGGCAAAGCTGCTCGCGCTCTCCAGCCGGCATCCGGATCGCGCCGCAAGCTGCCGCAGGAGCGAATCGAGCTGGCGCACCGCGGCTCTGCCCAGCGCATCCCCGTCGAACTCGAGCTGCACGCCCCCCTGTCCGTCCGGTGACACCGCGATCAGCCGCGAAGGGGAAGACGACGGGGTGCAGCCGAGCACGAATTCTCCGGGACTGTAGTGCGCTCCGTTGCTCTCGCGCGGCATCCGCCGCAGGACAAACGCGCTCGCCCCATCCCCGAACAGGCCGGCAAATCGTCCGTCCACTTGGCCCGGTCGCAGCGCTGGCCCGTGAACGTCCGCCGTCACGGCGAGCGCCAGGCGCGCGCGGGAAGACCGCAAAATGGAGGTTCCCACGAACAGCGCGTTCACCAGTCCCGCGCACGCCCCTCCTACGTCCAGGACTCCGCAGTCTTCCCTCAAGTCCAGCCGGCGATGTAACGCGAATCCCAAGGACGGAAGCCCAAGAAACGTCTCCGAAGTCACGATCACGTGATCCACGAACGACGCTTTGGCGCCGGCCCGCGCCAGCGCCGCCTCCGCCGCGCGCGCCGCCAGGTCCAGCTCGTTTTCCTCGCGCCCGGCGCGGGCCACCGACTCAATTCCCGCGCGCCGAAGAATGGTGTCGGGCGCCAGCCCGTGCTCCTTTTCCACCGCCGCCGCCGGCACTGATTCCGACCCCACGCAATGGCCCCACCCCGCCACCGCTACCTGCGAGGCAGCCCCCGCTGGCGCGGCATCGCCAGCGCGCGCCTTTGCTTGCTCGCGTTTCGCGTGGACGGCTTCCAGACAGTCTGCGGCGGCTTTCGTGCTCCGCGGAGGCCCGCCCGGAAGCCCGTCGAAAACGCCCGGAAGCCCGGAAGCTTTTTCGATCGAGATGAGCACCTCGGAATGAGCCATCGAGTCCAGCAGGCCGCTGGCAATCCAGTCGGTATTTTCCGCGGGGAGCGCGCCCGCTGGCGGAAGCTGGGTGCGGAGGCAACGCTCGACAACGGCGTGTGCGTCCCGCGCACTCCGCTGGCGCGCTACGTCCACCTTCTCTTCATTCCTTTTCATGTTGTTCCCGGACCCGCGGCAAATTTTGACAGCCATTCGCGCTTCTGTAGAGGGAAAAGCGAATCCAGCATGAGCCAGCATACCCCTTGCGGATTTGGGCGAGCCAGTCCCAGCCGCGCGAACCGGTTCTCGTCTTTCCAGATGGCCGCGGCCACCGGGCCGTTCAGGAACGACCGCACCCGTTCCTGCGGGTTCTGCGACCCGCCGAGCTTTGCCGCCTCGTCCAGAAAATCATTCCAATCCCGGTCTACGATGGGCAGGCTCTTCAGACTCTCACCGGAGGTGAGCTGGAGCTCCGCGCGCCACCGGTCCAGCTTCCAGTGGAAGCGAACGAAGCGGAATTCGCACCCGCAGATCGAGCGCGTCGCCTCCCGAGCGTTCACCCACGCGGCCCCGCCGCCCTGTGGATTCGTTTGCAAGGCGCTGCCGAACAACTCTTCCGTCTTCCTGCCCGTCTCTGCCGCGCGCAGGCAGCGCAGCAGTTCTCCCTCCGCGACCCTGCCCGTGCAGGCGGGGGCGCCCGCCGCCTGGAAATCCTCCACGTGCGGCCGCACCGAGGGGAGCGATGCGAGGCGAAATCGCAGCCGGTCCCCGCGACTGTGCGGCCACGGATGGCCCCAGGCATGGCTCCGCTGAGGCATCGGTCGCACGGAACGAAATGCGTTCCCCTGGGGCTCCAGGCCGATGATGCAGTAGCCCTGGGCCATCCGCGTGATCTCACTCAGAATCAATTCCCTCATGCTTCCGGCGCTTTCTCCGGGCCGCTCGCTGGCCCTCCGGCTTCACCAGATGCTGGATCTCCGTCGCATCACCTTGCCTCCGCCAGTGTTCCGCCAGAAGCTCGGCAACCAAACGCCGGTGGCAGCGCTCCGCACCCGGCTCCGAGCACAGAAATGCGACGGCCTCATTGCCGCCATCCAGTGAAAAGTTGCCGGGGAATCCCCGCTCCTGCATCAGGGCGAGAAACGCGGCTTCGTAACCGGGCCAGTCTTTCGTTTCCCGGTAGAGTTTGCGTATTTCCGCTGTCGGCGCCAGCGCTGGCTCGTAGCGGTAGCGCATGGACCCCACACGCTCCAGGAAAAACGCGATGTCCGGGAACTTCGCATATCCGGAAAGCTGCCCGATTCGGTTCTCCCGGACGTCGATCACCGTGCGCACGCCTCCCTGCTCCAGCAGCCGGAAAAACTCCTCGGCGGTTTTTCCTGCGAATCCGATGGTGCACAGCTTCGGGCGCATTCAGTACTGGCTGTATTCGAGCGCTTGGGGATCGGCGCGGAAAGCGCATTTCTCCGCCTGCACCACGAGTGCGTCTTCCAGCGCCGAGGCTCGATCGCCCGGGAATAGAGAGGCGCCGGCAAACCCGGCCATCTGGTGCGCGGCCAGCAGCCGGTCCTCGGCCTCCTCCTGCGTTTCCAGCGTCCCGCCCTTCCGGATGTGCAGCGGCGCGATCCCGCGCAGCGTCAGCTCCGGCGTGATCAGCAGGAACCTGTGGCAGGTCAGCGGATCTTCCTCCGCGCACAGCAGCGCCAGCGGAGCGCGCCGCGCCTCCTCCATCACCCGTTCGATGCCGTATTGGAAATCGCGACAGGCGCGCCGCGCGCGGTAATCCACCAGGCCGTTCGGGCCGTACAGCTTGGGGTCCGCGGGGCGTCCGCCCAGCTCGTCGCCCAGGAACAGATAGCGGATACCGGCATCGCGCAGCCCCTCTTCCAGATTGTCACGGCTGAATTGCGGGTGGCGCATGCTGCGCGGCAGGCTGCGCACATCGGCCAGAAGCTCTATACCGAATTTTCCCAGCGCGCCGGCCAACTCCGCCAGTTCGAGGTTCGAGTGTCCTACTGTGTAGATCGGATGCAGATTGGTTTCCGCCGCATTCATGGAGGGATCACTTCCTGGCAATCCTATTGTGAACCGCGGCCCGATTCCGGGCAATCGGAATTGGCGGAGGGCCGCGCGGGCCCCAGCGGCTTAGCCGAGCCGCTCGAGTTCAGCCACCGTGCGGTCCAGTTCATCCACCAGCGCGCGTGCCGTGCGGCCCCGAAAAGCCTCCAGCAGCGCACGGTAATACCACAGCGAGCCCTCGCGCTTCCCGCTGAACCGCTCCCACACGCTCGTCCCTTGCTCGCGCAGGTCCATCAGGATTTCGCGCGTGTTGTAGAGCTTGTCCGCCGCGCTCACCAGCAACACCTCTTCGGGTTCGCTCCGCACACGGTCCACGTATCCCTGCTTGCGTTCCCGCCACGGCGGCTTGGGAATCTGGTCCGTATCCGTGCAGCCCTCCACGATGCGCGCCACCCGCTCGCCGAATTTCTTCCGGATTTCCTCCAGCCGCGGCGCGCCCCCGCAATCCTCCACCACGTCGTGCAGCAGCGCCGCCATGGCCTGCTCCTCGTCCCCGCCATATTGCAGCACCAGCGACGCCACCCCCATCAGGTGGCTGATGTACGGGCGCTCCGTCTTCTTCCGCCGTTGGTCCCGGTGCGCCTCGTGGGCGTAGAGAAACGCTTCGTCAAAACGCTGGGAGAGCCGCACGTCGCGCGCTGGGTCGGAAGACACTTCTACTCCTCAGATCTCGAAATCCTTAGTTGAATTTGCCCCTTTACTGCCGGCTGCGCAGCTTGGCCAGCAGGTTCAGGATTTCCAGGTACAGCCAGACGAGCGTCACCATCACTGCGAACCCGCCGTACCACTCCATGTACTTCGGCGCTCCCTGCGCCGCCCCGGTCTCGATCAGGTCGAAATCCACGATCAGGTTCAGCGCGGCGATGGCCACCACGAACAGGCTGAAGGCGATCCCGATCGGGCCCGCATCGTAGATTTTCGGAACCTGGATGCCGAAGAAGCCCAGCACGATCGATACCACGTACACCAGCATGATCCCGCCCGTCGCTGCGAACACCCCCACCTTGAAACCCTGTGTCGCGCGGATCATGCGCGTGCGGTACATCACCAGCATGCACACCAGCGTCCCCAGCGTCAGCATCACCGCCTGGATGGCGATGCCCGGGAACTTCAGCTCGGTGAGCGCCGAGACTCCTCCCAACACCAGCCCTTCCAGCAATGCGTAGAGCGGTGCCGTGACCGGCGACCAGGCTGGTTTGAAGACCGTCGCCAGCGCCACGATCAATCCGCCGATTAGCCCCACCATCAAGGGAAGTCCCACGGCGCCCGGCTCGCCCGAGCGCGCCAGGTGCCAGGTCCAGGCAGCCGTCGTGGTCGCACAGATCAACAGCAGGCCCGTCTTGTTCACCGTGCCGTCGAGCGTCATCGTTTGCTCGCCGCCGAAGGCACGCACGTTTTCGAAGGTCTTCTCTTTCAGCACCGGGTTGGAGGCTTTGTAAAACGTCGCCATTCGTTGTACTCCCTTGCCCCTCAGGGCATTTTCCGCTCGTCCATTCTACTGCAACTCCCGCACGGAAACCGCACTCGTGCAACCGGTGGTTGAGACTTCGCCTTTCTGCGATCTCCCGGCCGGTGGCGCCGCGCGCGGGCGGCGCGGCTCGTGCTGCGAGAGAAACCAATGGCCTAGCTGGGCTCGCTCATTTTGGCTCCGGCTGCGCTGGCTCTCTTTGTCACTCACGCACACTAACCTGAATTTCTGACCGGACCGACGGGACACTCACACTGCTTCTTGAAGGAATTGGCGAAGTCCTGATGGCCTCCCGCGGCGCTGACTGCGTCTCGTAGGGGCACGATCCCGCCTTGGCGGGATGCCCCTAGCGCTAGCGCGCTCGCCATTCCCTCGGATGCCTACCCGCGTGAATTCCTCGTGAAAAAATCGGGCATATTCCATGAAGACTGGACTTTGTGGGAACAACCTCGAACGCGGCCGCCCTCATCGGCCGCCTCCTGGATGCGATCTCCGCCGCGCCGAGGGACATCGAGCCGGGCGAGGCAGGCTTAGGGGAGGGACTTCTCGGCAGCTTCCACCGTCGGGAACGTGGGAAATAAACTCGTGACCTGGGTAATGTCCAGCGCGGCGGTCACCCGCTGGCTCACTCCCACCAGCGCCAGCTTCCGCCCGTCCCTCTGCCGCGAAACGTACGCACCGACCAGCGCCCCGATCCCCACCGAGTCCACAAAGGGCACCCCGGTGAGATCCAGAATCAGTGTCGAGGCCTTGTCCGCGCGCACCGCATCTTGAAAGGGAAACAATGTGTGCAGAGTCAGCGCGCCGCTCAGCCGCAGGATGCGATGGCCCGCGCGCGATCCTTCCTTCGCTTCCAAATGCACAGGTTCCGTCGCCATGGCCGTGGAACTTCACCTCCGCGCGCAGGGTTCAAATATTACACGCATATAAATTCTATCATGTGCGGCGACGCCTACGCGGGAATCTGGTAGCGCCAGCGGGAATCGAACCCGCATTACCGCCTTGAAAGGGCGATGTGCTAGCCGTTGCACCATGGCGCCACAGCGGCTAAATCCTGCGGCCATTTGTTAGAGTAAAAGAGTTCCGCGGGAATCACAACCGAGGAAAACCCAGTGGGCGCCACCAACTCTCGATCCGTCGTCGTCTCCACTCTCCCACCAGTCACCAATCACCAGTCACGAGTCACCGCCACTCATCCCTCCTGCTGTTCCTGAAACTCCTCGAGCCATGCCATCTGGATGGCTTCCAGTTTCCCCTCGTTGGACATCTTCGCGTCGCCGGTAAAACCTTCCAGTTCCGTGATCCATTGGTGCAGATCGGTAAAGCGGACCTCCAGGGGATTTTTGTCCGGGAATTTCTCCGAGAGCCGGAACCCGATCTCTTCCGCGTCGTCCCAATCGAATGTTCCGGGCATCTCAGCTCCTTCGCGTCTTGGCAGCGCCGTCCCCATGCGTCGGGACCAGCCGGCCGAGCCTCTTCCGCGAGTCTCCGTGTCCGCTCGGGCGTTTCGCGCCCGCCAGCCTAGTGGCTCTCCCGCGCGTAATTCTTGTTCCAGGACGGGATCTCGACCACCATGTCGGTGCTGCCGTCCGGCACGCACTGGCAACTTAGCCGTGACTTCGGCGTGATCCCCGGCGCTTCGTCCAACTCATCGTATTCGTCATCGGTGCCGTCGTTGCAACTCTCCAGGCCTTGGTGGACCACCACGTGGCACGTCGAGCAGGCGCACACGCCCCCGCACGCATGGTCCAGCGGAATCCCCGCGCCCAGGGCGATGTCCAGGATGCTGCCCGGCAAGCCATCGTGGCCGTAGGGCACTTGCCCCGGATCCACTTCCACTTCCTGCGTCTTCCCTTCGTATTGAAAGGTGACTTTGTACTTCTTCGTGGCCGGCTTGTAGCTCGTTTCCTGGATGTATGGATTTTTGCCGCCCATTGTCTGTCTCTCCTGCCGCAGTGGCGCAGCCACTTCTGGCTGCGCTCTTTCTTCCCCCGCTGCGCGCCGTTCACACCTCCGAGAGCTTTTTCCCCTCCACCGTGACGTGTAGAACCTGGTTCATCATGGCTTCAGCCAGTGGTCCCGTGGCCTGATTCAGCGCCTCGATCCGCGCGCGCACCAATTTGTAATCCTCGCCGCGCATGGCCTCCCGGAGCGCGGCCACTCCGGCGGCAATCTCCGCCCGCTCCGATTCGCCCAGCCCTTCCGCCGCCTCTCCCGCCATTCCCTTCTGCGTTGCGGCCAGAATGCTCTCCCCCTCGTTCCGCGCCTCAATCAACTGCCGCGTGGCAAAATCCTCCTCGGCGAACTCGATGGATTCCTCCAGCATGCGTTCGATCTCCGCATCATTCAGCCCGTAGCTCGGCTGCACCTCGATCGAGTGCTTCTCCCCGGTCCGCAGATCCCGCGCCTCCACTTGCAGGATCCCGCTCGCGTCAATCAGGAATTTCACCTCCACCCGCGCCATGCCCGCAGGCATCGGGGGCACGCGCAGCGTAAACCGCGCCAGCGATCGGCAATCCCGCGCCAGTTCGCGCTCGCCCTGCAGCACGTGAATGTCGATTCCCGTCTGGTTCTCCACACCGGTGGTGAACAGCTCCTGCGCGCTCGCCGGAATCGTCGAATTCCGCGGAATGATCTGCGCCACCACGCCCCCCATCGTCTCGATCCCCAGCGACAGCGGCGTCACGTCCAGCAACAGCATGTTCCGCACGCCGCCTTCCAGGATGTCCGCCTGCACTGCGGCGCCCAGCGCCACCACTTCGTCCGGATTCAGCTCCGTGTGCGGCACGCGGCCGAAGTATTCCTCCACGCGCCGGCGGATCATCGGCGTGCGGGTCGCCCCTCCCACCAGCACCACCTCCTCCATGGCCTGCGGCTTCTGGTGCGCGTCTGCCAGCGCCTGCCTCACCGGGCCCATGGTGCGCTCGGCGATCGGGCCGAGCAGCGCTTCAAACTCTTCTCGCGTCCACTCCCGCACATACGCAGTGCCGCCGGGCAGTGCCACGCGGACGGTGGCTGCTGCATCCGACGACAGCTCGTGCTTCGCCGCCACCAGCGCTTTGCGCACTTCCTGCACCGCCTCCGGATGCGCGTCCAGGTCCACGCCGGTGCGCGCGCGGATCTCTTCGCGCGCCACGGCGAGCATCGCGTTATCAATGTCGTCGCCGCCCAGGTGCGTATCCCCGTTGGTGGAGAGCACCTGAAAGATGTCGCCCTCGGTCGTCGAAATCAGCTTCAGCACGGAAATGTCGAACGTGCCCCCGCCCAGGTCGTAGACGGCCACCAGCCCTCGCTGCTGTTTGTGCAGGCCGTAAGCCAGCGCCGCGGCCGTCGGCTCGTTCACCAGCCGCAGCACCTCCAGCCCCGCCAGCCGCCCGGCATCCCGTGTGGCCTGGCGTTGCGCATCGTTGAAATACGCCGGAACGGTGATCACCGCGCGCTCCACCGGCTCGCCGAAAAAATTCTCTGCCCAGCTCTTCAGCTCCCGCAAAATAAACGACGAAATCTCCGGAGGCGTGAACACCCGGTCGCCCAGCCGCACGCGGATCACCTGCCGGCTCTCCAGATCCACGCGGAACGGAAAAATTCGCAGCTCCTCCTGCACGTCCTCCAGGCCGCGCCCCATCAGCCGCTTCACCGAATAAATCGTGCGCTCGGACTGCGTGAGCAGCCGCCGCCGCGCCGCCTCGCCCACCACCAGCGTGCCATCCGCATCCAGACTGACCACCGAGGGGCACAGCGTCGAGCCGTACGGCCCCGGGATACACTGCGGCCGTCCCGTGGCCGGGTCCAGAAACGCCACCAGGCTGTTCGTCGTCCCTAAATCGATTCCAACCGTCCGTCCCATACTCTCCCTTTGGAGTGCGGCGGCTCGACACCGCTTTTCTCAGGCGGTCCCGAAGCCTCGGGATTGCCCTGCCGTTCTGTCCCTTCTGCCGTTTTTCGTTCTTCGATTTTCGTTTTTCGTTCTTACTCCGCCAGCTCCTGCGTCACTCCGCGCACCAGATTCCGGATGTACGACCGCCGGTTCAGTATTTCATTCATCCGCGCGAGCGCCGCGCGCCCGCCCGCCGCGTCGCCCGAATCCACCGTGGCGTCCCATTCCCTCGCCGCCGCCATCAATTGCGCGTCCACGTCCGCCAGCCGCTCCTCGAATCCGTGCGCCGCTTCCTCCAGCATTTTGCGCAGCGCGGCCATCTCCGCGCCTTCCTCGTGCGCCGCCCGCGCGCTGCGCAGCTCGTCGAGCCGCTCGTTCAGCTCGAACACTTCCTCCAGCAGTTCCGGCGGCGCCTGCTGCTTCGTCGTGCCCTCTTTCCGCATCCCTGCAAGCCCCAGCAGGTATTCCACCCGCGCCACCGGGTCCCGCAGCACGCGGTAAGCGTCGTTCAATTGCGACGAGCGCTCCAGCGACATCTCGCGCTCCTCCGCGCTCGCGCGCACGAAATTATCCGGGTGCAGCTTCCAGGAAAGCTGGTGGAATCGCGTCTCCAGTCTCTCCATCTCGATCCACAGTTTCCGCGGCAGGCTCAGCATCGCGAAATAGTCCGTGCCGCGCGGCAGCGGCTGGATGGTCCCGCACTCGTGGCAAAAATGCCCGGCCCCGGCCGGCTTGCCGCACTTCCAGCATGCAACCTGATTGCCCGGCGCGGCCGCCACCTCACTCACTCCGGTTTTTTCGGCTCCGCTCATTCGTCGCAGTCCCAGACCCTCACGGGCGTACCTCTCCCCCGGCGGGCAGCAATTTTTTCCCCACGGCGAGACCCAGCGGCGCCGCTCCTACGCCGTGAACGACGTGCCGCACCCGCACGAGCGCGCAGCCTGCGGGTTTTCAAACACGAAGCCCCGGTGCATGAGCGTCTCGCGGTAATCGAGCGTTGTGTTGTTCAGAAAGAGAAAACTCTTCGGGTCTACAAACACGCGCGCCCCGTGCTCTTCGATCACCTGGTCCCGGTCCCGCTTCTGCGTCTCCAGGCGCATGGCGTACGACAATCCGGAGCACCCTCCGCCCTGCACGCCCAGGCGCAGCCCTCCCGTCGCCTCCGGCACGCCTTCGTGGACGAGCAGGTCGCGGATTTTCTCCGCCGCCTTTTCGGTGATGTGAATCATGAAGCGCCTTCAGCAGACGGGTCGCCCCGCCCGCGAAGTCCTTCCATTTTTCGCCCTCAGGACGGGCCGGCCGCCGAGGACGCCGCAGGTTTCTCCGCCTCGGCGTTCTTCCGCTTCCAGTCGCTGATGGCCGCCTTGATGGCGTCCTCCGCGAGCACGGAACAATGGATCTTCACCGGCGGCAGCGCCAGCTCCCGCACGATGTCCGTGTTCTTGATGGACAGGGCTTCCTCCACCGTCTTGCCCTTCACCCACTCCGTGGCCAGCGACGAGCTGGCGATGGCCGAGCCGCACCCGAAGGTCTTGAACTTCGCCTCTTCGATTACCTGCGTCTCCGGGTTGATCTTCATCTGCAGCTTCATCACGTCGCCGCATTCCGGCGCGCCGACCAGCCCCGTGCCCACCGTCGGATCGCTCTTGTCCATCGAGCCCACGTTCCGCGGATGGTTGTAATGATCTACCACTTTATCTGAGTACGCCATGTTGCCTCCGATTCGGAATCTTTCCCTTCCCTCTCTCCTGTTTCCTTACTTCCTTACTTACTTCCTTACTTCAGTTCGTTCATCAGTGCGTATTCCACGTCATCTTGCTCAAATCCATGCCCTCTTTCGCCATCTCGTACAGCGGCGAAAGCTCCCGCAGCCGCCGCACCGTCTCCACCACCCGCGCGGAAACGTAATCCACTTCCTCTTCCGAATTGAACCGGCCCAGCCCGAAGCGGATGGACGTGTGCGCCAGGTCTTCTCCCACTCCCAGCGCCTTCAATACGTAGCTCGGCTCCAGCGTCGCCGACGTGCACGCCGACCCGCTGGACACCGCGATGTCGTTGATCCCCATCAGCATGGATTCGCCTTCCACGTAAGCGAAGCTGATGTTCAGGTTGTTCGGCAGCCGGTGCGTCATCGAGCCGTTCACGAACACTTCGTCGAGCTGCGAAAAAATCGAATCCTTCAGCCGGTCCCGCAGCCCGCGCATCCACACCGACTCCGTGGGCATCCCCTCCTGGCACAGCTCGCAGGCCTTCCCGAACCCCACGATCCCTGTCACGTTCAGCGTGCCCGAGCGCATCCCGCGTTCGTGCCCCCCACCGTCAATCAGCGGCGCGAGCTGCACCCGCGGATTCCGCCGCCGCACGTACAGCGCTCCCACGCCCTTCGGCCCGTAAATCTTGTGGCCGCTCATGGACATCAGGTCGATGTTGTCCTTCATCACGTCCACCGGGATCTTGCCCACCGCCTGCACCCCGTCCACGTGGAAGAAAACGCCCTTCTCCTTCGCGATGGCCCCGATTTCCGCGATCGGCTGTATCACCCCGATTTCGTTGTTCGCGTACATAATGGTGATCAGGATCGTCTTCGGCGTGATCGCTCGCCGCAGTTCGTCCAGGCCCACCCGCCCGTCCTTGGCCACCGGCAGGTAGGTCACTTCATACCCGTATTTCTCCATCCGCTTGCAGGTGTCCAGCACCGCCTTGTGCTCGGTCACCTCGGTGATGATGTGGTTCCCCTTCTCCCGGTACATCTCCGCCACGCCCTTGATCGCCAGGTTGTTCGATTCCGTCGCGCCGCTCGTCCAGATGATTTCCTTCGGCGTGGCCCCGATCAGGCGGGCCGCCTGCTCCCGCGCGTGCTCCACGCCTTCCTCCGCCTTCCACCCGAACTCGTGGTTGCGGCTGGCGGCGTTCCCGAAGTTATCGGTGAAGTACGGCAGCATCGCTTCCAGCACCCGCGGGTCCACGGGCGTGGTCGCGTGGTTGTCCATGTAAATCGGTAGTTTCACTGCCATGTCCCTCTCCCCAGTGGCACAGGCTTCAGCCTGTGCGCCTTCACTTCCCCGCCTCGTAAGATGCCCGCACAAAGCCAGCGGCCACACCCTCCCTCTTCTTCTCTCCTACCCCCGCAGCTCCACCAAGCCCGCCGGATCGTTCCCCTGGGCCAGGTTTGTGATCGTCACCGCTTCCAGCACTTGCAGAATCCCGTCGTTTACCCGGCGCAGCGGATCGCGCACCGTGCAAACGTCCGAATGGTCGCATACCCCGTGCGTCGTCTCGCACGAGGTAATCATTACCGGCCCGTCAATCGCGCTGATCGCTTCCAGCGCCGTGATCTGCGCCGGATTCTTCGCCAACACGTAGCCTCCTGTCGACCCGTGGCTCGCACGCAGCAGGCCCTTCCGCGCCAGCCGCTGTAAGACCTTCGCCATCAGCGTCCCCGAAATGCCGTAAATCTCGGCAATGTCCGACGCGCTGGCCGTACCTTCGCCGTCGTGCAGCGCCAGATGCTTCAGGGCGATTAGTCCGTAGTCAGCCTTCTTCGACAGTTTCAGCATAAGCAATGCGACCGCTTTGGTCGTATATTCAATCTACGCCTTCCAGTCACTCTTGTCAACTGGCCTGCTTTCCTGCAAGCCTTTGGAACTGAACCCGCTAGAATGCGACCCGGCCAGTCCGATATGGTACAAAAATCCGCCGAAAAAAGCAAAACCGAGGCCGAAAGGTGGCCACGGCGCACCAAGTAGCACAGACTTCAGTCTGTGCCCCGCACTCCGCTCCCAGCTTTCCACCCTCGTCGCAAACTCACAGAGCGCCTCCACGCGTTACCGTGGCTCACTTCGAACCTATCGGCTCACACCGCCTCTCAAGCCTTCTCACGCCGCCATACATTCGAGCCTCTCTCCCGCAATCGCAGCGCATCCCTTCCCTCCGTCAACCTTCCCGGCGCCATCCCCCGGTATCTGCGCCTTCTTTTCTGAGTTAGAATGGCGCCCAGCAATGCCCCGAGCATGAAAAGCATCGTTGCCATCTATCCGGGGTCGTTTGACCCCGTGACCAACGGGCACCTGGACCTCATCGCCCGCGGCGCCCGTATGTTCGATCGGCTGATTGTCGCTGTACTCCAGAACCTCGACAAAACGCCTCTGTTCTCCGCGCGCGAACGCGCGGAGATGCTGCGCGAAGTCACCCAGGAATGGTCCAATGTGGAAGTGGATCTGTTCGGCGGCCTTCTGGTGGATTATGTGCGGCGGCGCAACGCCCAGGTGATCCTGCGGGGCATCCGCGCCGTCTCCGACTACGAGTACGAGTTCCAGATGGGGCTGATGAACCGCCGGCTCGAGCCCGCCGTGGAAACCGTCTTCATGATGCCGGCGGAACGATACACCTACCTCAGCTCGCGGCTGGTTCGGGAGGTTGCGCAGCTCGGCGGAGCCATCGACGGGCTCGTGCCGCCTCTGGTCGTCGAGCGGTTGAAGGCGAAGGTTCATTAGGCCGCGGAGGGGAGGACGTCATGCAGCTCTCGCAGCGCATCGAACGCATCACGGAATCCCCCACGCTGGCCGTCCTGATGGAAGCGGAGCGCTATAAAGCCCGCGGCATAGACGTCGTGGACTTCGGCCCCGGCGAGCCCGATTTCCCCACTCCCGACCACATCAAGCGCGCCGCCATCCGCGCCCTCGAGCAGAACTTCACCAAATACACTCCCGCCGGCGGCATCCTGCCCCTGCGCCAGGCCATCTGTGAATGGCATGCCGCGCAGCTCGGCACTGCCTACCAAGCCTCGGAGTGCGCCGTGAGCGTTGGCGGAAAGCACGCCATCTTCAACACCGTAAACGTCCTCGTGAATCCCGGCGACGAGGTGGTGATGCCGGTTCCCTGTTGGGTCAGTTTTCCCGACATCGTGAAATACGCCGGCGCCAAGCCCGTCTTCGTCCAGACCCACGAGCACGACGGGTTTTGCCTGCTCGCCCGCGACGTCGAAGCCGCCATTTCCCCGAAAACCCGTATGGTCATCGTCAATTCCCCCTCCAATCCCACCGGCGCGATTCTCCCCGGCGAGGAGTTCGCCAAGATTCTGGACCTCTGCCGCCGCCGCGGCGTCTGGCTGCTCACCGACGAGTGTTACTCCCATTTTCTCTACGGCGGCCGCCGGCCGTTTTCCGTCGCCAGTCTTCCGGACGCGAAACCCACCGTCATCGTCTGCGGCTCGCTCTCGAAAACCTTCGCCATGACCGGCTGGCGCGTAGGCTTCGTTCTCGCCCCGGAGCCCGTCGCCAAGGCCGTCATAAAGCTCCAGAGCCAGTCCACGTCCAACCCCACCTCCATCGCGCAGCACGCCGCGCTCGAAGCCGTGCGCGGACCCATGGACTCCGTCGTCGCCATGCTCGCCGAATACGAACGCCGCCGCGCACGCGTCCTCGACGGCCTCCGCGCCATCCCCGGGCTCACCTGCATGGAGCCGCAGGGCGCCTTCTATGCGTTTCCCAATATCGCCGCATGCCGCACCCGCGACGCCGAATGCCGCGCCGCCTCCAACGGCCGCCTCGATTCCGCCGTGGTCGCCCGCCGCCTGCTCGAATCCGCGCATGTGGCCGTGGTCCCCGGCGAGGGATTCGGCGCCGCCGGTTTCCTGCGTATCTCCTACGCCACCTCCATCGAGCGGATTGACGAGGGGCTGCGCCGCCTCACCGATTTCTTTTCCCCCTGCTGATGCCACTCGTCCCTTCACGCCTCGACTCCATCATTGATCGGCGCCTGTGGGGCATGCGCGATCTTTCCCCGCTCTTCCCCGAGCTCATCGGCCAGGATCCTCCCATCGCCGAGATGTGGCTCACCGGCGCCTCCTGCCGCCTCGCCACCGGGCCGTTTGCCGGACGCGAGCTGGATAACGCCTGGCGCGAGATGCCCGTGGAGTGGAAAGGCACGCGCTGCGCCGCCGATCCCCAGATCTCCATCCTCGTGAAATTCCTGTTCCCCGGGGAAAAGCCCTCTATTCAGGTCCACCCCGACGATGCCTACGCCGCCAAGCACGAAGCCCACCGCGGCGGCCGCGGAAAAACGGAGATGTGGCACGTCCTCGCCGCCCGCCCCGGCGCCGAGCTCCTGGTCAACCTGCGGCCCGGCGTCACCCCGGAAAAATTTCGCAGCGCCATCGACGACGGCTCGCTCGAATCCCTCGTCGCGCGCATTCCCGTCGCTCCCGGCGACTCGGTTTACGTTCCCCCGGGCACCGTGCACACCATCGGCGACGGCATCATGCTCTGCGAAATCATGGAACAGTCCGACATCACCTACCGCGTCTACGACTACAAGCGAAAAGGCCCGGACGGCCGCGAGCGCCCTCTCCACGTCCGCCAGGCCTTCGACGTCATCAACTTCCGCGAACAGTTGGGAGAAAAAGTGAAGCCCGTCCGCCACGCCGAGCGCGGGCTCACCCAGCTCTTTCTCGCCGCCTGCCGCTATTTCGCCACGGAACGCTGGGAATTCGACCGCCGCATCGGCGGCGTCACTTCGCCCGGCAGCTTCGAGCTCGTCGTGTTTCTCTCCGGCTCCGGCCACATCGACTCGGGTCACGAGAAGCAGCCCTATGGCCGCATGCAGGTCTGGTTCCTTCCCGCGGCCCTGGGCGCCTATCAGCTCGAACCGCAAGAGCCCACCGTGCTCCTGCACACCAGCGTTCCCGACCTCGACGCCTATTGCCGCCGCCTCGCCGGCCTCGGCATTCCCCGCGACGAATGGTCGCGCATCATCCACCCATGACCCGCGCCGCTCCTCTCACAACGCTGTCATCCCGAAGCCCCGCGCGTTTTGCGGGGCTGAGGGAACTGCTGTCTCCCCTCCGAACTCCGCGAGGCGCAACTCCATGACGCGCAAGCGGTCACAACCCCCGGCCGAAAACGCCGCTCACGCCGTCATTCTCGCCGGTGGCCGCGGCACCCGCTTCTGGCCGCGCAGCCGCGTGCGCTCGCCCAAACAACTCCTGAATATCGTCGGCCGCACCACCATGCTCCAGCAAACCGTCGAACGCCTGCTCCCCGTAATTCCCTATTCGCGCCTCTGGACGGTCACCATTACCGAGCAGATAAGCGCCGTGCGAAAAATGATCCCCCGGCTCCCCGCCGCCCACGTCCTGGCCGAGCCCGTGGGACGCAACACCGCCGCGGCCATCGCTCTCGCCGCTTTCCACCTCGTCCATCACGATCCGCAAGCCCTCATGGCCGTCCTTCCCGCCGATCATTTCATCGCCGATGCCGAAGGCTTCCGCCGCATCCTCGGCGCCGCTCTCGATGTCGCCGCGCGTGGTGAAAATCTCGTCGTCCTCGGCATCCCGCCCACCCGCCCCGAAACCGGCTACGGCTACGTCGAACGCGCCGCCCCTGTCGCTCCTGTCGCTCTTGTAGAGCCGCCCTTCAGGACGGCTCCCTCTCCCGTCTTTCGCGTGAAGCATTTCACCGAAAAGCCACAGGAATCCGTGGCGCGCGAGTTCCTCACCTCAGGAAACTACTACTGGAACGCTGGCATGTTCTTCTGGCGCGCCGCAACGTATCTCGATGCGCTCCGCCGCTTTCTCCCCGCCACGCACCAGGCCCTCGCCCGCGTCGCGGAAACCATCGGCATGCCCCGCTATGCCTCAGCCCTAGCCCGCGCCTACCCCAAGCTCGAAAATATCTCCGTGGATTACGCCATCCTGGAGCCCGCCACGCAGCAACCGGACGGCGGCAACGTCTACGTCCTCCCCGCCGAAGTCGGCTGGAGCGACATCGGCTCCTGGGCCGCCGTCTACGAACTGGCCGCAGCAGCCGCTCCCGGCACGCCCGGGAAGAATGTCTCCTCGGCCCCGCTCTGCGCCATCGACGCTGCCGGAAACTACATCTGGAGCGATATCAAACAAGCAAAGATGGTAGCTCTGCTGGGAGTAAACGATCTCGTGGTGGTCGAAACCCCGGACGCCCTGCTCATCTGCCCGCGCAGCCGCGCTCAGGACGTGGGTAAAATCGTAAAGTGGCTCGAAGCCCAGAAACGCAAAGACCTTCTCTGACTCTTCTCCTCCGAACCTTGCGCCTTAGCGCGATCCTAGACGGGTTGTCGGCAACCCTTCCCTTACCGGATTATGGAAGGGCAGCGGCAAGCTGCAGGACCAGACTGCACCGACTTTACTCTTCAGGGTATTAGGGCGGATGGCCGGTTTTCTACGCTTTCCTCGAAGCGCTCGAGGATCCCAAGCACCACGACCACGACGAATTGACCGATTGGTACGGTGGTCCCTTCGAGCCCAATGCCCTCGACGAAACCAAAATCCGCAATCGTCTCGTGCGCCTCGGACCCCGTAAAACGCGCAAACCCGTCTGAACCCCACCTCCAATCCCGCGGCCAACAGCGGACGCTTACCGCAAAGCGTTCACCACCAGCGGTCACCGCGTGCGGCGACAAAATTCCGCCAGACATAGTCCCACGGCACGACGAACAGGAAGATCACGCTCATCAGGCAGGCAAAAGTTGTGTCCCAGGTGTCTGCGTCCATGGTGTGGTTCTGCCAGCCAGGCAGCGCCACCGCGAGAAGCCATGTGGCCTTCCATGCTATTTCCCAGAACAGAAGCGGCAGCATTTTCAAGGGATAGCGTAGCCCTAGAACCGCCAGCAGCACTAGGGCGAGCAGCATGGAATTGACCACGCCATGCATCAGCTCCCAAGGCCTGTGATGAAGGAAGGCAGGAACCTTCTGCATTCCCATGCCGACGGCAATCAAGAGGTATCCGGCCCTCAGAAGATAAATTCGCCACAGCGCGATCTCCCGCGCCGGATTTTCGTTTCCGTCCCGCGTGCCCAAGGCTAATGCTGGCGATGAATCGGTTTTCATTGCGTATCTCCCCATCCGACTCGTATCGGCGGCGTCCGTTAATTTTGCCGACATTCCCCATATGACCCCCGCATCAAACTGAGACGCTGCGTCTGTGATTCTATGCAGCGAATTGGTGCCGGATCCTTTTTACGGAACCGTATATCCATGATAGTTGGCGTAACATCACCATAGCTCACAGTACTGGATAAGGTCACTGAGCGGCTGGTCGGCCACTCAGAAGTTGTTTCGCTAAGTTCCGGGTCGCTCGTCAACCGGCTACTACCCGGATTTTCTGTCAAAACATACTTGGGTTATTCCGATGCAATGCCTTCGGCACCACGGGCCTCCCTAGACGGGCCGGCTTTCAATCATGGAAACGCCCGCCGCCCGAATCACCTGCACCATCGAAAAGCCCGCTTCCTGAAGGAGGGACCGAAACTCCGGTTCGGTTCGCTCTTGGCCGCTGGTCAAGACCATCATCAACATGTCCATCAGCGCCGTTGTGAGGGCCGTGGACCGCGTCAACACCGCGTCCACGACCAACAGCCGGCCATCCGGGTGGATCGCGCGCCGGCAGTTTTTCAGGATCTTCAAAGCCGCCTCGTCGTTCCAGTCATGGATAATGCCCTTCAACAGGTACGCGTCAGCTCCGGCGGGAACTCCTTTGAAGAAATCTCCGCCGATGATTTCGCACCGCTGGCTTATCGGCTCCTGCCGCAGGGCGGACGCTTCGGCGACTACGTCGGGCAGGTCGTAAAGGACACCGCGCAGGCGAGGGTTGGCAATGAGGATTCCGGCAAGAAGTCGGCCATGGCCTCCGCCCACATCGACGATTCGTTCAAACTTGGAGAAGTCGTACGCGCCGACGATGGCGGCCAGATAGTCTGGCGAGGAACTCATCGCGGCGTTGAAGACAGCAGCATCGTCCGAATGCCCAGCCAGGTACTCGAAGAATGGGGCGCCGTATACGCGTTCGAACGACGGTTGCCCGGTCCGAACCGTCTCCTCTAGCGCGCCGGATGGCTCCCAGACAAAATGCGCGCCCAGCATCATGGCCGAAGGCCGGATCGACTCCGGATGATCGCTTCGGAGCGTGTCGCTCAACGCGGTTTGTCGATACCGGCCCGTCGTGTCCTCGGCGAAGATCCCGAGGCTCGTGAGCGCCCGCAAGAACCGCCCCAGCGACGAGCCATGCGTATGTGTGGCTTCTGCCAGTTCCTCGATGCTCTTGGGGCCGCTGGCGATGAGATCGGCAAGGGCGAACTTGGCGGCAACATGGATGGCCTGCACCGCGATTGCTCCTGGCCACAGGATCTGCATCATCTGCATCGATGGGGAGACGGGTTGTGCTTGCGGTTCTTGGTTGCTCATTTGTCCCTCTTAAGCATGTTGCCTCGGATACCCGACTATTTTTTTAGACATGGAACGCCTTCTCCCAACGAGAGCCAGACCGCGCAAGCGCTCAACGACGCGAAGGCCGCTAGTGTGGAAAAAACGGTCAGAACACTCGTTCACGAATAAATCCTAGCACCATCGCATGTCGGGTTCTGATCGAATCGTCGGCAATCCGGAAGTTGGTCCGGTCCCTCGTTCTCTCCCGGCTCGGTCGTCATCCCGCCGGAACGGGCGCCGGCCATTTCTCTTTCTCGCTAAGCGCATGTTGCAAAAGCGCGGGTGTCGACTGCAAGCTGATAACCATGCCGGAACTGCCGGATATCGCCGCCTACATCAGTGCCCTCGAACGACGCATCGTCGCGCAGCCGGTCGAGCGCGTGCGGCTCGCCAGCCCTTTTCTGCTGCGAACCGCACAGCCGCCGGTCACCAGCGTGGAAGGCCGCCTGGTGCGCGAACTGCGGCGCATCGGCAAGCGCATCGCCATTGGAGTGGAAGGCGATCTCTGGCTGGTGCTGCACTTGATGATTGCCGGCCGGTTGCACTGGCGTCCGCCAAAGGCGAAGCTGGCCGGCCGCCGGAATCTGGGAGCTTTCGATTTTCCCACCGGCTCTCTGGTGCTTACGGAAGCCGGCATAAAGCATCGCGCCTCGTTGCATGTCCTTGCCGGCGAGAAAGGCCTGCGTTCCGTGGACCCGGGCGGAATCGAAATCTTTGCGAGCGATCTTAGCTCGTTTCGCGACGCGCTTACGGCCGAAAATCACACGCTCAAGCGAGCTCTTACCGATCCGCGCCTGGTCAGCGGCATCGGTAACGCCTATTCCGATGAAATCCTGCACGCAGCGCAACTTTCTCCGGTCACTCTCACCCACAAACTCGTGCCGCCCGAGTGGGAACGCCTGCTCGCCGCAACGCGTCAGACTCTCACGTTCTGGATTGACCGGCTGCGAGCCGAGGCGGGGTCCGGCTTCCCCGAAAACGTAACCGCGTTTCGCAAAGGCATGGCCGTTCACGGACGATATGGAGAGCCATGCCCGAGGTGTGGAGAAAAGATTCAGCGCATCCGCTACGCCGACAACGAAACGAATTACTGTGCCCGCTGCCAAACGGGCGGAAAACTTCTCGCCGATCGCAGCCTCTCCCGTCTGCTGGGATCCGACTGGCCGCGCACGCTCGAAGCGCTCGAAGCTCTCAAGCGCCGGTGAGAGCGGTTCCCTTGCCCCAATCATCCCCGCTTTGTCACCATTTGGAAATTGGCCCATTGTCCCAGAGCGATCCTTTCCATATCCATTCCGCACATAGCCAACTTTCACCTTTCGGCCTCCAACCGTAACCTGCTAACTTTCTCCCATGCCGTGCCGCCCCTCCCCGCCAGTCACCAGCCTGCCCGCCGGTGTCCTGGCGGGTCACGAGTCACCAGTCACGATCCGGTTCGGTACCGACGGCTGGCGCGGCATCATCGCCGACGACTTCACCCACGAGAACGTCCGCAAAGTCGCCCACGCCATCGCGCGCTATGTCGTCCGCGCCGAAAATCCCGAACGCGGCGTCCTCGTCGGCTACGACAACAGATTCGACTCTGAGAAATTCGCCCGCACCGCCGCGGAAACGCTCACCCTTGCCGGCATTCCCGTCTGGCTCGCGGAGCAATCCTGCCCCACTCCTGCCATCTCGCTGCTCGTCCGCCAGCGCGGCGCCGCGGGCGGCATCGTCATCAGCGCGAGCCACAATCCCGCGAAGTGGAACGGCATGAAGTACAAGGCCAGCTACGGTAGCTCCGCGCTTCCCTCCATCGTCGCGGAAATCGAGCAGGAACTGGCCGTCGTCCTCCGCGACGGCGTTCCCGCGCTTCCCCCGCGCCCCGCGCTCATCCATTCGCTCGACGTGCGCGCGCCCTATCTCGAATCCCTCGACAAACTCGTGGACTGGGATCGCCTGAGGGCCGCCCAGTTCCGCTTCCTGATTGACCCCATGCACGGCTCGGGCGCCGGCCTGCTGAAAGCCCTGTTCGAACGCCACGGGATCGCTTGCCAGGAAATCCGCGGCCGCCGCGATCCTCTGTTCGGCGGCGTCCATCCCGAGCCCATCGAGCCTCACATCGAGCCCATGCGCGCCGCTATGCGCGCGGGGCAGTTCCACGCCGGCTTCGCCATGGACGGCGACGCCGACCGCATCGGCGCAATGGACCGCGACGGCGCCTTCGTCAACCCTCACCAAATTTTTTCCATCCTGCTCTGGCATCTCGCCGGCACTCGCCACGTCCCCGGCGATGTCGCAAAGACTTTTTCCGTCACCAAGCTCGTGGACAAGCTCGCCGCCAAATTCGGCCGCGCCCTCTACGAAGTTCCCGTCGGCTTCAAGTACATCTGCGAGCTCATGCTGGAACGCGACATCCTGCTGGGCGGTGAAGAGAGCGGCGGCATAGGCACGAAGCTCCACCTGCCCGAGCGCGACGCCACCGTCAGCGCGCTTCTGCTCGCGGAAGTGCTTGCCTGGCACCGCAAATCGCTCGGAGAAATCATCCGCGACCTGCACGCCGAATTCGGCGAGCACCACTTTGGCCGCGTGGACCTCGAGCTCCGCCCCGGCCAGAAGGAAAAAGCCCTGGAGTTTTTCAGCAATCCGAATCTCGCCCGCCATCTCGACTTCCCAGTCGTGAATCGCGAATCCCTCGACGGCGTCAAACTCTACCTGGGCGACAAAGGTAGGCCCCCGCGCGAAGCGGGTTGGTTAATGATCCGCGGCTCCGGCACCGAACCCATGCTCCGCCTCTACGCCGAAACCAGTTCCCCCGCCACAACGCGCACCATCCTGGACCGCACGGCAACTCTCGTGCGCGGCCTGTAGGACAGGCATTCCTGCCTGTCATCCGCCGGCGCATCGTAGCGCCCACCCGCCAATTCGGCTCTCGCCCCTGCCGGGAAAATCTCCGATTCGTGCCGCAAGCCCGGCATCTCGCGTATACTCGCCCTTGCGTGCTCCCCGGGGCCCCTTTCGACACCGCCCGTCAGCACGCAGGAACGGTGCTCCCGGTGAGAAGACGCTTCTACACTCTGGACGTGTTCACCAGCAAACAGTTCGCCGGCAATCCCCTCGCCGTGGTCACCGACGGCGACGGCATACCCCCCGAGCGCATGCAGGCCATCGCCCGCGAAATGAATCTTTCGGAGACCGTCTTCGTGCAGCGGCCCTCGCACAACGGCGCTCTCGCTCGCCTGCGCATCTTCACCACCACGCACGAGCTTCCGCTCGCCGGCCATCCTGTCATCGGCACCTGGTTCTTGCTGGCCACGCTCGGGGTCGTTCCCATCAACGACGGTACGGTGCGCATCACCCAGGAGGTGGGTGCGGGACTCCTCCCCGTTGACGTCGACTTTGAGAACGGACGCCCCTCGCGCGTCACCATGGTGCAGACGCCCGCGCGCTTCTTCCCCAACCGCGTGCCCGCAAAGGCCCTGATGGAGGCCCTGGGCCTCCGCGCCGGGGATCTCCACCCGAAGCTCCCACTCGAATACGTCTCCACTGGAATTTTCAACCTGATGGTGCCCCTGCGCAGCCGCGCCGCGCTCAAGCGCATCCGCCTGGACATTCACGACCTCGCCCATCTGATTTCCAAGCACGGCACGCTGGCCTACTGCTTTGCCGCCGGCCGACGCGGTGAAGTCTTTGCCCGCGGGATGATTCCCTGGGCACTCTACGAGGACCCGGCCACCGGCTCCGCTGCCGGATCTCTGGCCGCCTATCTGGTGCAGCACGGCAAACTCGCGCCGGGGGAGAATCTCCAGATCCACCAGGGCATCGAGATGGGCCGCCCCAGCGAGATCAACGTTCACGTCGAGCGCGCCGGAACAAAACTCGTCCCGCGTGTCAGCGGAACCGCCGTTCCCGTAATGGAAGGCCACATCGAAGTGTAGGCCGCGCGACCCGTGGGCGTTCCTTCCTGACGAGCGCTTCGTGGACGGTGACTGGTGACTAGTAACGAGTGACTGGTGGGAAGAGCGGACGCGGCAGCGATGCGTCTTCACTCAGTTTTGCGGCTTCGTGCTCGGCAGGGGAAAAAAGGGGGAGCAGGAAATCTCCAATCAGCACCAGCGAACCCTTTATGAGGTCTCTCTCCGACACCAGTCACGCGTCAGCAGTCACGTCTTCTCCGCCTTCTCAATCGCATCCAGCACCCCATTGACAAACGCAGGCGCGGCGTCATCGGAAAATTTCTTCGCCAGCTCCACGGCTTCGTCCAGCACCACCCGCGGCGGCGCGGTGGCGTATCGCAGCTCAAAGGTGGCCAGCCTCAGGATATTGCGGTCAATCGCGCTCATGCGGTCCAGCCGCCAGTTCGTGGCGTGCAGCTCGATCAGCGCGTCGAGCTCCGGTAACGCGGCCACTGCGCCAGTAAACAGCCGGTGCGCGAATCCCCGCGTGCGTTCCGCGGCCCGCGCCCCGGGCCAGAACGCCTCTTCCACTTTTTCCGGCGGCTCCCCGCGAAGTTCCCATTGGTAAAGAAGCTGGAGGGCCAGTTCGCGCGCCTTGCGACGCAGCGTCATCGCGCGCTTCGTGGCCGGCGCGCTGCGGTGGCCGGGCGCTTCCGGCCGGAACCGGCGGCAGGAGAAGCCTTCTGGGAGGCTGCGGCGGTGGGCGCGAGCTTCCGCATCAGCCTGGCCATTTCGATGGCGGCCAGCGCTGCCTCCGCGCCCTTGTTTCCGCCTTTCAGTCCCGCGCGGTCGATGGCCTGTTCGAGCGAGTCGCACGTCAGCACGCAGAACGCCATGGGCACGCCCGTGTCCATTTGCGCCAGCATGATGCCGCGTGCGCTCTCCGAGCAGACGTAATCGTAATGCGCGGTCTCACCGCGCAGGATGCAGCCGATGCACAGGATCGCTTCGACGCGCCCGGTTCGCGCCAATTGCTTCGCGGCCACCGGAATCTCAAACGACCCCGGCACGCGAACGATTTCCAGGTCGGAATCCGCCGCGCCCGCGGCACGGAGCGTGTCCAGCGCGGCAGCGAGCAGCCGCTCGGTAATAAAGCTGTTGAAACGCGAGACCACCACGCCGAATCGCATCCCCCCGGCGCGAAGACTTCCCCGCATTTCATTTCGCTCGGATGACATTGCTCTTTAGAAAAGCGCAGGAATCGAACGCTGCGCAACCTGAGCCCGGCAATCCCTCAGGCCTGCGCTCTGCGCAACACCAGCGAGGACTCCTCCCGCGCCCGCCCCTCGAAATGCCGCCGGGCCAGCCGTCCCAGCGCGCGTGTGGTGGCGTAATTCCAAGCCGCCCCGATTCCCACCGACACCATCGGCACGGCGTATTTCAGCAGCGACCGGCTGGCCAGCCTCGCGCCCACGCGCTCGCCCACCAGTTTCCAGGGCGCCAGCATCTCGCGCCTCACGCGCCGCTCCACCATCCGCCGCGTGGCGCGCGCCCCCACTTTCATTCCCAGCCGCCCCGCCCGTTCGGCCAGCGATCCGCCCAGCGCGAAAGTAAAGATCGTCAGCACGTCCTCGGGATCTTCCGGGTCGAGTTCCACCCCGTAGAGCCGCGCCAGTCCCGCCACCATCTGGAGCTGGAAGCGCACCAGCAGCACCAGTTCCGCGCCCGCCGCCGCAAGGCCCAGCAGCACGTTTCCCGGGATCCCCACGCCCCCCTCGCCTGCCGTAAGCAGCCCGGCCAGTTCGTCCGCCGAAATCGCCGCGCCCGTCACGCTGCCCAGCAGCATCGCGTTCTTCGCCGCCACGCGGATCAGCCGGTCGGCAATAAATTCCGTGCCTCTACCGGGGTATTTCTCCCGCAGGTATTCCGGTGTGGCGCGCTCGTAGTAGCTGCGAAACGTGGAGCGCGCAAAATCATAAAACCACGAGCCGCTCTTCAATCCCGCCCAGCCGCCCAGGCTCGAAAGCGCGCCTTTCGCCCATTCCCAGTCGGCGCCCAGGGAGCCGGCGTCCTCTCCACCGTCGTGGCGTTGCGTTCGCCGTGACATGCGTCCATGTTCTCCGGGAGCGTCCCGAAATGCAATCCCGGCGCCGCGCCGGTCGCTCAGCCGGCTAATCCCAGACACCTCGCCCGGTCGCGCTTTCTTCTCGGTCATGCGATTTTCGCTTTTCGTTTTTCTGCTTTTGCTACTTGCCCTTGAATTGCGCCGGACGCTTCTCGAGAAATGCCCGCGTCCCTTCGCGCATGTCTTCGGTCGAAGCGCACAGCCCGAAGAGCGTCGCTTCGAGAAACAGCCCCTCTTGCTGCGGCATCTCCATCCCCCGCTCGATCGCCTCCATCGCGTAGCGAACCGCCAGCGGCGACCTCTCGATGATTTTCTTCGCGATGCCCTCGCACGTGGACAGCAATTCGCCCGGCTCGGTCACGCGGTTCACCAGGCCGATGCGCAGTGCCTCCTCCGCCGAAATCATTTCGCCGGTCAAGATCATTTCGTGCGCCAGTCCCTTCCCCACCAGGCGCGGCAGGCGCTGCGAACCGCCGTAGCCGGGCGTGATTCCCAGCTTCACTTCCGGCTGTCCGATCTTCGCCGTCCGGCTCGCCACTCGCATCGAGCAGGCCAGCGCCATTTCGCAGCCTCCGCCGAGGCAGAATCCATTGATCGCGGCGATCGAGGGCTTGCCCATGGTTTCGAGATTCCGCAATACGCCCTGGCCAAACAGCGCCGTCTGCTGTCCCGTTACGGGATTCATCTTCGCCAGTTCGTTGATGTCCGCGCCGGCCACAAACGCCTTCTCGCCCGCCCCGGTCAGGATCACCACCCGCGCCGCCTCATCCTCGCGCGCCGCATGCAACGCATGGTTCAATTCCACGAGCGTGGCGTGGTTCAGCGCGTTCAGCACGTTCGGACGATTGAAGGTGATCCAGGCGATGTTTTCGCGCACTTCGTAGAGCAAATTCTCGTATGCCATGGGTTCCTCTGCGCCGATTTTCGATCTTCGAGTTTCGTCCTTAGACTAGTTTCACCGGCCGCGGATTCTTCGGGTCGGTGTAATCATAAAAGCCCCGGCCAGATTTGCGCCCATTCCACCCGGCCAGCACCATGCGCTTGAGCAGCGGCGGCGGGGCAAAGCGCTTCTCCTTGAACTCCTCGAACATGATATTGGCGATGTGATAGGTCGTATCGTTCCCCACGAAATCCAGCAGCGTCAGCGGACCCATGGGGTGCCCGCAACCCAGCTTCAGGGAGTTGTCGATGTCCTCGATGGAGGCCACTCCTTCCTCCAGCGCGCGCACCGCGTCCAGCAGATACGGCACGAGCAGCCGGTTGACGATGAAGCCCGTGCGGTCCGTGGTGCGCACCGGCGTCTTCCCCAGCCGCAGCGCGAAGGCATGCGCCTGGTCGTACACCGCATCATCCGTGGCGATCGTGCGGATCACCTCCACCAGCTTCATCACCGGCACAGGGTTGAAGAAATGCAGCCCCACGAAATTCTGGGGCCGCGACGTACCCACCGCCATCTCCGTGATCGAAAGCGACGAGGTATTGCTCGCAAAAATCACCTGCTTCGGGCACAGCGGCTCGAGCGCCGACCAGAATTCCCGCTTCGCCGCCAACTGCTCCACGATGGCCTCGATCACGATGTCCGCCCCGGCGAGGTCCTCGATCTTCGTGGTGCCCTTCAGCCGGCCGCGCGCGGCGGCGCGGTCGCTCGCGCTCAGCGATCCCTTCTCCACCAGACGGTCCAGGTTCTTCTCGATGCTCTTTAGCCCTTTCTCCACCAGCGCCTCGTTCACCTCGCGCACCACGGTGGGGAACCCGGACTGCGCGCACACCTGCGCGATGCCCGAACCCATCAGGCCGCAGCCTGCCACGCCTACCTTTTCAATGGCCATCGCTTCTTCTCCTCGAGATTCACGGCGCACGCCGGGCGTTCCTGCAGGTTTCAGGCAGGTGATGCAACCCCTGCTCCGTACCGCTCGCTCCCGCGCAGCACTCTCCCTTCGCGGCCCTCTACGGGCATTCGACCACGGCGTTCCCTTCCCCTTTGCGCACGTCTTCCAGCGCGAAATCCACGCGGTTGATCAGGTGCGTCACGATGTCTTCATTGTCGTACTGCGCCTCGACCGCGGCCTCGGCCACCACCGCGCTCAGCGTCACCCCGGCCCCATTCCACGGCGCTTTCACCGTTCCGCCGAGCTTGCGCAGCTTATCGGCCAGCGCGATGGCGTTCGTTCCGTTGGTGTCCGGCATCACCAGCGCCACCGCCCAGCCCACGTACTTCACCGCGATGTCCGTTTGCCGCACGCCGGAGAGCAACGCCCGCGAAAGGTTTTCGATGTACCCCTCCACCTTGTCCTCGCCGTGTTGCCGCGCTAGCTCCCGCGCCTTGTCCACCTGCAGGATGAGCAGCGAATACGGCGTGGACTGCTGCTTGGCGCGCGCCGTCTCCGCGAGCAGGCAATCCTGGTAGGAGCTGGGGCTCAGCAGCCCGGTCTTTTCGTCGGCCACGGACAGCGTGCGCATCAGCGTGCGCAGGCGCGCGTGGTTCACCGCCACCAGCATCTGGTCGCCCACGGCCTGCAGGAAGTAGCTCTCGTTCGGCTTCCACCTCCGCGCCGCTTCCATGGCCGCGAACAGCATCCCGCCGATCTCCTGCTTCTCCTTGTCCACCAGTTGCACCGCGAGCACGGATTGCAGGCCCGTCTCCGCAAACGCCGGATCGTTCGCCGCGTCCACGGTGATGGCCCCCAGCGTGTCCGGCTCTTCGCCCGCCAGCACCGCCATCAGTTTTGTGAATTTCGGCGGAGACAGGGCTTCGACTCCGGCGGCGGTGTATTCCGCCGTCATTTGCGGGGGCTGGCCCAGAGGGCCGATGGTCGCCAGGCAGCGCGACACGCGCAGGTGCTTGCCCACTTCGTTCACCGCCGCGGAGAGGATGGCCTTTGCCGTGGGCTGCCGGAACAGCACTTTGTTCACTTCCGACATCTTGGTCAAATCGCGCAGCGTATCGGCGTTAAAGGCGCCGGACTTCAACGCGGGATTCGTCTGCGATGCGGTCGCGGCAGCCGCCGGGGCGCGCGGCTGCATTTTCGACCCGGCAGGCCACCATTTCGCCTGCTCGTAGAGTGCCCGCAGCCGTTCGTTTTTCTCCTCGTCGCCGGGAAACTGTTCCGCGATTTTCTGCAGGCGTTCCTTGGCCTTCGCTTCCAGCGAATACTGGAGGAAGATTTCCGTCTGCACGATCATGTCTTCCAGCGTCTGGGTGCGCTGCAGGTTCTTGTCGGCCGCCTGCCCCGCCGCCGCTCCGGCCCCCTCTCCGAAGTGCGTCCGCGTGGTGACCACCGGCGCGGAGCTGCCCGCGGTCTTCGTCAGCCGCGCGCGGAAGCTGCTCACGTAGGCCGCATCGGCCTTGCCATCCAGCCGCCCCAGGCGTTCCGCGTGGTTGTTGTCGTAGGGATCGATTTCCACCAGCCGGTCCAGCGCGTCGCAGGCCCCTTTGATGTTGCCCTTCTCCAGATAGAGGTCGAACAGCTTGGTCAGCACGCCGAAGTACTTCGTCTCCCGGTTGATTTCGTTGTAATACCGCCCGGCGTACTCGTGCAGCGGAATCGAATTGGCGTGCGCGCCCAGCAGGCTCTCGAACGCCGCGTTGAAGGCGTCCTCTTTCTTGGTCGCCGTGGCCAGCGCGCGGATCTTTTCGAGGGATTTGACGGCCACGGCTTCCTCGCCCGCCTCGACCTGCCGCAGCGCGACCTCGAACAATTTTTCGTAGTGCTGCCCCGTCTGCCGCGCCAGGGACTCATAAGTGGCAAAGGCCTGCTCCCTCTGCCCGCTGTCGAGCTGCGCCCGGCCCAGGAGCAGGCGCAGGTCGACGTCGCCCGAGCTCGAAGCGAAGGGCTCCAGCAGCTCCACGGCGCGCTGCGCCTGGCTCTTGCGCAGCATGCACTCCGCAAACACCAGCGCGATCGAGCGATCGCTGGGCAGGATGCGGTGCGCCCGCTCCAGGATGGAAAGCGCCTGCTCCGCATCGTTCAGCCCCAGCGTGAGCTGCCCGGCCCGCAGATATCCCCGCGCCGCCGGCTCCATTTGCCCCAGCCGCTCCGCCACCTCCCCGATCAGGAAGTGCCGCCCGGGGTTGTCCGGATCCAGCACGGAGATACGCTCCCAGCACGTGAGCGCCTCCGCGGTCCGCTGCTGGAAGAGGTACAGCTCCGCGGCATTCTCGAACTGTTCGATGGCTTCCATCGAGCGGTTCTGTTTTTGCAGCAGGTTGGCGTAGCGCGCCACGCGCTCCGGAGGCTGCGCCGTGGACTTGAGGAAGCGGCTGTAGAGCGCCATGGCCTTTACCGGGTCGCGGATCTCCACCAGCCGGTCGAATTGCAGCCCGTAGAAGTGCGCGGAACGCTCCGCATTGCTCTGCCGGGAATAGAGGTCGCCCAGCGTCTGGAGCGCGTCCAGGTTTGCCGGGTAGGCGCCGTGAATCTCCAGGTAGGCTTCGATGGCGTCATCGAGCTTGTTCTTCTCGATGCCCTTCTTGGCCTTCGCCAGCAGTTTTTCGAGGTCTATACTCATCGTGCGAGCTCCGGCACGGAATCCGGTGGTTTCGATCGTGTGCCGCGGGCGGTCAAACGGCTAACTATATACCCCGCCCCGGCCCCCTCCAAGTAGCAGAGGCGCACTCGTTTATTCGCGGCGGGGTCGCGGGGCCTGTGCGCTGCTCGCGCACGACGCAAACGGCGCGCGAGGGGTGAGCGAATTGTTGGAGTCATCGCGGGGCTCCTTCCGGGCTGTTGTTTGGCGCGGTTTGGGGCGTTGCTTGGGTCGCCGGGGCTGCGGGGGGCGTCGAACGGTAAGGCGAGAGGTCCGTTTTCGGCGCGAGCGAAATGAATTCGAAACGCGTGGGATTGCGGCGCGTGAGCTCCGCCTCGATGCGGAGAAGGGGAAGAGTCTGGATGGCGAGTTGAGCGAGGTAGCCGAGGACGGTGGCGGTGCGAGTTTCGAGGCGGCCGACGATGATCTCTGCGGAAAAGGTGTAGATGAAGTTGTTGACGGCAGTGGCGGAAGAGAAGTCGTCGGGGAATTCCGCGAGGAGGTACGGGAGGCCGCCTTCACGGGTCCAGCGGCGTGTTCTGCGCTGGCGGGGCTGCTTGGGAGATTGGGTCATGTGCATGTCCTTTCTTGGGTTCTGAGTTTCTCTTGGCTGGTTCCTATGCCATTGAAGGCATGAGAGTTGGGAAGAGGGGTACCCCCCTCCCCCTGTTTATTGCACAAACGCTTGAAAGCAAATGTCTTACGGGACGCGTACTTGCACAAACGATAGATACGAAGGAGGTTAGAAGTCGGAGGCTGGGCAGACTGGAGGGAGGGGGCGAGCGTCTTCCGACCCGGTCGGAACCCGCGGCCCCGAAGACGGGTGCTACGGTCGCCAAGGAGAGAAGTGGCGAAGGGACGCGGAGAAAGGCCAGAGAGCCGCGGGTGTGGCACGGCAGACATACTTGGATTGGATCAGCCCCAACAAAGGAGTCGGGGCGCAAAAGGCGCGCACCCCGATCAGGGGCTGAGGTGCTTCCTTTCCAACCGGGCTGGAACCCCGATGAGGGAGTCGGGGCGCCCAACTACGAGGGCGGCAAACCGGCGTCTATTTTTTCCGTCTCTCCGCTCGGGGAGAGAAGGTAGCGCTAACCAAAAAAGTATAGCAAACGGGAAGATGACTTGCAAGGAAAAAATACAGTGGACAGCTCACGGACCTTTGTCGACCAGCCACGAGGCGGCGTGCGGGAGCGTTGGCGCAGGCGCGACGCATCTGTGGCACGCCGAAGTGTTCAGCGACGGCTCCTGCCCCACTCGTCCTAATCTACCTCTTATCCATTGCTCGCCTACTGGAAGACCGCCTCAACAACGCCTCTATCGAAAGTCCCAGGAAATACCACCAAATCGTTCCGATGACTCCCCATAGCCCCCAAACGAGCCAGGCGAAGTGATTTGAGAAAAACAGCTGTCCGGAAGCGATCAGGGAAATCGGAATGTCGGCAACCCAAAATAACAACGTCGGAAAACGCGCCGGCCCATCAAGCACCGGCCGGCCCGAGGTCCAAAGCAGCGCGGAGGCCACCACAAATAAGCAGCCATGCACAACAGGAGCAGCAGTTCTCGCCCGCGGAAGTCTCGACATTGCTGAATCTTACCTCAGCCTGGAGAGCACGGGCCGGTTTCCATCCCAGTTCCAATTTTCAACCGCCCGTCCCGTTCCTCCCTACGTCACTCGCGCCCATCGTCGTCCTGGAGCCATCGGCAATTCGCGGCGAAGAAGTGACAGAGCGCGGCGGGGCAGTCGGCTACTTCTTGACCCGAACCGCACGCCCAGGAAGGATGTCGTGGAGAGCGGCAAGGGCGGCCGGAACCACCGGCGCCAAATCCTCAATCTGATTGGAGCGAGCAACGAGCAGGGGACGGCTATCTTGCGATCCGCAAGCCTTGGCTCGTACTCCATGCCCTGGTCGGCGGTGACCATCACGTCGAAATTCCCTTCCGCCAGCGATAGCAGCTCGCCATTCTTTCTACCGGACCAGCCCATTTCCTGCACGGTTCGGCAGTCGTGCCCGCCGAGCAGACCTTTCAGTTTGCGCGGTAAACACTCGTCGATCAGCAGCCTCATTTTGTCTGGGTAACTACCAATTCCTTGGCATACTCCAAAGCGGAGATGGCAGCCTCGCGCGTCACCGAGGGAAACTCCTCCAGGAACTCGTCGAGAGTGTGGCCGCCCTCGAGATAGTCGAGCAGATTCTTGAAGGGCACGCGGGTCCCGCGAAATACTGCGGTGCCGCCAAGAATCTCCGGATTCTTCACGATAACGGCCTCGCGTCGCGGCATATTCCTGCTCCCTTCAGACCGCCCTTCCGCAAAATAGTATACACGCGAACGCGGCCCGCGACAGTTCCCTCCGGCCGACATCCAACTCCAGAGTTATGTCAAACTAGAGCGTTCGACGCCCCGAGCGACTCGGGGCGCCGTTTACACATGGACCCACGGCTCATCCGCAATTTTTCGATCATCGCGCACATCGACCACGGGAAGTCCACGCTGGCCGACCGGCTGCTGGAGATGACCGGGTCGCTGACGCACCGGGAGATGAGCGAGCAGGTGCTGGACTCGATGGACCTGGAGCGGGAGCGCGGGATCACCATCAAGGCCAAGAGCATCCGGCTGCATTACACGGCGCGGGACGGACAGACCTACCGGCTGCACCTGATTGATACGCCCGGGCACGTGGATTTTTCCTACGAAGTGTCGCGCGCGCTTTCCGCCTGCGAGGGCGCGTTGCTGGTGGTGGATGCGAGCCAGGGCGTGGAAGCGCAGACGGTGGCCAACACGTTTCTGGCCGCGGAAAACAACCTGGCCATCGTCCCGGTAATCAACAAAATCGATCTTCCGGCGGCGCAGCCGGAGCGCGCCAAGGAACAAATTGAAAACGTGCTGGCGCTGCCGGCGCACGACGCGCTGCTGATCAGCGCGAAGAGCGGGCTCGGAGTGGACGAGGTTTTGGAAGCGATCGTACAGAGGATTCCCGCGCCGGCGGGCAGCGCGGAGGCGCCGCTGCAGGCGCTGATTTTCGATTCGTGGTTCGATCCTTACCGCGGGGTGGTGATCCAGGTGAGGGTGAAGGCGGGACGGATCGCGCCGCGCACGAAAATCCGCATTTGCTCGACGGGCCACGAGTTCGAAGTGGAAAGCATGGGGGTGTACACGCCGAAGCCGCTGGCGGTGGAGGAGCTGGCGGCGGGCGACGTGGGGTTCCTGGTGGCCAACATCAAAGACGTGGCGGACGCGCCGGTGGGCGATACGGTGATCGAAGAGGCGCGGCCGGTGCCGGCGCTGCCGGGCTTCCAGGCCATCAAACCGATGGTGTTTGCAGGGCTTTTTCCGGTGAACTCGAGCGACTACGAAATGCTGCGCGACGCGCTGGGCAAGCTGAAGCTGAACGACGCGGCGTTTTTCTACGAGCCGGAAAACAGCGTGGCGCTGGGGTTCGGATTCCGCTGCGGCTTCCTGGGCCTGCTGCACATGGAGATCGTGCAGGAGCGACTGGAGCGCGAGTACAACATCAACCTGATCACCACGGCGCCGAGCGTGCGCTTCCAGATCCGCACGGTGACCGGCGAAGAGCTGGAAGTGGACAACCCGTCGAAGTTTCCGCCGCCCGGGAGCATCCAGAGCATCCGGGAACCCATGATCACGGCGATGATCATCACGTCGGAGGATTCGGTAGGGGCGCTTTTGGAACTGTGCCAGGAAAAGCGCGGGACGCAGAAGAATTTCGAATACCTTTCGCCGACGCG
>DATEQM010000178.1:0-4448 GCA_035272605.1 Candidatus Acidiferrales bacterium | reverse complement strand
CCGCCCTGCCCGTAAGGAATCGCGCCCGGAGGCGGCATGGCATTGTCTTCCAGCAGCCGCGAGGGTCTGCTCGGCGGCAGCTTCTTCTCTTTCTGGAATTCCGGCAGCTTCATCGCGTCGGGCACTTCCACTTTTTTCGGTGGCGGCTCGCTCTTGTAGAGTCCGTGCGTGGGATCCGTCACCCGGCTCTCGCTCACCACCGCGGGGCGGGGAAGTGGCACGCCCGGCAGCGATCGCACCATCCCGATGCTTACCGCGCCGCCGCCCGGCCCCGACCACGCGTTCCCCTGCGGCGCGTAGAACGCGGAGAACAGCAGCAGCGCCACCAGCGCCGTGTGCAGCCCCGCGGATACCGCCAGCGGCCTTCCCAGTTTCGGCTCCGGACTTCCGCCGCCCCCGTTCATCTCCGCCTCGTAGGGGCGCACCCGAGTGTGCGCCCTCCTTCTCCGCTGCCGTTCACGGCCTTCCCACTCACCCTATCTCCCGCCGCCTCGGCTGGTAATCGGCTCCGTCACCACGCTGATGTTTTGAATTCCCCCCTGCCGCATCGCGTCCACCACCGCCGCAAAGCTCCCGAACGGCACCGACTCGTCGCAGCGAATAAACACGGCCCGCGTCGCGTAGTCCGGTGCCTTCGCCTTCACCAGTTTTCCCAGGTCATGCACGTTCACCGGATCATTCCCCAGATACACGCGCTGCGCCCGGTCAATCGTGATCACCAGGCGCTCTTCGGTTATTTCCCTCACCGTCTTCGTCTTCGGCAGGTCCACTTCGATGCCCGACTGCAAGATCGGCGCGGTAATCAGAAAAATGATCAGCAGCACCAGCACCACGTCCACAAACGGAACGATGTTGATGTCCGAGAGCGACGTTCCCGTCTGCCGGTTCAATTGCGGCATGGCAGTTTTCTATGCCCCGTATGTTTTTTCCACCTGCGCCAAAAATTCGTTGGTAAACAGATCCATCTGCGCGCCCAGATTCTTGATGGTATGCAGAAAATGATTGTAGGCAATCACCGCGGGGATTGCCGCAAACAATCCCGCCGCCGTCGTGATCAGCGCTTCCGCAATCCCCGGCGCCACCGCCCGCAGGCTCGACGCGCCCGCCTCTCCCAGCCCCGAAAACGCGTCAATAATCCCCCACACCGTCCCGAACAGTCCGATAAATGGCGACACCGATCCCGTCGTGGCCAGAAACGGCATCCATTTCTCCAGCTTCCGCACCTCGCCCGCGGCCGCACCCTGCATCGTCGCCAGGATCGCATTCTGGCTTCGCAGGCGCCCCGCGTGCGGGTTGGTTTCCGCGAGCTGGCTTTCCACCTCGCGCACTCCCGCCGCATACATCGCCACCAGCGGCGAGGCCGAAGGCGACATCGGTTTCGGATCGTTTAGTTTTCGCCGGCCGCGAAATTCCGAAAGAAATCGCGCGGTGTGCTGGTTCAGCAGCGAAAACATCCGCGATTTCTGGAAAATCACCGCCCACGAGAAGAGTGAGAAACCCAGCAGCAGAACCAGGACAACCCTGGCTACCCAGCCCGTCTGTTCCAAAAGTGAACCGAGCTGCCCCACTAGCAGAATGCCCAGTAGCGGTGTCAATGTCCTCCCTCAGTCCCCCAGGACCTGCTTCAAACCGTAGCACACGCCGCAAAGGGGACGCAAACACGCCATCTGGGCCGCGTCGCGCATGAGATACGACGATGGATTATCGGGGGAGAGCTTCGAGCGGCCACAAGCGGATCGTGAAGTCCCAGCTTCCTGAAGCCAGCCACTTGCCGTCGGGAGAAAACGCCACCGAGCTGATCACGTCCTCTTGGCCGGAGAATTTTCCGCGTTCCTTTCCCCCGGAAACCTCCCACACCCTGGCGAACCCATCCTGAGACCCCGTGGCGATCATGGTCCCATCGGGACTGAACGCAACAGCGTTCACCTGCCAGTTTTCAGCCACGTGGATTGTCCTCAGCGTCTGGCCTGTTGCGGTGTCCCAAATCCTGGCTGTTGAATCACTGCTCGCGGAGGCAAGCCAGCGTCCATCCCGGCTAAAAGCGACGGAATTCACAACATCTTCGTGACCGCGCAATTCGCGCACCACGTCGCCCGTAGCCGTGTTCCACAGCCGCACCGTTTCGTCGGCGCTTCCCGACGCAACGAGCGAAGAATCCGGAGAGAAAGCTACGGAGTACACGCCCCCGCTATGCCCTTTGAGCGTGTAACGCACCTCCCCGGTTCCCGCATCCCAGATTCGAACTGTGTCGTCCTCACTGCCCGACGCGATCCACCTTCCATCCGGACTGTATGCCACCGACTCCACCGGACGCGTGTGGCCCTTCAGTACACGTCCTGCTGCGCTGCCTGTAGTTGCCCAGAGGATCACCGTGCTATCCCACCCGCCCGAGGCCACCACACGGCCGTCCGGACTGAACGCAACCGAAGTCACCGCTCGCGTATGGCCGCTCCACCGATGCACTGCCTTTTGCGTGGCGACGTCCCAAAGCTTGACCGTCTTGTCCTCGCTTCCCGAGGCCAGAAGCCGCCCGTCGGGACTGAATGCTACGGAGGTCACCTCGCGGTCGTGACGCATTCCGGGCGCTGCCCGGCTCCGGACAAAAAAGAAAGCTCCCCCGCACACCAGCACCAGCATGGCGCCGGCCATGCCCGCCAAAAGCATTCTCCGGGAACCAGGCCGTTCGGGCTCCTTTGGCAACGGCAACGGTTTTCCGTGCAGAGCTTCATCCAGCTCCTCCATGGTCTGAAATCTGTTTTTCGGCTGCTTTGCCAGGCATTTGAGGATGGCCTGCGAAATGAATGCGGGCACGAACGGCTCCACCTGCGAGGGCGCGGTCGGAGCGTCATTCACCTGCTTGCCGAGCACGGCAATCGCCGAGTCGGCTTCGAAGGTTGGTTTACCCGTGAACATCTCGTAGAGGATCAGGCCCAGCGAATAGATGTCGCTCCGTGCGTCCGCCATTCTCCCCTGCGCCTGCTCGGGACTCATATAAGCCGGCGTTCCGATGATGGCCCCGGTCTGCGTTTTTCTCGTTTCCAGCGATCGCGCGATCCCGAAATCCATCACTTTCGCGCTGCCGTCCGCGCAGATCATGATGTTGTCCGGCTTCAGGTCACGGTGCACAACCCCCTGGCGATGCGCCACTCCCAGTCCCGTGCAGATTTGCCGCGCCCATTGCAATCCCTTTCGCACGGATACCGGCCCACATCGTTTGAGAAACCGCCGCAGCGTTTCCCCTTCCACGTACTCCATCGAGATGACGGCCGTGGCGCCCAACGGCAGGAATTCGTGGACCCGGCAGACGTTCGGATGCGTCACTTTGCGGGCCAGAAGCAGCTCACTCTTGAAGCGTTCCATCCTTTCGGGATCATTGGCAATTTCGGGAACCAGCTCCTTCAAAGCCACCAGGGCCCCGGTCTCGCGGTCCCGCGCGCGGTAGACCACACCCATCCCCCCGCGCCCGATTTCCTGGATGTCTTCGTAGCGGCCTTCTAGCCCACGGAGCGAAGGGGTACTCGCCGGCGCGCCGGTTTTGGCGGACGGCTCAGCCTCCCGCGGCGTGGTCTTTTGAGTCTCTCCGTCTGCTTGTGTATCGGACATGGCAGCAGCTCTGCCTCACCGGCATCTTAGGTTGGGCTTAGGACTGAGTCAACGCGCCCCCGGCAGCGCCCCGTCGTTTCGCCAAGCCGGTTTCGGCGCTCTGCTACTTACTTTCCAGCACCACACGATTATTCAACGGCTGGATTGGACGCACGTTGTGCTCGTAAAGGCGCGCGAAAGCGGCAGCTTGCTCCTTCGAGATTGTCACCGGTTCCTTCATCACGAGCCAGGTCACGTTTTCGCTGCACGGGGGAGTCGTCAGGGACCCCGGGTACGTGTAGTACCCGTGAGCAATGGGGAGCAATCCCGAGGCATTGAACTGCACGTCATCGAACTTCTGCTCCGGTCCGGCCTGCTTCGGAAGCCGGCTCCACAGGGCTTCGATCGCCGGGTTCTCGGCGCCAATCTTCAAAAGGACGGCGACGGCGGCATAGTTCCCGCTGGCGTCCGCATGAACCAGATGAATCACCATCTCAAAGTGCTTGCCGCCGATGGTCTCTTCGCTGGGATGGTGGAAGTGAAATTGCCTCAGCTCATAGCGCTTGCCTCCCACGGTGATAAAGCTGCCCGGGGCGTAGTTCACCTGCACCGAATGCCCGTTGTTGATGATGCGCAGGGGAGCGGCATGGTAATCGAACTGGATGGCGGGCAGGTCGGACTTCTTCGCATTGCGAATGTCAATCGGCGACTGATGCTTTCCAATCTTGCAAGCCGCGTACTCCCGCTCCAGGTCACCCCAGTGCTCGGGGCCTTCCTTCCCGCTGTAGCTCCAATGATGGGCCGGTTTCTCCTGCGCGGCGCACACAGTGGCAGCCGGAGTGAGCACCGCCGCTCCCAGGGAAAGA
>DATEQM010000177.1:0-3197 GCA_035272605.1 Candidatus Acidiferrales bacterium | reverse complement strand
CCGACTTCGACCCCGCTCGCGACGCCCAGCCGCCGGCGGAACTCCTCGAGATGGACCGCTGGATGCTCGAGCGCACCGCCGAGCTCGCCGGCAAATGCGCCCAGTGGTACGCCTCCTACGAATTCCACCGCGTCTTCCACGCCGTCCACGATTTCTGCGCCGTGGATCTGAGCGCGTTCTACTTCGACGTGCTCAAGGACCGCCTGTACACCTTCGCTCCGCGCAATCCCGCCCGCCGGTCGGCCCAGACCGCCGTGGAAACTATCGCGCGCGCCCTGGCTAGCCTTCTGGCCCCCATTTGCGTCTTTACAGCAGAGGAGGTGTGGAAGCACCTGCCGCGGCGCACCGGTGACCCTCCCAGCGTTCACATGACGAGATTCCCTGCGGCCCAGGCTCTGGCAACGGGTCTCGCCCCGGCGCGCATCGGAAAGTGGCAGGAACTGCTGGGGGTGCGCGAGACCGTGTTGAAAGCTCTCGAAGAGAAGCGCAACGCGAAGGAGATCAACGCCTCGCTCGAGGCGCGCGTGCTCCTCCGCGCCGGCGGCCCGCTCGCCGGCCTGCTCCGGGAATTCGAACGGGAACTTCCTGAGCTGTTTATCGTTTCACAAGTGGAGCTGGCTGCGGCGTCCCCATCCGGAGACCACGGCAGCCCCGCGAGCCTTGCCGTGGGGGTCGAGCGCGCGCATGGCCTGAAATGCGAGCGTTGCTGGAACTATTCCACCCACGTGGGAGACAGCACGGAGTACCCTACTGTATGTGAGCGGTGCGCAGCCGCCCTGGAAGAGATCCAACGAACACCAACCCCATGAACCGCGTGCCCATTTCCTGGATGATCGTTTCGCTCGCCGTCCTCGCCGCCGACCGGGTAACGAAGACGCTCGTCGAGCGCCTGTCCATCACTGGCTGGCGCCGCACCGTCATTCCGGGCTTTTTTGACCTGGTGCATACGCGGAATCCCGGCATCGCCTTCGGCCTGCTGGCGGATTCTCCACTGCCCTGGATGCGGATGGCGCTCATAGGTCTTTCCCTGGTGGCGGCGGTGGCCATGGCCTGGCTGCTGGTGGCGGGACGCGCCGGCGGGCAACGCTCGCGCGCCGGAATCGCTCTAATCTTAGGGGGAGCCGCGGGCAATCTGCTCGACCGGCTGATGGACGGAGGCGTCGTGGATTTCATCCTCATTTATTTTCGCGGGCACGAGTGGCCCGCCTTCAACGTGGCGGATTCCGCCATCGTGGTGGGCGCGGCACTGGTGCTTCTGGAGCTTCTGTTCGCCCGGCATCCGGAACCGGAGCAGGCCTGACCATGCATCCCGTCCTCTTACGCCTCGGCCCGGTGACCATCCACACCTACGGAACGCTGCTGGCCTTCGGCATTCTGCTGGGCCTGTGGCTCGCCCAGCGCCGCGCGCCGGCCGCCGGTCTCGATCCCGACCGCGTGTGGAATCTCGGCGTCTACATGGTGCTGGCCGCGCTCGCCGGCGCGAAGGTGTGGCTGGTTTTTGCCGACTGGCAGTATTACCGTCAGAATCCCGGCGACATCCTGAGTTGGAGCACGTTGCAGGCCGGCGGCGTCTGGTACGGCGGCCTGCTGACCGCCCTGGTTATCCTGATCGCCTACGCCCGCCATGCCAAGCTGTCGTTCGCGAGCCTCGGAGACGTGTACGCCGCCCCGCTCGCTTTGGGCCACGGCATCGGCCGCTTGGGATGTTTCGCGGCGGGCTGCTGCTACGGAAAACCCACCTCCATGCCCTGGGGCGTCGTGTTCACAAATCCTTACGCCCATCAAATCGTGGGCACGCCTCTCGGTGTGCCGCTCCATCCCACGCAGCTCTATGAAGCCGCCGCCGAATTCATCAACGTGGGCATCCTGCTGAGCCTGGGCGTCGGAAAACGTGCGCCCGGCCAGGTGATCGGCGCCTATGCTTTTCTCTACGGCGTCACCCGCTTCATCGTGGAATTCTTTCGCGGGGACCCGGGGCGCACTCCTCTCGCGGGCGGGGCGTTTTCCCTCATGCAGGTGGCCAGCGTGGGGCTGATGCTGGTGGGCCTCTGGCTGTGGTTCCGCCCCCGCTTCGCCGCACGCCCCGCCCCCAGCCGCCCAGGGCCCGCCACGGCCTGATCATGCCGTCCGTCGAGCGTCTCAAGGTTTCCCGCGGCGCTGCCGGCGAACGCCTGGATCGCTATCTCGCCGCGCAGTTCCCCGCGCTCAGCCGCACGCGTCTCGCCGCGCTCATCCACCAGGGCTGCGTGCGCGTGGGCGGCGAGTGCGCCCGGCCATCCCGCCGCGTCTCTCCCGGTGAGCTGGTGGAAGTCCACATCGTGCCGCGCGAGCCGCTGCGCGCTCTGCCCGTTCCCATCCCTCTCGAGATTCTCTATGAGGACGAGGACGTCGTGGTGGTCAACAAACCGGCCGGCATGACGGTCCACCCGGGCGCGGGAACTCCCGCGGATGCGGCCACGCTCGCCGGCGCCCTCCTCCACCGTTACCGCGTGCTCTCGGAGCAGGGAGGCGCCGTCCGCCCCGGCATCGTCCACCGGCTCGACAAAGGCACCTCCGGCGCCATCGTCGTGGCGCGCAACGACGCGGCGCATCGCGGCCTGGCCGCGCAGTTTGCCGCGCGCTCCGTCGAGAAAACCTACCTCGCCCTGGTGCACGGCAAAATGAAGGAATCCGCCGGCTCCATCCGCCTGCCCGTGGCTCGCGACCTGCGCCGCCGCATCCGCATGACCACGCGCCGCCGCCCGGAATCGGGCCGCGCCTCGCACACCGACTGGCGCGCCCTCGCCGCCATCGGCCCCTTCACGCTCGTCGAAGCCGGACTCCGCACCGGACGCACCCACCAGATCCGCGTCCATTTTTCCGCGCTCGGCCATCCCGTGGTGGGCGATGCGCTCTACGGCGCGCCGAAATACCCCGAATTGGCCGGAAAGTCGCTGCCCGCGCTCGGCCGGAATTTTCTGCACGCCGCGCGCCTGGCGTTTGCCCACCCGCGCACCGGCCTCCGCGTGGAAGTGCGCGCGCCCCTCCCGCCGGAGCTTCGCCGCTTTCTCGATTCGCTCGCCGCGGCTGCCGGCATCCCCTGCGCGCGAATTGACGCGGCTTTGCAGGGCTACCTATAATTCCACCATGCCCCGCGCCTCGATCGCGATTGCCCTTCTGCTGCTGGCGCCCGGCAGCCTGGTCGCCCGGCAGGGCGC
>DATEQM010000176.1:0-45726 GCA_035272605.1 Candidatus Acidiferrales bacterium | reverse complement strand
TGCAACGCGTACAGGTTCCCATCCGTGCTTCTGAAATGGACCACGCCGTGAACCACCACCTGTTTTGGAGTCTGGCGCGGATTGGCAGCGATGATGAGAATCGTGGGACAGGAGATCGCTGTACGGCCGGAGGCGCGCGTTCTGCATCCCAGGCGCGGCACCGGTTGCGCCGGGCCGGGGGGATTCGTATACTTGCGGCCCCGTCGGTGGAAAGTGGCCCGAGGTGAGCGACCCGGGGCTGGTTGGAATCCCGAACGGCCGGGATCCCAACGGCAGGAGCCTTCCATGAGCATGATCAGCGTTCACAACGAGCTGAACGTTTACGAGTCGGCGGAAGCGCGCTTCGAGATCGCCGCGCGGAAGATCGGCCTCGAAGAAGGGCTCCACAAGTACCTGAAATACCCCAGCAAGGAAATCACGCTGTACATTCCGGCGGCTCTGGACAACGGCAAACTCGAAGTGTTCAAAGGCTACCGCGTGCTGCACTCCAACATTCGCGGGCCGGGAAAGGGCGGCATCCGCTTTTCGCCGGACGTGACCATCGAGGAAGTGCGCGCGCTGGCCGCGTGGATGACCTGGAAATGCGCCGTGGTGAACATCCCTTTCGGCGGCGCCAAGGGCGGAGTGATTTGCGATCCCACCAAACTGTCTCCGACCGTGCTCGAGCGCATCACGCGGCGCTACACCGCGGAACTTTCTGAATGGCTGGGGCCGGAGCGCGATGTGCCCGCGCCGGACATGGGCACGAACGAGCAGACCATGGCCTGGGTGATGGACACGTATTCCATGCACGTACGGCAGGCCACCACGGCCGTAGTCACCGGGAAACCGCTGGATCTGGGAGGCTCGCTGGGACGGCGCGAGGCCACCGGCCGCGGCCTGCTCATGGTGACGAACCGCGCGCTGGCCAAGCTGGGCCGGCGGCCGGACAATTGCCGCGTGATCATTCAGGGCTTCGGAAACGTGGGCACGTTCGCGGCCAAACTGATGCACGAATCGGGATACAAGATCGTCGGCATGGCGGATATCTCCGGCGCGCTCTACAACGAGAAGGGTTTCGACATCCCCGCGCTCGTCCGCTGGGTGCACGGGGAAAGGAAGCCGCTGGCGGAGTTTCCGGGCGGGGGCACCAAGATGTCTGCGCACAGCGTGATTTTCCAGCCCTGCGACGTGCTCGTGCCGGCAGCGACGGAAAACCAGATCACCAGCGACAATGCCCAGGACGTACAGGCGAGCATCCTCATCGAGGGAGCGAACGGGCCCACCACGGCGCCCGCGGACGAGATCCTGGATAGCAAGGGAGTGTTTGTGATCCCCGACATCCTGGGAAACGCGGGCGGCGTCACGGTGAGCTACTTCGAGTGGGTGCAGGACCGGCAAGGCTTCTTCTGGCGCGAAAGCGAAGTGAATGAACGCCTGCAGGACGTGATGGACCACAGCTTCGACGAGGTGGTGCGGTACGCCGAAGCGCACAAAGTGAATAACCGCATCGCCGCGTATATGGTGGCCATCGACCGCGTGGCGCGGGCGCTCAAATTGCGCGGGATCTACGCATAGAAAGGCTTCCTCTCAGACCCGTTGGGGCATCCGCCACGGCGGACCGTGCCCCTGCCATTCTGCGGTCGGCGGCCTTCGCCCGGGGGGGGGCCTGAAAGGCGTTTAGCTCTGTGAAAGCTCAAGTCGCCACCGATTTGCGGCACCGGCGCGAGATTTGCGCGACGGGGCGCGCGCTGCGCGAGCTGGGGTTCCTGCCGGCGGCGGCAGGGAACCTCTCTGTGCGGCTGGCCGACGGGCGGATTCTGGCCACGCCTTCGGGAGCAGCGAAGGGCGAGTTGACGCCGGGGGACCTGATCCTGCTGTGGGCCGACGGCGCAGTTCTCCCCAGCCGTGTGCGCGGCAGCCGCGGAAACAGACGGCCTGGCGCGCCGTCGTCCGAAATCCAGATGCACCTGCGCATCTATTCGCTGCGGCCGGACGTGCGCGCGGTGTGCCACGCGCATCCGCCGGTCGCGACGGGATTCGCTGTGGCGGGCAGGGCGCTGGATCGCGCCGCGCTCGGAGAGACGGCGATCCTGCTCGGCGCGGTGCCGCTGGCGCCCTACGCCGCGCCCGGCACCGCAGACGTGGGGGAATCGATTGCGCCGTTTGCGACGCGGGCAAACGCCGTGCTGCTCGCGAATCACGGGGTGGTCACCTTCGGCGAGGACCTGCGGACGGCCGCGCAGCGGATGGAGATGGTCGAGCACTGTGCGCGAGTGACTCTCCTCGCGGAACTCGCTGGCGGGGCGAAGCTGCTGACCCGGGCGCAGGTGCGGACGCTTTTGGAATCACGGCCGCGGTACGGGTTGCCTCCGCTGCTGCCTGGGGCGATTCCGTGGATTGCCGCGGAGGATGAGAGCGGCAAGCAGTGAGAGTTTGGAGCGCGGCTCCGAGCCGCTCGGGGCCGCACTCCACAGAGGAGGCGTTGTGTCCAAAGAAGCGGAGTTCCTCGAAGCGGTGAAAGCTGGCGACGCGGCGCGCGTCCGGCAAATGTTGGAGGCGAACCCGGCGCTCGCGGGAGAGCGCGCAGAGTCGGGGGAATCCGCGGTGCTGCTTTCCGTCTATTACGGGAAGGATGATGTGCGGGGGTTGCTGCTCGAGCGCGGGGCGCCGCTCGACGTGTTTGAGGCCGCGGCCGTGGGCGACCGCGGGAAAGTGGAAGAATGCGTGAAGAAGGATGCCGGGCTCGTGCGCGCGTTCGCTCGCGACGGGTTCACCCCGCTGCATCTGGCCGCCTTTTTCGGGCACATTCCGGTGGTAGAGTTGCTGCTCTCGCGCGGCGCGCCGGTCAACGAGGTCTCGCAGAATCCTTCCGCGTTGCGGCCGCTGCATTCCGCAGTGGCCCACCGGCAGCCGCAGGTGGCGCTGGAAATTTCACGGGCGCTCGTCGCCGCGGGCGCAGACGTGAACGCCACGCAGCAGGGCGGGTGGACGGCGCTGCATGCCGCGGCTCTGCACGGCAATCTGCCGCTGGTGCGGCTGCTGCTGGAGGCCGGCGCGACACCTAACGCGAAGAACGATACGGGCCAGACTCCCGCCGAGCTGGCAAAAAGCAAGAACCACAAAGAGGTGGTTGCCCTGCTCCAGGAGCGCGGGGGCTGAGCTCTCGCATCCGGCGCCCGCAGAGCCTACGAAACGGCGTCTTGACGCGCCTCCACGCGGTTGTATACTTTATGTGTGCGTCTATTTCGTACGCGCAGGTTTTGTACTCGGGTGTAAAGGATTCGGGCCGTGTCCACCAAGAAACTGACAGCGCGAGAGGCAGCCAGGCGTCTGGCCGGGATCGCGCTTGGTGTCTTGGAAAAAATGCCTGAGGATGAGCAGGAACGGCGTATCGCGGCTGCGGAGCGCCTTCTTGCTACCGCGTCGCGTGGTACTCGTCGAAAATCCGCATTGAGTTCTCGTGCTCGACCGTCCCGGATGGCTGTCCGAGCTCGTTGAGGAGCTCAGCGTACATTTCCCGGTCTCCCCTCGTAAGCGCTCCAATCAGCAACGTCTCCAGCCTCTTCCTCTTTCGCGCCAGCGCGGCTGAACTCTGCTTTCCCCGGGCTAGCTCCGAGGATCGGACCCGCGAGATTTCCTTCTCATCGGACATCTGCAACCTCAAGAGCCTACTTCAGCGAAACAAAAGCCGCACGTCGGCCCTTTGCCACCCTAAACAACTCAGCATGATAGCGGAAGTACTTTTGAAGGGCTTCCATAAACTAAGGGATCATTCCCGCACAGGCCGCACAGGCGGGCAGATTGTGACGGCGCTCGCCTCACGATAAAATTGAACCGTTATGCCTACACTGGCCTCGAATCCTGCGCCGATCTCACCGGACGCGCTGGCGCGCTCCACCGCCGTGTTCGGCGCGAGCTTCACGCTGCCGGGCGAGGCGTACCGCTCGGCCGAGGTGTTCGCCTGGGAGATGGAACACTTCTTCGAGTGTGGCTGGGTGTGCCTGGGCCGCGAGGAGGAGACCGGCCGCGCGGGCGACTACCGCGCGCTGCGGATTGGGCGGGAGGGAATTCTGCTCTCGCGCGACGCGGGCGGCCGGCTGCACGCTTTCTTCAACGTGTGCCGGCATCGCGCACACGAACTGCTGGAGCCGGGCGCCTGCGCCAACGCGCGCGCGATTCGCTGCCCCTATCACGGCTGGGTCTACGAACTCGATGGACGGTTGAAGACAGCCGCACGCTTCGGCGACGTGGCCTGCTTCGATGCCGCCGGGACGGGCCTGGTGCCCGTGCGCGTGGAGACCTGGCACGGCTGGGTGTTCGTGAATGCGGACGCCCAAGCACCGCCGCTGGACGCCTGGACGGGCGAGCTGACCCGCCTGGTGGCATCCCACGCGCCCGGCGAGCTGCGCATCGGGGCGCGTTCCAGCTACGAGGTGGCGGCAAACTGGAAAATCCTGATCGAGAATTACCACGAGTGCTACCACTGCGCGCAGATCCATCCGCAACTCTGCCGGGTCAGCCCGCCGGAAAGCGGGCGGAATCCCCCGCACGACGGCGCGTGGATCGGCGGCTCCATGGAGCTGGCGCAGGGCGCGCAGACCATGTCGCTCGACGGAGTGAGCCACGGGGAATTTCTCCCCGGGCTCGGCGCGTCCCAGCGCCGGCTGGTGTATTACTACGGACTTTTTCCGAACCTGCTGATCAGCCCGCATCCCGATTACGTGCTGACGCACCGGCTCGAGCCACTGGCGCCGGACCGCACACGCGTGGAGTGCCACTGGCTGTTCCCTCCGGAGACCATCGCGCGCGCGGGTTTCTCGCCAAACTATGCCGTGGAGTTTTGGGACGTGACGAACCGTCAGGACTGGCGCGCCTGCCAATCGGTACAGCGCGGAGCGAGTTCGGCCGGGTATCGCCAGGGCCCGCTTTCGGAGCGGGAGGAAATGGTCTACCGTTTCGTGTCGCACGTGGCGCGGAGTTACCTGACGGGACGCTACGAGCCGGTGACCGCGGAATAATCTGCCGCACGCCTCCCCGGCGCGGGCGTTGACACCCTTCCACGCCTCCCCAATAATCACTGCCCAATGATTGGCCTCCTGCGCGGCGCTCTCGTCGAAAAACGCACCGGCCAGGTAATCCTGGAGGCGGGCGGAGTGGGCTACGACGTGCACATCCCGCTTTCCACCTTTGCGGCGCTGGGCGCGTTGCGCGAAGAGGTGACGCTGCTGATTTACACCCACGTGCGCGAGGACCAGCTCGCCCTCTACGGCTTCCTGACCGCGCGGGAAAAACATCTTTTCGAGCTGCTGCTCTCCGTGAGCGGCGTGGGCCCCTCGCTCTCTCTGAAAATCCTTTCGGGATTGAGCGTGGAGGAAATTGTTCCGGCGGTGCGGCGTGGAGACGTGGCCGGGCTGACGCGCATTCCCGGCGTGGGACGAAAGACGGCAGAGCGCATCATCGTGGAGCTGCGCGACAAATTCGCGGCGGCGGAAACCGCGGCCGCGGAGCCGCGCATGGCGCGATCCCAGCTCGAGGAGGATCTCTCCTCGGCGCTCCTGAACCTGGGTTACGACCGCCGCGAAACGGAGCGCGCGGTGGAAGCGCTGCGGCGCGACAGCGCCCCGGCCAGCTTCGACGCCGCGTTGCGCGCCGCGCTCCAGCAATTGAGCCCCGCGCCGTCCGCCAACGCGCGGCGCGCGGCGGAGAAATAGAGGCATCCGGGCGGCGTGCACATCCAACTATGATCGAGATCATCTGGGAATTCGTGGTGCGCGAGGAGAGCCGTGAGGAGTTCGAGCGGGAATATTCCGCCTCGGGCGCCTGGGCGGAGTTCTTCCGCCGCAGTCCTGCCTACCACGGCACCACGCTGCTCGCCGGCGAAGCGAACCGCTATCTCACCCTGGACCGTTGGGACTCGCAGGAAGCCTACGAAGAATTTCGAATGGCGAACCGCCCGGAATATTCCGATCTCGACACGTGCCTCGAACCCCTCACCAGTTCCGAGCGCTGCCTGGGAATCTTTGAGATGAAGTAGAATCGGTGCCGAAAGCCGCGCATGGCCAAGCCAACCCAACGGATCGTCTCCGGAGCGCCCACGGCGGAAGAAGCGCGGCTGGAAGTCAGCGTGCGCCCAAAGCGCCTGGCGGATTTTGTGGGCCAGGCGCGCGTCAAGGAACTTCTCTCCATCACCATCGAAGCGGCGAAGAACCGCGGCGAGGCGCTCGACCACGTGCTGCTCTACGGCCCGCCTGGCCTGGGCAAAACCACGCTCGCCCAGATCCTGGCGCACGAAATGTCCATGCCCATCAAAACCAGCTCGGGGCCGCTGCTTGAGCGCAAAGGCGATTTGACCGCCGTGCTCACCGCGCTCGAGCCCGGCGAGCTGCTCTTCCTGGACGAAATCCACCGCCTGCTGCCCGAGATCGAGGAGATCCTCTATCCGGCAATGGAGGATTTTCAGATTGATCTGGTGATCGGGCAGGGGCCGGGCGCGCGGATTCATCCCTACCGGCTGAACCGGTTTACGCTGGTGGGCGCCACCACGCGCGCGGGGCTGCTCACGGCGCCGCTGCGTTCCCGCTTTGGGATCGTTCACCGGCTCGATTTCTACACGCCGGAGGAGCTGCTCCAGATCGTGCTGCGCTCGGCGAAAATCCTGGGCATCGGGATCGACGAAGCGGGCGCGCAGGAGATTGCCCGGCGCAGCCGCGGCACTCCGCGCGTGGGCAACCGCCTGCTGCGCCGCGTGCGCGATTTTGCCGAGGTGCGCGCCCAAGGTCACATTTCGCTCGAAGTCGCCCGGGAATCCCTGGGCCTGCTGGGCGTGGACGAGCAGGGCCTCGATGAGGTGGACCGCAGCCTTCTCCGCGCGCTCATTGATAAATATTCCGGCGGCCCGGTGGGCCTGGGGACGCTCGCCGCCACACTGAGCGAAGAAGAAGACGCCATCGAGGAAATCTGCGAGCCCTACCTGATGCAGCTCGGCATGCTCGACCGTACCCCACGCGGGCGAGTGGCTACCGCCCTGGCCTACAAACACTTCGGGCTGGAAGACGGCCGCCGCCAGCCGCAACTGTTCTGACCGGCGGCACGCGGCGCGGCGTCGAACGACGACCACCGCATCCTTGAGTCCCCGTAAGGAGTCGAACATGATCCCAACAATCAAATCGGTCCTGAACGGAACATTGCTCGCCCTCGTCTTCGGCCTATCCGCAAGCGTGGGCACTGCAAATCAGGACCAGAAGCACGATGAGCAGCTGTTCGAAAAGCTGGCTGCCGCTGCTCAGGACTTCAAGCAGAAGAATGGGCTCAGCGACGAACAGTTCGCACGTTTGGCCGGTGACTGGGTTATGAATTTTCCGGGCTGGAGGCAGGGAGGGGTAGGCCTGATCGCACAGGATGAATATATAGTCCTCGACGGAGAGCGGAATGAGCTGATTCTTCCGGGCGGGAAGAAATGGCTCGGGAGGAAGTCGAGCGACCTCGAGGTTGTGCTCACCGACGGGCTCCGCGTGATCGGCTCCGTGCCGGTGAGTGAGGAAGAGGCCTCGCATCTCATCATCATTCTTTTCTCGCCGGCTTCCGCGCGGACCATCAATCTGGCGCACAACAACGGAGCAAGGTACAAACGCTTCAAACCATCGGATCAGCGGCCATGAAGAAAACGGTCTACCTCGGCCTCGGTTCGAATCTCGGCGACCGCGCGGCGAATCTCGCGCAGGCCATTGCCGGGCTGGCCGCGTCCAGGGTGCAGATGTTGCGTCGGTCCTCGCTGTACGCCACCGAGCCGGTGGGAGCCGGCCCGCAGCACTGGTTCCTGAACTGCGTCGTGGAGGCGTCCACCGATCTTATGCCGCGGCAACTGCTGCGCGCTACCCAGCAGGTGGAGCGGAACCTGGGCCGCAGGCGCGGGCTGCGCAACGCCCCGCGCACCGTGGATATCGACATCCTGTTTTATGCCGCAGTTGTGGTGAGCCTGCCCGACCTCGAGATCCCTCATCCGCGAATCGCCGAGCGACGATTTGTCCTCGTGCCGCTTCGGGAGATTGCCCCCGGGCTGCGGCATCCCACGCTGCGGCGCACCATCGCCGAGCTGCTGGCGGAAACGCGCGACCGCAGCGAGGTGCGTCGCTGGCATCCGTCCGCCGGGACGGAGAGTGCCGAAGGCAAGGGCGGCGCGGCCTCCACGGGATGCGATGCGCGCGGAGAATCCGCGTGACCGACGCCGATTTTCTGCGCCTGGCCATCCGCGCGGCGCGCCAGGGAATCGCTGCGGGGCAATCGCCGTTCGGCTCGGTGATTGTTCGTCGCGGAGACGTGGTGGCCGCGGCGCACAACACCGTGTGGGGCGACACGGATCCCACCGCCCACGCCGAGGTGAACAACATTCGCGCCGCGGCGCGCGCTCTCGGCTCCATCGATCTCGCCGAGTGCACGCTCTACTCCACCTGCGAGCCGTGCCCCATGTGCCTCTCCGCCATCCACTGGGCGAAGATCGACCGCGTGGTGTACGGCGCAGCCATCGCCGATGCCGCCGCCGCGGGATTTTCCGAACTGCGCATCGCCGCGCAGGAATTGGCGCGCATGGGCGGCAGCCCCCTGGTGGTCGAGGGCGGGCTGCTGGCAGAAGAGTGCCGTGCGCTGTTCGAGGAATTCCGCAGAGTGAGTGCAGGGAAAACTTACTGAAGGACGGCCGCTGGGGCGAAACGGGTCAGAGCGGCCTTTCGCCGAGGTTCTTCTTCTTCTTTTTTTCCGCGTCCTTCTGCTCGCGTTCGTATTCCGCGAGTTCTTCCTCGCTGTAATAGTACTCGTCGCGCGAGGCAAACATGGAGTTGGCGGCCTGGGTCTTCTTGCCGTGTTTCCCGGCCGGCGCACGTTCCCGCTTCTCGAAGGCGAAGCCGCGCTCGCGCGCCGTCTTGGAGAGGAATTGCGCCTGGAGCAGCAAGTCGTTCACTTTCTCCATGAAATCGTTGAACTGGTACGGCTTCATCGCGTAAGGCAATCGCGCGGTTTCCAGTAACGGGATGGTCTCCGTGACCTGCGAGGCCGGCACGACGAACAGCACCCGCACCCGGGACTTGCCCTCCTCCACCGGAGCGGATTGCGCCAGTTCCTTGAGGACCTGGAAAAGCGGGCTGGAAAGCTCGATCAGGCCCAGGCTGGCCACCACCAGCGCCCAGGAACCCTGGGCCAGTTCCTGCAGGGCGGCGTCCGCATCCCCCAGGATCTTCACCTTCCAGTTTTCGCCGTCCATCATCACCTGGATGGCGTTCTGCGATCCGGGATCGTCTTCCAGGACGAGAATGCTGATCTCTTTGGGCATGAGTTCGGCCAGCCGGGAACGGCTCCCAGTATACGCTACTGCCGCACGGGAAGAGATCACGGAGCAGAATTCCCCGAAGGGGCCAAGCCTGATGGGAAACAAAAAGCGAAAGAATGTGCTTGACATGGCGAAATAAAAGCGAATATCATCCGCCCATCGCGAGGCGGGCTTTGGCCACTTCACCTACTCTTCGCCCCGGCTTTTCCGCGCGTCCCTCCGCCACTGGCGGAGGGCGGCGCCGCCGGACGAAGCTGGTAGCCTCCTCACTTTTCCCTGACCCCAGGGACGGCCGGCCCCCATCGGAAGGCGTCCCCACGCCCCCTCGGGCTTCGTGCTCGAGCGGGGACGCCACAAACCCGATCGGCGGGATTGCCCGCCTCGCTGCCTCCTCTCCCCTGGTCGATGAAAAGCGGCAAACGGAATACTACCTGCTTCCGGTCAAATCGCTGCTCAACCGCTGCACCTCGGAGCGTGTGCCCTTCCCGTGGACGGTGAATCCGTATCGCGGGTGCGAATTCGGCTGCCGGTACTGCTACGCGCGTTACACGCACGAATACATGGAACTCGGCGCGGCGGATTTCGAGCGAAAAATCTACGTGAAGGCCAACATTGGGGCGCTAGCGGCGCGTGAGCTTTCCGCGCCCGGCCTCCGCGGACAGCACATCGCCATCGGCACGGCCACCGACCCTTACCAGCCGGCCGAGGAGGAATTCGGCGCGACGCGCGCCGTGCTGGAAGCCATGGCGCGGCAGGAGGGACTGAGCGTTTCCATCACCACGAAGTCGAACCGGGTGGTCCGGGATATCGAGCTGCTGCGGCGCGTGGCGGAAAAATCCACCATCTCCGTGAATCTCTCCATCACAACCCTCCACCAGCGCCTGGCGCGGCGGCTCGAGCCGCGCGCGCCCCGGCCCGACTTGCGTCTGGCCGCCGTCGCGAAGTTGCGCGAAGCGGGCATCGCTGCGGGAGTGTTTGTGATGCCGGTGCTGCCGGGAATCACGGACAGGGAAAACGACCTGGACGCGCTCGCGCGCGCCGCGCGCGATGCCGGGGCCCAGTGGCTGTGCGCCAGCGTGCTGTTCCTGATGCCGTCGTCGCTGGAGGTGTTCCTGCCGTTCCTGGAAAAGGAATTCCCGCGGCTGGCGCGGCGCTATCGGGAGTGGTACACGCGCAACGCCTACGCCCCGGAAGCGTACCGGAAAGAGATCTCTGCGCGGTTCGCCGCGCTGCGCGCGAAATACGGTATGGGCGTGCGGCCGGAACTGCCGACGCAATTTCATTGTCGACTAGCACAATTCTCTCTCGGCTTTCCACAGGTTGAAACTTTACCGTTACAACTATTGAATGGTGACGCTAGTGGTGATAGCCTCCGGCTACATCGAGGAATTGATGGCTGTCTCCCAGCGAGAGATTTCACTCATCTTTGATTTCGATGAGACGCTAACCGAGGATTCCACGGCGGCATTCGTGAAATCTAGAGGATTAGATCCGCAGAAGGATTTCTACGAACTCGCGGCGGAAAGAGTGGCAAACGGATGGGATCCGCCACTCGCTTATCTGACACTTATGTGCGACATGACCAAAGATGGTCGGCTTCAGCCGATACGCCGATCAGACTTCCTTGACTTCGGAAGAAAACTGAAGCCGTATCCGGGCGTCCAATCATTCTTGCGGGGCCTCAGGAAGAAATTTGAAGCTGACGCCTTAATCAAGGAAGCGGAGGTATCGCTCGCCTATTACATTATCTCGGGGGGAATAGGGGATATCATACGCTCTGTCTCAATAGTGGATGATTTCAAGGAGGTCTGGGCCTGTGAGTTTGATTATGACGCGTACCAGGTCGTGTCGCGGCCCAAGGCCGTCATCACCTTCTCAGAAAAGACCAAATTCCTTTTCTACATCAACAAAGGAATTACAGGTCCCCAGAGTAGGCAGACACCCTATGCTGTAAACGTTGAGCTAAAGCCAGAGGACAGGCCAGTTCCTTTTTGTAACATGATCTACGTAGGTGATGGTCCGAGCGACGTTCCCTGCATGTCGCTGCTGAACAGTTCGATGCCCCCGGGAAGGTCCATCCTGGTCGTGGCGGACCAAAAGATTCACAAGTCCTGGGAGCTGCTAGGGCGGGGGCGACCAGTACCGTGCGATTACAAGAAGAAGGGACATGCAAGGCAAGTCATCGAGGACGCCGTGCTGACACGCGGGCGCGCCGTTGCCGATGGTATCCTGCAAGAGAGGAGAGCCAATCTTGGGAGAAAAGTTGGGTACTAAGAAGGGCGAGGCGGCGAGGAGCTTGCTTCTTAGTGGTGAGCGCCTGAAATTAAATGTGGGCAGGTATATCGTTGAAAAGGACGGTTTGGTCCTCACGATCCTGGATCAAGCCGGAAGAATGTTCGGCCGGGTCACTCTCAGCCCATCGGAGGAGCGCCGTGGCGCCCTGTGGCTCAGGGATTCCTTGGCTGGGGAGTTTTCCTTCGGTCACGGACATTGGAAGGTGTTCCCTATCGTGGGCGGAAAGCTTGCGACCCACGCCTTAAGGGTTGATCCCATTTGTTATCTCATCGGTGAGCTATCAGATGGTGTGAACAAAGCGAAGCGAGCGTCCAGGGCCGATAAAGCCTTCCGTTTGGCTTCGCCTTCGACACAAGCCTAGAATCAAATTAAGATCGCCATGCCTTAAGGTGACGTCAGCTTTCGCCGGATATTTAAGTGTTCTTCCAGCCGCCCTCTGGGGGGTCTTTCCAGTCTGTCGGACCAGAGTATTCACCACGCACACAACGAAGAACAGGAATTCTGAGGCCTTAGCAATTTGTTGCACCAAGGCCGGGCGACCCGTCCGCGAGAGGTGGAGTGTTTTTGAATTTCGACACACGCGTTGAATAAGTCAGCCCGGCACGAAACAGTGAGTCTCTCAGGGCACGATGATGCGCGGCGCTTCGCGCTCCGCCGGCGCCGCCACGGGAAACTGCGCGCGGAGAAAATCGAGGAAGGCGCGGCAGCGCGGGCGCCCATTGGAGCGGGCACGAAGGACCCGCGCCAGAAAAACAGTGATGTAGAGCGCGTCGCTATCTTTGACTACGGGAAGCGCGGCGCGAGCGAGCTGTTCTTTCCGCAGCGCCTGCGCGGCCTCGCGCAGGCGGCCGTAAAGTTCGCGCGCCGGGCCGCCCTCCGGCGGCTTTTCGTAGTACAGCCCCGAGGTCAGCGTGCGGTAGGCCTCGCCCAGGGGCCGGAGCGCCGCGGCCACGTCGGCATCGGAGAGCCCGGGCGTCTCGTCGGCCAGCGCGAGGATGGCCGTGGCCATCGCCGTCAGCAGCGGGCGGTTCACGTCCAGCACGCCCGTGGGAAGCTCGACCTCGGGAAACGGCATTTCCGCGGGAGGAGGCGGCTTGCGGTGCTCTTCCTCCTGCTGGCGGGCACGGATCAGGTAAATGCAGTCGTGCGGGCAGTCCAGCGTCACCTCACGCTCCGTGCCGCAGCAAATCGAGCAAATGGTGTCACCGCGCGCGGGACAGAAACGCGCGGGTTTGCGCCGTTCGCAGATCGGGCAGGTCATTGATTTTTGCTGCGGGTCTCGCGGCCCCGCTCCCGCCCGCCGCGGCGCCTGGCTATGCCTCCGCTCAGGAAGAATGCTTCGGTGTGGTCTTGCTGAGAATCGAGAGCCACAGCTGGGCGCCCGATGTAGGCTGGGCTTTCCCGCGCCTCACGATATCCATGGCGGTGTATTCAGACCCGTAGATGGCATTGTTCGCGTCCAGATCCTCTTGCAGGTTGGCGCCCTCGAGGGAAACGCCGGCGAATACGCCGCGAGCGCGGGAGTAGGCCAGCACTTCAGCCTGCATCATCCCGTTGGTCTGGGCGTCGGCCGTGCGCCCGACGGGACCCAGGGCCACGGAAGCGTCCGCGCCGAGTTTCACTTTGCCCTTCAGGATGGCCTTCACCCCGCCATCGTTCATCACCAGGAGCACATAATCGGTCGCCTGGCCGCCGATCTGGAACCCGACGTTTCCGCCAAACAGCCGGAACATCGAGGGAGCGGACCAGCCGCCGTTGAAGTCGTTGCCACCACGGCAGGTGATGGCGCCGCGGCCGTAGCTCGCGCCGAAGATAAAGGCGCCTTTCTTCACGCCGGGGATCACCATTATGCACACCGATTTGTCCAACAGATCCTTGGGGATCGTATCCGGCATGCCCAGAATTTCCTTCATCACCGTGCCGCAATCCTCCAAGCGATCCTCGATCTTTCCTTTCTCGCTGGCGAAAAGAGGCAGCGCGACCATGACGAGACACATGAAATAGGCAAATGCTTTTTTCAATGCTTCCTCCCCCGGAATCTCCGGATTTCGTTCGGCTGTGGGCTGTCTGCCATTTTCTCACAATTGCGGTGGAATGGAGATGGCCAGTCGCAAGGGGCCCATCCGGCAGGCGCCAGCGGCCATCGGCCTCGCGCGTCCCTCTCAGGCCGCGCCGGATCGCTTCGCCGTCTGCCTGTGGCCTATACTCTGTGTTGTTCCTTGGAAAATCTCTGAAGCATGAGTGCTCAGCGCATCCACGTGATCACGGTGTTCGGCAGTTCGCGGCCCGCCGAGGGAGACGCGTGGTACCAGCAAGCCCGCGCACTCGGCGCGGCCCTCGCGCGCGCGGGGCTGGTGGTCTGCTCGGGCGGCTATGGCGGCGTCATGGAAGCGGTGAGCCGCGGCGCGAAAGACGCGGGCGGCAGAACGCTGGGCGTCACCTCGTCGTCTTTCCGCAGCCGCACAAATCGCTGGGTGGATGAAGAGGTGCGCGTGAGCACCTGGGAGGAGCGCCTGTTCGAGCTCGTGCGCCGCGGGGATGGTTACGTGGCGTGCCGCGGCGGGACGGGCACCCTGGTGGAGCTTGCCGTAGTGTGGGAGATGCTGAACAAACGCGTGATGCCGCGCAAACCTTTTGCCGTTCTTGGCGGCTTCTGGCAGCCGGTGCTCGATCGCGTCGGCGAGGTCGAGCGTACGGCCGAGCCGCGCAGGGGCGAGGCGGATGACCGGCTGGTCCGCGCCTGCGCGCAGCCTGCCGACGCCGCGCAATTCCTTGCGCAAGCCCTGCTGCGCTGATCCGGAGTTGCCTGCCCCGGGCGAGAGTTGCGGTCCGCCATCCTCGCGTGCGGTTGCGCTCCCGGCTCCCGCCGTGACATCTTGAAGCCCGGGGGACCGCGTGTCGCGCCCTGCAGAAGACATCCTCGAATTCGCCCGCCTGCGGGAAATCCTGCTGGGGCACACCACCTGTTTGCCCGGACGGCGGGCAGTAGAAGCGCTGGCGTTCACCGAGGATCGCGTGACGCTCGACGGCGCATTCGCCTCCATCTCCGAGGCGGCGGCCTGGCTGCGCGCGGGCCGCGATTTGGGATTCGGCTCGCTGGCGGATCCCGGGCCCTGGCTCGAGCGGCTGTCTGTGCGCGTGAACGTGCTGACTCCCGCCGAGCTGCTCGATTCCGCGTCGCTCGCGGACACCGCGGCCGATTTGAAGGCCACCCTGCGGCACGAGAGCGAAAAGTATCCACGGCTGGCGGGGCGCGCTGCGACCCTGCCCGATCTGGGCTGGCTCGCCGCCGCCGTGCGCCGCGCCATTCTTCCCAACGGCGAGTTGAGTGACGATGCCTCGCCCGAGTTGCGCCGCATCCGGTCGGCGCAGACGAAAGCGCGGGAAAAAATCCAGGAACAGCTCCGGCGCATCCTGCGCGCACGGGGCGAGGAGCCGGGCGAAGATTACGTCACGTTGCGCAACGACCGTTATGTCATCCCCGTGCGCGCGGCCGACCGCCGCAGCGTACCCGGGGTAATGCACGGGGCCAGCGGCACGGGACAGACCGTGTTCATCGAGCCGCTGGAAACGCTCGAAGCGAACAACCAGCTCGTGCAACTGGCTGAAGACGAGGCGGCGGAAATCGCGCGCATTCTGGAAGAGCTGACCGAACGGCTGCGCCAGGCGTTCCCGCAGCTCGAAGCTGCGGCCGCGACCATCGCCCAGCTCGATTCCGTTTTTGCCCGCGCGCGCTTCTCTCGGGAATTCGGCTGCGCGGTCCCGGTATTTTCGGCGGAGGCGCGGCTGGCGCTGGAGGCCGCGCGCCATCCTGTGCTGGAAGCCCGCCTGAGGCAGGCCGGCGAAGGCCGCGCCATCGTGCCCATGTCGCTGGAGTTGGGTGGCGCGTCGACCGTGCTGCTGATCAGCGGGCCGAATACCGGCGGAAAAACCGTTGCCCTGAAAACGGTCGGCCTCGCCGTGCTCTCGGCTCAATGCGGCATCCCGGTGGCCGCGGAGCTCGCCGAACTGCCCCTCGTGGATCGCGTGCTGGCCGACATCGGTGACGAGCAGTCCATCGCCGCGGATCTCTCTACGTTTTCGGCGCACATGCTCAACCTGCGCGGGATGCTGGAAGCGGCCACTCCGCGTTCGCTCGTGCTCGTGGACGAGATGGGCACGGGCACGGCGCCGGAAGAAGGCTCGGCGCTGGCCATTGCGCTGCTCGAGGAATTCCGCGCGCGCGGCTGCCTGACGCTCGCCACCACGCATCACGACCGGCTCAAGGCTTACGCCTCCACCACGCCGGGCGTGGTGAACGCCGCCGTCGAATTCGACGGGAAAAACCTGCGGCCCACCTACCGGCTGCTCCTGGGCGTGCCCGGCGTTTCGAGCGGCATCGCCATCGCGCGGCGGCTGGGGCTGCCGGAACGCGCGCTGGAGCGTGCCGAGCGCGAGCTGACGCCCGAATCCCGCGAGGCGGGCGCGCTGATCGCCTATCTCCACGAGAGCCGCGACGAGCTCGACCGGATGAAACGCCAGGTGACGGCCGAAATTGAACGGCTCGAAGCTGAACGCAAGGCGCTGCGCACGGAATGGACGGAACGCCAGCGCCGCCGCATCGCTGAACTGGAAGCGCAGCTCGAAGTGGCCGTCAAGCGTTACGAGGCGCAGATGGCGCGCGTGCTGGAAGGCATCCACGACCGCGAATTACGCACGCAGATCGAAAAAGGGGCGCGCCGGCAGAGTCAGAAGGCGCGCAGCGAGGCGCGGGAGGACGCGGATAGCGCCGTGGTCTCGCACCTGGCGGATGCGCAGCAGGACCTGGGCGTCGCCGCGAGCGGCCCGCAACCCGTCGCCGCCGATCAACTCGTGCCGGGTGCGCGCCTCCGCGTCCGCGGCCTGCCCCAGCCCGTCGTGCTGCGTCACCTCGACGACCGGGGAGCGCAGGTGGAAGCCGGCCCGCTGCGCATGAAAATAAAGCGCGACGACATTCTGGCCGTGGTCGGCGAGGCATCCGGCGGCGCACAGTCCTCCAAAGCCGCGGCTGCAGCGCGGCCCGGCATCCGCGTCCTCACGCATGGGGAGCAGGCGGACACGCCGGAAGAAATCAACGTGATCGGCTGCACCGTGGAAGAGGCCACCGAGCGCGTGGACAAATTCCTGGACGAGGCCGCGCTCGCCGGAAAGCCCCGCGTGCGCATCATCCACGGCCACGGCACCGGCGCCCTGCGCCGCGGCCTCGCAGGATTTCTGGCCACGCACCCCCACGTGAAAGCCACCACTGCCGAAGTGCCGGAGCGCGGCGGCGACGCGATCACGCTCGTGGATTTGAGGGCTTGACTCGCACTTGGAAGCTAGTAGAATCTACTAGATTCCAGTAGTGTTCTTAAGGAGCATATTGTGGCCAAGATGTCTACAATCAAACACTTAGCCGTCAGTCAGGTGGACTTGGGGCGAGGTGGAGACACGGGACGCATCGAACGCAACCTGTTCGCCCAGAATGGAGAGACGTTTGAGGCCTTGCGCTTCTGCAAGAATCGCAATGGCCATCACAACCGCGTGCACCTGGTGCTCTCCGAGAGTGCGTTCGCGCGGCTGTTTGAGGACGCAGTGCAGAAGAAGGTCTTCGCGGAGGACACGCTGACCCGTTTGCTCGGCATCCTCCTTCGGTGGCAGGAGGAGCATTCCGGCGCAGCAGATGGCGTGGCTGAAAATCCATTTCTCAAGGTAATCGGCCTCTTTAATGACGGCCACCTGACCGAAGGTATCGACGAATACCTCTACGGGGACCGCAAAGATTGAAACTCTTCGTGGACACCTGGGGCTGGATTGCCGTGCACGACCGGTCCGAAAGGCTTCACACGCCCGCGGCCCGGCATCTCGAGGACCGGATGCGCGTCCGACATCGAGTGGTCACCTCGGACTACGTTCTGGATGAGTTGTTTACCAACCTGTTTGGCCGGCGACCCTTGGAGCAGGCCTGGCTTTTCGTCGAGGGGCTCCTGGCCGGGGCGGACAGCCGCTTCCTCACAATTGAAAAAGTGACGGAGACTCGTTTCCGCCGGGCGTTGGAACTGCGCCGCCGTTTCCGGGACAAACCGGCAATTTCGTTCACCGATCTGACCAGCATGGCCATTATGCAGGAACTCCACATCTCCGACGTACTCACGGCCGACACACATTTCTCCCAGGCCGGGCTGGGCTTTCGGCTTTACCCCGAAGCGTGAAACAGGAACCTTTTCATGACGGAATCGGGCACATTCGCGGATCGCGTCAAGCAGCAGGCGGACATCGTCCGCGTGATCGGCGAATACGTCCGCCTGAAGAAGGCCGGGCAGAACTTCATGGGGCTGTGCCCTTTCCACAACGAGAAATCGCCGTCGTTTGCCGTCCACCCGGTGAAGCAGATCTACCACTGCTTCGGCTGCGGCGTGGGCGGCGACGTGTTCAAATTCCTCATGGAATTCGAAAAACTCGAATTCCTCGACGCCGTGCGCGCGGTGGCGGAGAAGTGCGGCATTTCTGTCCCGCAGCGGCGGCCGCGCACTCCGGCCGAGCGCCGCGAGACCAGCCAGCGGAAGCTCCTGCTCGAACTGCACCACGACGCCGCGGAGTTTTTCCAACGGCAGCTCCGGGGCAGCCCGGAAGGCGGCGTGGCGCTCGGGTATCTCGAAGACCGCGGCCTGGACCGCGCCGCGATGGAACGCTTCGGCCTGGGCTACGCCCCGTCGGGTGGTGACGTGCTCCTGCGCCACGCGCGCGGAAAATATTCGGAAAATCTGGTCGAGGCTTCCGGCCTCGTTTCGCGCGACGCCTCCGGCAGGCTCTACGACCGCTTTCGCCGCCGCGTCATGTTTCCGATCTCGAACGAATCGGGCCGCGTAGTGGCATTCGGCGGCCGCACGCTCGGCGACGAGCAGCCCAAGTACATGAACTCGCCCGAAACGCCCATCTACACGAAGAGCGCCGTGCTCTACCACTTCGACCGCGCCAAGGAATCCATCCGCCAGCGAGAATTTGCGGTGATGGTGGAAGGCTATATGGACGCGATCGCCGTGGCCCGCGCCGGCGTGGGAAACGTGGTGGCGAGCTGCGGCACCAGCCTCACGGAGATGCAGCTTCGCCTGCTGGGCCGCTTCACCCGCCGCGTGGTGATGAACTACGACCCCGACACCGCCGGCCAGGCCGCCACCGAGCGCTCGCTCACACTGCTGCTCGAGCAGGGCTTCGACGCGCGCGTGCTGCGCCTGCCGGGCGGCGCCGATCCCGACAAATTCATCCGCGAGCAGGGCGTGGAAGCGTACACCAAGCTGCTGGCCGAGGCGCCGCCGTTCCTCGATCACCTGATCGAACGCGCGCTCTCGGCGGCCGGTGCGGACGTGAACACGGCGGAGGGCAAACTTCGCGCCGTCAATTTCCTGCTGCCCTACCTGCAAAAGCTGCCGGACCGCCTGCTGCGCTCCGAATGGGCCTCGCGCGTGGCGCAGCGCGTCAAGATTGACGAACCCATGCTGCGCGAGACTCTGCGCCGCGCCGCAGCCGAGCGCCGCAGCGAAGCAAAGATGCGCCCCGAGCTGGCGCCGCACGCGGCAAAGCCCGCCGAGCGCCGCCTGATCCAGTTGCTGGCCGAGGGCGAAGGCTTCCGACAGCGCCTCGCCGAGGAGCTGCGCGAGGCCGGCGTGCATCGCGGCCTGGGCACGGAAAAACTCTTCGACGCGTTGATCGAAGCGTGCGCCGCAGGCAACCGGCCCGACCCGGTCGCGCTCAGCGAGTCGCTCGAGCCTCCTGAGCGACGCCTGCTCTACGACATCCTGTTCGAGTCCGCCGCGGAGCCCACCTGGGACGAAGCCTCGAGCTGCCTCGTGGCCCTCCGCCGCGTGCACTTGGAAACTGAACTCGCCGACCTCCAGCGCCGCATCGAAGCCGGCCCGGCAGCGGAGGAATTGCGCGAACTCATGGGCCGCAAGCAGGAATTGCGCAAAGCGCTCTCTGCCGAGACCCCAAGCTGAAATCCACAGGCGCAAGGATTTCCACTGCGACGGCGAGGAGCCGGGGTTGACGCCGCTCCAAAACCGTTATATTTTTGTACAGCTTGACGGTGCAACGGTAGGGGTGTGCCGTACATCTAAGAAAAGGAACTAGATGGACGGCTTTGGCGGCGGACAGCACTCTTCGGGGCTGGGGCTTCAGTCCCGGAGAATCGGAACCAGGGACGCGGGCGCGGCGCGAAATCTCGCTTTCAACCGGGATATTACGTTCCCAGCCGTATTTCCTCGGCGGGCGGAATCCTCGTCCCTGCGCGCCTTTGCCGCATCGGATGATTCCCGTCCACGCGCCGTGCGTCCAATCTAAGGCGAACGAACCGGCTGGGAGATTTCTGCGCGTATGGCTATCGAAGACAAATACGACCAGGTACGCCAGCTCATTGCCATGGGCAAGGAGCGCGGTTACCTGCTCTACGACGAAGTAAACGACATCCTTCCGGCCGAGGTGCACTCGTCCGAGGAAATCGACGAGCTGCTCTCCACCTTCGAGCGGTACGGCATTGATGTGTACGAAGACCTGGCCACCGCCAAGACGGCGCGCGCCGGCATGGAAGGCGCCGAGCCCATCGAAACCGAAGCCGAGCCGGGCAAAGATACGGCGGCCGGCGAAGAACCCGAAATCGATCTGACGCCGGGCGCGCTCGAAAAAACCAACGACCCCGTGCGCATGTACCTCCGGGAGATGGGCACCGTCCCGCTGCTCACCCGGGAGGGCGAAGTGGCCATCGCCCAGCGCATCGAGCGCGGCCAGCTCACCGTGATGAGGACCATCTCGCGGTCGCCCATCGTGCTCAAGGAAGTGCTGGCCATCGGCGAGGACCTCCGGCAGGGCGCGCGCACCATCAAGGAAATCGTGGTCTTCGACGACGAAGAGTTGACCGAAGACAAGATCGAAGCCAAGACCAAGCAGACCCTCAAGATCATCGACAAGATCGCCAGGCAGTACGGCCTGGCCCTGAAGCAGGCGGTGCGGCTCGACAAGCTGCCCCGCTCCAAGAAGCGCTCCTACCTGCGCGCCAAGTGGACACTCTCGCGCACGCGCATCCAGATGTCGCGCCTGGTCCGCTCGATCGAATACAACCCCTTCGAGAAGAAGCGGCTGATTGACCGCCTGCGGCTCACCGTCGAGCGCCTGCAACTCCTCGAGCGCGAAGCCACCAAGCTCGAACGCCGCGCCGAAGCCTCCAAGGGCGATACCGCCGCCGACGCGCGCAAGGAACTCCGCACCCGCCGCACCGAACTGCGCGACATCGCCAGCGACAGCGAAGTCGGCCTCACCGAGCTGAAGCGCGCCCTGCAAATCATCCATCGCGGCGAGGCGGAAGCCGAGCAGGCAAAGAAAGAATTGATCGAGGCGAACCTCCGCCTGGTCGTCTCCATCGCCAAGAAGTACACCAACCGCGGCCTCCAGTTCCTGGACCTGATTCAGGAAGGGAACATCGGACTGATGAAGGCCGTGGACAAATTCGAATGGCGCCGCGGCTACAAGTTTTCCACCTACGCGACCTGGTGGATCCGCCAGGCCATCACCCGCGCCATCGCCGACCAGGCCCGCACCATCCGCATCCCGGTGCACATGATCGAGACGATCAACAAGCTCATCCGCACCAGCCGCCAACTCGTCCAGGAACTGGGCCGCGAGCCCGCGTCGGAAGAAATCGCCAAGCGCATGGACATTCCCGTCGCCAAGGTGCGCAAGATCCTGAAGATCGCCCAGGAGCCGATTTCCCTGGAAACGCCCATCGGCGAGGAAGAAGATTCGCATCTGGGCGACTTCATCGAAGACAAGGCCGTGATCTCCCCCTCCGAGGCCGTCATCAACCTGAACCTGAAGGAACAGACCGGTTCGGTGCTCAAGACGCTCACGCCGCGCGAGGAAAAAGTCATCAAGATGCGCTTCGGCTTGGACGACGGCAGCGAGCACACCCTCGAAGAAGTCGGCCAGTCATTCGCCGTCACCCGCGAGCGCATCCGCCAGATCGAAGCGAAGGCGCTGCGCAAACTGCGCCACCCCTCCCGCTCGCGCAAGCTCCGCGCTTTCCTCGAAGGCCCGGCCCGCGAGTGGTTCTAATTTCGTAACGCCGGCTTCCAGCCGGCTCTGGCGGTTTCTCGGTAGGCCACTCTCAAAAAATACAGCCGATATCCGTCAGGACGTGCCGAGCAGAGCCTTTCTGACCGGCCGGGTTAATTCGAGGGGCAGGAAGTATTTTTCCGGGTACAGGAAGTCCTCCCCGGTTTCGTCCACAATACGCAGAAAATGCAGGCTTGCGGCTCGGGAATCAGGTATCGCCTGGTAGAGTTTGCGCAACTCGAGCGATGCCTTGTAGCCCGTGTTGCGGATGCAGACAAAGAATCGCAGCCTCCGCGCGGACAGCCGCGCTGGACTAGTCGAGGAACCGTTTGATCTTGAGTTCTTTCCTGCCGATGCCGTGCGCTTCATACCAGTGCACTTCCACTCTAACCATCGTACCATCCAACAGACGCACGGTGGCTTCCCCTTTTAGTTTTCTCCACCTCCCTCTCCCGTAAACGCGCTCCAGTCGCCGGTACGCACGGATCGTGCCAGTGACTGCAATGGCTTCGATGTTCGAAATGGATCCGATGACCTCGAAGTCCACGGAAGAAGTCCTGTGGGCACTAGGATACACGCTTCGCGCCTACTCCGGATGCCCGAGGAACTGGCGGCGGGGCGCCTCAAAGGCGGCGTTGCTAACTTGCCCGCAGCACCCGAATCGCGGCAGCCATCCCCAGCGCCTCCGTGACCGCAAGCAGGAACGCCGTCGCCTGGAACGTTGCGCCCCATCCCTGCATGTTCACGCTGGACACGTGGTCCGGGCCCAGCAGCAGGAAGTGGAACACCATGCCGAACAGCAGGGAGCCGCCCATCGAAACGAGCAGGAGCCACGCGCCCAATCGCAGGCTGCCGCGCCACAGCAGAACCCCTGCGACGGGGGGCGCGACGACAATCACCACCCAGATGAAAATCTTCTGCCACGGCTCCATGGGAATTTCGTAATGCTCGTGCGCCGCGCCGTGGACGATCGTGCCAACTACATGCATGCCCGTCATGACCAGCGCGCGAGTCACATTTCTGTCTGTCGCCGTGGAAAATGCAGGGGAAGCCGTGAACATGGCGCGATTCTACACGGAGTCGGCAGGATGTGGGTCCGCGGGAGCGCCACTTCCCCCCAAACATGGCGGGATTCACCCGCCACTGCACGCCGCCGTGCCGCCGAAAACCGCTCAGGAGCGGCTGGGGCGCGCAGATGTGCCGAGTTCTCCGCGCTTCGCCAGGCGCACGATGCGGTCCGCGGCCCGAAAGGCCAGCGCTTGAATCGTCATGGTGGGCTGGCCGCGCCCGGAGGTCACCAGGCTGCTCCCGTCGCACAGAAAAAGATTGGGTACGTCGTGCGTGCGATGGTCGGAATTGATCACCGAGGTCTTCGGGTCGTTCCCCATCCGGCAGGTGCCCAGCAAGTGCACGCCGAACTGCTGTTCCCGCACCGGCCAGGACCACTTGCGGAGTGCCGGCGTCGCGTCCAGCAACTCCATGGCACGGGCCAGCAGATACTCGCAGGTCTTCAGATCGTCGGGATGGTCCTTGTACGTGACGCGGAGCGCGGGAAGTCCCCACTCATCCTTCGTGTCCGGGTCCAGGCTGATGCTGTTCGTTTCCACCGGAAGCGACGTGGCGTGGCAGAACACATGGGCCGTCCGCGTGAAATTCTTCTGAATGTGCGCCTTGAACTCGGCGCCCCAGCGCGGGACGTCCGGCGGCGCTCCGTCGAGCGCGAAGCCGATCGGGAACTGGTCAAAGCGCATGTCCATCCCGCCGCCACCGCAGAAGCCGAGTTTGGGATCCAGTTCGTAGAAATCGTGCACCACGCGGGTCACCACCTGGCTCTTGTACTCGTTCAGCGGATGCTCGAACTGCGCGTTGGCAAACGCGCCGGAGTTGAACATCAAGTAGCGTCCCACCAGACCGCTCGAGTTGGCCAGCCCCTGCGGGAAAAGCGAAGACTTCGACAGCAACAGCAAGCGCGGCGTTTCCGCGCCGTTCGCGCACACGATCACGGCCCTGGCCTTCTGGAAATTCTCGCGCTTCTTCGCGTCGAAGTAGGCCACTCCGGTCACGCGTCCCGCCGCGTCCGTGCGGATCTCGTGCGCGTAGCTTTCCGGCCGGATCTCGCAGCGCCCCGTGCGCTGGGCCTCCGGAATCACGCTGGCCAGCGTGCTCGATTTCGCGCCCATCTCGCACCCGAACCCCTCGCAGTAGCCGCAGTGAACGCAGGCCGCGCGATTCCGGTAATTCTGCGAAAGGATGGCGATCGGAGCCGGATATGGGTGCCAGCCCAGCTTGCGCGCGCCGCGCTCCAGAATCGCTCCGGTGGATTTGATCGGCAGCGGCGGCAGGGGATAGGGCTTCGACCGCGGGGGATCGAACGGGCTCGCGCCCGCCTGGCCCGACACGCCGATTTCCCACTCCACCTTCGTGTAATACGGCTCCAGGTCGGCGTAGGTGATCGGCCAGTCGGCCAGCGCGGCGCCCGCCACCCCGCCCCGCTTGCTCCGTTCGATGAAATCAATCTCGTGGAAGCGCCAGTAATTCGCCGTGAAGTGCACCGTGCCGCCGCCCACCACGCGGCCATACATGAGCGCCGGCTGCACGTTGGCTTTTTCCTGCTCGGTCTTCCGAAAGGTGGTCGGCTGCCGTTTCCAGTCGAGGATCAGCGCGTTCTGGAATAGCGTTTTGAATTCGTTGTGCTGGAAATCCTCCTCGTGCAGGTAGGGTCCCTGCTCCAGCACGACCACGCGAAAACCGGCAGTAGAGAGTTCTTTCGCCAGCACCCCGCCGGCAGCCCCGGTGCCGATGATGGCGAAGTCCACCTCTTCGCTGGGGCTGAATTTGCGCATGGCCTGCCTCATGGCTTGGCTCCCTTGCGCGCGGCGGCCTGCTCGGCAAGGTACTCGGCATCGTAGTAGCCGAAGGGCGGGCTGTGCGCGGGCGCGTGGTCGAAGCCGATGAGCTTCCATCCAACCGTGTCGCGGTTGCCGCCGTCTTCCGGATTGCACAGGAATCCGACCACGGTCGAAAATTGAAACATGCCGAATGCAGGCGTGTCCTCGATGGCCTTCAGGATCTCCGTCTGCTGCGCGACGCTGAGAGAAGCAAAATCCGCGGACGCGGGGAACCGCTCCTTGCGTTTTCCGTCCACCAGCCCCAGGGCATCGGCGAAGGGTTTTTGCTGGTCGGCGGCAAACGTGTGCAGCGAGCGGTCGATAAAATAAACCACTCCGGCCTCGCGCGCGCCGGGCGTGTCGGTGGTCGGGATGATCAGGCTGGCGATGGCTTCCACATCGGCCGCCTGCGCCGGCGTCAGGTATTCGAGCTTCGCGGGTGCGCCGGCAGCCACCGCGCTCATGGTGTGATGCGCGTGCTGCTGCGCCGCCAGCACGTCTGGCCAGGCCGCGGCAAGCCACGCCGCGCCCGCGCCCACCACCGACTGCATCAGGAATTTGCGCCGGGAATACTCCCCAGGTTCCATAACCACCCCCACTGAAGAATACGCGCGCGCGCGTTTTTCGGGTGCGACAGACTGACGCAGGTCGGGAGGATGACCTCCACGGCAGCAGGAACTTCAGACCTGCGGAAATGCCCGCGGCGACGCCCGCGCTAGGCTCTCACGTCCACATATGCGGAGGAGCTGTGCGGCTCTGGAACGGCCAAGCCATCCTCACGCATTCCGGCGACATGAAACTCGATGGCTTCCTGCATGTTTCTCTCGACATCCACCCGGGTCGGGCCGGTGGAAATGCACCCCGGAAGATCGGGAGAGTACGCGGAGAATCCCGTTTGCGTTTCCTCGATCACGATCAGATATCTTTTCATTTCTTTAGCCCTGCCTGCTTCAATGCGCTGTTCAGGGTCCCGATCGCGAGGTCATCATTCGGCTTGCCGGGAACGGTGACGAGTCCGGGTTTGACCGGGTGTTTGAATTGGCGATGGCTGCCCCGAGTTCTGGCCAAATACCATCCGTCCTGTTCCAGCGTCCGAACGAGATCGCGTACCTTCACTTGCTATTGAAAATCCTGCCCGCTAATTTGCGGGCGCTGCGGCATGGTTCAGCTTGAGTTCGGACACAATCAGAATGCTCAGATCCGGGGGAGGGTCAGCGTCTTCAAAGTGAAGCGCCACAGCCTCCTTGATGCTCTCGAACAACTCGTCGGCCGTAGGACCTTGAGTGAAGATATCCTCGACGATGCCGCGAGCGCACCAGAATTCCCCGTCTTGGTATACCTCCATTTTCACGAGCATAGCCTTCGTCGTCCGAACCAATCCTCGGCCAATTGCTAGTGTAACTCAACTCCCGGCGCTCACTTCTATTTCTGCTGCTTTGCCGCAGCCCAGTCCACGCTCGTCCCGTAGTGATAGACGAGCAGCGCCCCGCGGTCGGCGCCAACGAACATCATTCCGACAAGCAGCAGCAGTCCAATTAGGAAGGTAGACCGTAGAAGGGCAGTCGGTTTTCGCGGAAGCACAAACAATCCCAGCGCGGCAAGGACTCCGGAGAGAATGCTCGAAGTGACCATCAATGTCTCATGGAGTTCCTTCGCATCATGCGCCGCGCCGGACCGGGGCACCGCGGATTCCGCCGACCATCCGCTCACCACCGTGGGGATGGCCGCGAGCGCCCCGAGCGTCAGCACGCCGCACGCGATGCGGTGCAGCGCGTCGTTTTTCGCCAGTCGCGCGGCGAGTTCAAAGAGCAGCGCCGCAGTCCACATCCCAATTGGAAAGTGGACGAACAGCGGGTGGTAGTTCAGCATTCCCTTCAGGCCGGGGAACAGCGCGTCCATCGAGTTCTCCTTCCCGGGTTCGGCGGGATTATGGCGGATTCCGCGGCAGACGTAAACGAAGGCCCCCAAACGTGATGTTGCACGTTCACGCCGCTCGAGCGGCCGCCGCCGGATCCGGTGCCGGCCGCGCCTCCAGCTCCCGTGCGCGAATCGCCGCCAGCACGGCGCAGCCGTAGAGCAATCCAAGCACGAAAAAGGCCAGCGGCAAGCCCAGATGCTGCGCGAAAAAGCCCAGCGCCAGACTCATCAGCACCTGCAGCACCGTGGAGATAATCGAAAAGGTGGAGAGCGTGCGTCCCATCAGCCGCCGCGGCACCGTAGACATGATCCCGGTCTGGGAGAGCACCCCGCCGAACGCCCGGCAGGCGCCGAACAGGACGTTCATGCCCACGGCCACCACCAGGGTGCCGGAATACGGAAAAAGCGGCTGGCCCGCGGCGAGCACGGCCAGCGCGCCAATCAGCAGCAGTTGCGCCGAGAACCATCCGGCGAGCACCCCAGCGGATAATCCGCCGCTCACCGCCCCGAACGCCCAGCCCGCCTCGAGAAAGCCGAACCCTCGCGCGTCGGAATGAAGCACGTCCTGCGTCAGCGTGACCATCACCACGTTCGAGCTGACCACCCCGCCCATCATGCACGCGTAGGTGATCCCCAGCGCCAGAACGCGCGGCTGCCCGCGCAGGTAACGCACACCTTCGCGCAAATCGCCCAGAAACCGGCTGCCGAGTCCCGGCTCGGCCACGGGAATTCCCAGGGCGTCCTCCCGTGCGGCCTCGACCGCGCCGCTCGCAACCCCCTCGCCCGCCAACGGCTCATCGCGGTGCGCATGCGGCGCCACCCGGCCGCGACGCAGCAGCAGCAGGCATGTGGCTGCGGCCAGATAGGTCAGCCCATCAATGCCCAGGATTCCGGCCAGCCCCGCCGATTTGTAAACAAACCCCACCAGGCTCCCGCCGGTCATCATTCCGCCCTGGATGGCGATCAGCACTCCGGAATTGGCCGCGGCGTATTGGCCGCGCGGGATCACTTCCTGAGCCAGCGCGTTTACCGTGGACCAGTAAATGGCAAACCCCACGCCGAGAAGAAACATCATGGCGTAGATGTGCCACAGCCGGGCCAGCCCGGCGCGCACAAACGCGGCCGTGCCCAGCACGATCGCGCCGCGCGCGAGATCGAGCACGATCCCCAGGTGCCGGCGGTCCACCCGGTCAATCAGCACCCCGCCCACCACCGGCACCACCAGCCCCGGCAACATCACCAGCACCGTCAGCAGGCTCACCTTCACCGGGGAGTGCGTCTCGGCCAGCACGTACCAGGTCACCCCGGCAAAATTCATCCCCGAGCCCAGCAGCGACACGAACACGGCGAGGAACAGGAATACGAACTCCCGCCGCTCCAACAGCACGCGCCAGTCCGCACGATGCCCAAAGGGTGATTCCATGACGAGCGAGCATGATACCGCCAGCCCAGCAGTCCCCGCGAGGCGGTCCCGGCAGCGTGACGCAGGAGGCAGTGCTACTGCCTGGCCGCGGGCCTACGCGCCGATTCTCGGGTGGTCGTTGCGGCTGGGCTGTGGGGGTAGCTTAATACTTTGGTGTGACAAATCAAATGAATGGAGTAAGCTGGGTGGAGCGTGAGGGACGAAGGCGTCAAACGGCTGCTGGCGGATTACCCGCGCGTCTTTTTTGCCTGCCACGCACGGCACGTCCGCGACCCGAAAACGCGCCGGCGGCTGAGCGCGCACCAGGCCAGCATCCTCGACCATCTGGACGAGACGGAGGCAGTCACCCTGATGGGACTCGCGAAGCACATGGGCGTAACCCCTTCCACGATGTCGCTCGCCATCGAACGGCTGGTGCGCCGCGGCTACGTCCTCCGCGAGCGGAATTCCGGCGACCGCCGCCGCCTCGAATTGCGCCTTTCCGCCGCCGGAGAGCGCATCAAGGAAGCCTCCTCGGTGCTCGAACCCGCCCGCGTCCGCGCGTTGCTCGCTCGCATGCCCCAGCCGCAACGTGAGGATGCGTTGCACGGGCTCGAACTACTGGCGCGCGCCGCCGATCAGCTCGTGGCGGAGAAAGGCAAGCGAATGGTCGGTCTCGACCGGCGGCGCGGCCGGGCAAGGAGGGGCGCATCATGAAATGGGCCGGCATCATTGTGGGTGGACTCGCGGCGCTGGTTGCGTTGATGGTGGCCGTCGGCGCGCTGCTGCCGAAGAACCACCTGGCCACGCAAGCCGCGACCTTCCGCAGCCAGCAGGCAAGAGTGTGGCAGGCCATCACCGACGTGGCGAAATTCCCGGCGTGGCGCAAGGACGTGAAAGAAGTCATCGCGCCGCAGGGCGCCGACGCGCGCGCCGGCTGGACCGAGGTATGGCCCCACGGCGAGCGCGTCCCCATCGAAGTCCGCGAGTGGACGCCGCCCACGCGCCTGGTAACGCGCATCGCCGCCCCGGATCTGGCCTTCGGCGGAACCTGGACATATGAGCTCCAGCCAACGGCTGCGGGCACCGAATTGCGTATCACTGAGCACGGCGAGGTTTACAATCCTCTATTCCGGGCTCTCTCTAAATTCGTCTTCGGCCACACTGCGGCCATGCGCGACTATCTCGTCGCTCTCGGGAAATCGCTGGGCGAAGACATCCAGGTGCGGGACTGATGGGCCAGCAAATCGAAACGCGGGCGCTGGTGGGCGCAAGAGTGCACCAGGGCACGGCGATGCTGGAGACGGACTACGTGCTTTTCCGGGCGTCGGGGGCCAAAGAAAAGGCTCCGCGCGTGAAAGTTTTGTTCCGCGACATCCAATCCTTAAAGGCCGGCGACGGATGGCTGCGCATCCGCCACGCGGGCGGAATGCTCGATCTCGAGCTGGGCCCGCGCGCCGAAAGTTGGGCGGAGAAAATTCGCTCGCCGAAGAGCCGCCTCCAAAAGCTGGGCGTCGCCGGGGGAGCGCGGGTGTCGCTGACCGGCGCGGTAGACGGCGAATTCCGAAAGGAACTCGCCGCGCAGGCCTGCGAAATCGCGGAAGGCACGCCGGCGCGCGGCGCCGCACTCATCTTCTTCGGCGCGGAGGCCCGTGCGGATCTGCGGCGCGTAAAGCCTCTGGCCGGACGCCTCGCCCCCGACGGCGCACTCTGGGTGATCTATCCAAAAGGCCAGAAGCGCATCACCGAAAACGACGTACGCGCCGCGGGCCGCGCTGCGGAATTGAAAGACGTCAAAGTAGTGGGCTTCTCCCCGACGCACACCGCGCTGAAATTCGTCATCCCCCTCGCGAGCCGGTAGTGACACAGACTTCAGTCTGTGGTCGGGGGTGGCACAGACTTTAGTCTGTGCTCTGCGAGTGGCACAGTCCCGAAGCTTCGAGACTGTGCCACCCCTGTATACTGGCTCCTGAGCGGCGCATCCAAAGAGGCAGTTGATGATGGACCACACCAAGAACGAGCAGCTCGATCGCATCCGCGAGCGCTTCACGCGCACCGCAGACGCCTTCTCCCAATTCGTGCTCGAGCGGCGCACCGCCGATGCGGAGCGCCTGGTGGCCATGGTGGATCCCGGCTCGGACGACCGCGCCCTCGACGCCGCCTGCGGCCCGGGCACCTACGCGCTGCGCTTTGCCCCGCGCGTCCGCGCCGTGGTCGGCCTCGACTACACCCCGGCCATGCTGGCCAAGGCGCGTGCGGCAGCGGCCAAAGCCGGAGCCGAAAACGTATCCTTTTCCCAGGGCGACGTCGCCGCGATTCCCTTCCGCGACGCTTCCTTCCAGGTGGTCTCCTGCGGCTTCAGCCTGCATCACCTGTCGAGTCCCGCTGCGGCCGTGGCGGAATTCGCCCGCGTGCTGCGCAAGGGCGGCCGCGCCGCGCTCATGGACATGATCGTGTGCGACCCCGGCCGCCCGGAGATCAACAACCGCATCGAGCAGGTGCGCGACCCCTCGCACGTCCACACGCACACCCAGCCGGAGTTGCTGCGCCTGGTGGAATCCGCCGGGCTGCGCGTGCGCAATGCGGAGCGCATCGAGGCGCCGCGCTCCTTCAATCACTGGATGCACGTGGCCGGCCGCGCGCCCGGCGATGGCATCTACGAAGAGACGCGCCGCCTCATGGAAGCCACCTTCGACGACGACTCGGCCGGATTTCACCCCCGGCGCCCCGCCGAGCCCGGCGGCGACTTCAACTACATACAGACGATCCTCTACCTCATCGCGGAAAAAACGTAGCGCCGGCATGCCCTGACGGAGGAAGGGCGTCCCGCCGGCCGAGCGAAGCGAGTCCCCTCGGCGGATCGAAGCGAAGCGAGTCCCCTAAGCGGATTGAAGCGACCCTCCCAATCCCTCCACCCTTCACCCCTGCGCGGAAGTGTTATCTGCAAAAATGGCGCTGATCTCCCGAAAGCTGACAGCCTCCGCGGCAAAATCAAATGTCCCGTGTTCGCGCATCTCCCGTGCCGCCCGAAGCACCGCTCCGAACGCCGCGCGTGTGAGTGCGCTGCCAACGCTGATCCGCTTGACGCCGATCGCCGACAATTCCGCAAGCGACAGTTGAACGCCCTGGAGCCCCATGATCACGTTCACGGGACGATCCACCGAGCGCACCACTGCGGCGATATCGTCCTTCGTCGTCAGGCCCGGCGCATACAGCACGTCAGCTCCCGCCGCCTGGTAGGCCTGTAGTCGCTTGATGGTGTCGCTCAAGTCAGGCTTGCCGACCAGGTAGTTTTCCGCCCGCGCGGTCAGTGTGAATCGGAACGGAAGATTCCTCACCACTTCCGCGGCCGCGCGAATTCGGTCCGCGGCATGATCAATCTCGTACACCGCAGCACCCACACGCCCGGAGATATCTTCAATCGATCCGCCGGCAAGCCCGGCCTTGGCTGCGAGCTTGATGGTCTCCGCTGCGCTCTCCGGGGCGTCTCCAAAACCGTTTTCCAGATCGGCGCTCACCGGCAGGTCGGTCGCCGAAACAATGGCAGCGGCATGCGCGATGGTTTCGTCCCGTCCAATCGTGTTGTCCGGCCGCCCCACGGAAAAGGCATAACCGGCGCTGGTGGTGGCCAGCGCCTCGAATCCCAGATGAGCCAGCAGCCGCGCCGTGCCGATGTCCCATGGATTTGGAATGATGAATGCCCCCTCGCGCGCGTGAAGCGCATGGAATGCCGCGCCCTTCTCAACCTGTGTCAGCATGTTTGGCCTCACGGTGCTGCCGGCAGTCGTGCGGGAACCTCAAACGTCCCCTCGACCACCTCGACGAAGTTTCGTTCTTCGCGAAGGATGAACCGTTTTGCCTGCGCCATCTCGAAGTTGCCGCGCCCTTCCGAATCCGCCTTGATGCGCGCCCGGTACGCCTCATAAGAACCCAGGCTGTCGAACGCAATCAGCGCCCAGGCCACGTCGTTCGTTCCCTCGTGAGGAAGAAAATACCCCACCAGGTGCCCGCCGCATCGAGGAATGATGCGGCCCCAATTCTCCGCGTACTTCCTGAACGCTTCCCGCTGGAACGGATCGATCTGGTAGCGAATGATGCAGGCAATCTTCATGGGTTTCCCTTTCGTGGCCGGTGTGGCCCGCGCATCGCGGCGGAAGGGCCGGGCTTTAGCCCCGCTGTGACCGCTGTTATCCAGGGGGCTTTAGCCCCTGAAGCCAAATCTCCTGCGCCCGCCAGTGGCTTCAGCCCGTGGCGGCTCCCTCTCACGGATTCTGCCGCTTGCCTGTATGGAACGCTTCGTCTATCATCAAAGTATGGATGTCGAAGACCACGCGGACGCCGCAGTCTCCGGAATCGCCGCGGCCATCGGCGAGCCCGCGCGAGCACGCATGCTCTACTCCCTGCTGGACGGCCGCGCGCGCACCAGCACCGAGCTGGCCATGGCCGCGGGCGTCACCCCCTCCACCGCCAGCGTTCACCTCCACCGGCTGAACACGCAGCGATTGGTGAAGGTCTTCGCCCAGGGCAGGCATCGCTACTACAGTCTGGGCGGCGCCAATGTGGCCTCCGCCCTCGAAGCCTTGAGCGTGCTCGCCGGAGCGTCCCGCGGCGCGTTCGCGCCGCGTACGCCGAACCCGCTGCGCGCCGCGCGCACCTGCTACGATCACATCGCGGGCACTCTGGGCGTCTCGCTGCATGACTGCTTCAAGGCGCTCGGATGGCTTTCGGGTGGCTCCGGCGCGAAACATGCCTACGACCTCACACCATCTGGAGTGAAGGCGCTGGAAGTCCTTGGGATCAACGTCGCGCCACTCCGGGCGCGGCGCCGTCGTTTCGCCTACGCCTGTCTCGACTGGAGCGAGCGGCGCCCGCACATCGGCGGCGCGCTCGGTGCGGCCCTGCTCCACGTGGCCTTAAAGCGAAAATGGGTCATCCAGGATCCCGAGGGCCGCGCTCTCACCATCACGAGATTTGGCCAACGCGAAATGCTGGCTCGCTTCGGCCTTCACGATTCAGCATCTGCCGCCGCGCTTGCTCCGCGCCAATCCGCCGCGCTACCGTAACCTGCTCTCATGCCCTTCCGGTTCGAAGTGCTGAAGACCGATCCCTCCGGTGCCCGCCTCGGACGCCTCGAGACGCCGCACGGCGTCATTGATACGCCGGCATTCATGCCCGTGGGCACGGCAGGGACCGTCAAAGGCCTGACGCAGGGCCAGCTCGAAGAGCTGGGCGCGCAGGTCCTGCTCGCCAACACCTATCATCTCTATCTGCGGCCCGGCCACGAGCGCATCCGCGCGCTCGGCGGTCTGCACTCCTTCATGGCCTGGCCGCGGCCCATCCTTACCGATTCCGGCGGCTTTCAGGTCTTCAGCCAGTCCGAGCTGCGAAAGATCACCGACGAGGGGGTGACGTTCCGTTCGCATCTCGACGGCTCCGAACATTTCTTCTCCCCGGAGCGCGCCCTCGAAGTCGAGCTGGCTCTCGGCGCGGATCTCATCATGGTGCTCGACGAATGCATCGCGCTCCCGGCGGACGAAGCCGTCACACGGGCCGCGGCCCTGCGCACACTCGACTGGGCCAAACGCTCGCGCCAATTCTTCTCCGCCCACGGCGATGCCCAGCGGCAAATGCTTTTTGCCATCGTGCAGGGCGGAGCTTCGCCGGCCGTGCGGCGCGAAAACGCGGAGGCGCTCGTCGCGCTCGATTTCCCCGGCTACGCCATCGGCGGGCTGGCCGTCGGCGAGGCCCACGAGACCACCTGCGCCATGGCGGAAATCGTCACGCAGATTCTCCCTCGAGACCGCCCGCGCTACCTCATGGGCGTCGGCAAGCCCGAGGACATCGCGGATTACGTCATGCGCGGCGTGGACCTGATGGATTGCGTCATCCCCACGCGCAACGCCCGCAACGGCTGGCTCTTCACCAGCCGCGGCCGCATGGTCATCCGCAGCGCCCGCTACGCGGACGACCCCCGCCCCCCGGACGAGGACTGCTCCTGCCCCGTGTGCCGCCGCTACTCGCGCGCCTACCTGCGCCATCTGTTCGTCTCCGGAGAAATGCTCGGCCCCATCCTGAACACCCTCCACAACGTGCACTTCTATCTGGAGCGCATGCGTGCCCTGCGCGCAGCCATCGCGGATGGCACGGTCACAGCCCGCGCCGCCCAGTGGAAGCAGCAGGCCGCTACGGCAGGTGAGTGATGAGGACGATTTCGCTCGTAGAGCTATCGCGCGCAAGCACAATTTGCTTGCCGTCGGGTGAGATGGCAAATCCCGTCACGTCGTTCGCGGAGAAATGCGTCCACTGGCGCGGCGGCGCGGGCCTGCTCCCGGGCGGACCCAGCGGCTGTCTCAACTTGGCGGATTCGGCCTTCGTTTGCCTCAGGATGCGATCTCAAGATCAGCCGAATTGCTTACGGGGGCAGGCCCATACGGCGCATCACCTCAACATAGCGCCGGTCGGAACGAATGCTGTCGAACCTCGGATCGCATTTCAGCCAGATCACCCAGTGAGAATGATCCTCCAGAGACTTCTGCAGCCATTCGAACGTCTGCTCTTTGTCTCCAAGACCCACGTAAACGACCGCCACGTCAAATGCCGCGACGTACCGCTGCTTTGCCAGCTCCTTCAAGTCCGCAAGTGTGCGCAGCGCCTCGCTCCTGCGGCCCGATATCGCATAGGCATGACCGAGCGATCCCAGGATTACGGGATCGCCGCCGGAAATTCGGGCGGCATTCTGCAGCGCGGCAATCGCGTCGGTGTACATGGATTTCTGCTCGTAGGCCCAGCCGATGTACCACAATGCGGACACGAAGTTCGGATCCATCTCCAGCGTTTTTCGCAGATCGCTGATGGCCTGATCGTACTGGCGCGAGTAGTAGAGAGCTCTCCCCACGAGTGAGTTGATGATGAGCGACGTTGGCTCCAGCTCGCGGGCGTGCTTGGTCTCGGCGAGGTACTCGTCCAACCGGCCGAAAGCCAGCAGGGAGGCCCCGTAGCGCTGATGAGCCGTTCCGTCATTCGGGCTGAGTTCCAGGGCCCGCTTGTATTCCTTTTCGCCTCCCGCCCAATCCCAATCGTAGTCCACCTTCACCCAGGCCAGCGCCACGTGGGCCAGGGCAATTTCGTCATCGAGGCGCAGCGCGATCGTCGCGGCTTCTTTCGCACGGGGAACCGCGTCTTTCGGCGCGCCCGCGTCGTAGAAACCATACAGTGCGTAGCAGTCGGCCAACCCTGCCCAGGCGCGAGCGAAGCCGGGATCCTTTTCCACCGCCTGCTGGAAATAGCCGGCCGCCCGCTGCAGCGTTTGTGCCGTTCTGCGGTTCCAATAGTATTGGCCTTTGAGATACAGCTCATAGGCTTCGCTGTTTTCCGTGGAAGGTTTTGCGACCCGCGTTTTTTCTTCGCCCGTCAGTCGCGGCCGGAGCGTTCTGGAGATCGCCTCGGAAATATCGGCTTGCACTCCCAGGATCCCCGAAAGATTCCGGTCGTACTGTTCGCCCCACAAATGACGGTTGTCGCTGGCGTCCACCAATTCCACGCTGATCGAGAGATTCTCGCCCCGTTGAGCGATTCTGCCCATCAGCACCGCGCGCACGCCCAGCTCGCTTCCGGCCTTCCGCGGGTCCACTTCCTGCCGCCGATAGCGCGACACCGAACTCCACGACATCACCTTCAAATCGTGCAAATGGGAAAGATTATTGATGAGGCTTTCCGTGATGCCTTCGCTCAGATATTCGGCGTTGGGGTCAGCGCTCGCGTTGACGAAGGGGAGTACGGCCAGAGAATCGATGGCCTCCCCTCGCCCGCGGAAGGCAGCGAACCAGATCCCCAACGCCAGGATTGCCGCCAATCCGATTCCGCCGGCCGTCATCGCGGTCTTGCTTCTCCACCAGAGCAGGGTGCGGGATGCGGGAGCTGCGGCGGGGGCAATGGCTTGTCCGCCGGTGGATTCGCGTCGCAGTTGTTTCATCTCCCCCAGCAGTTCGACGGACGATTGATAGCGCTTGGCGGCGTCCTTCTCCAGCAGTTTGCTGATGATGCGCTCGAGTTCGCGCGGCAGTTGCGGGTTCAGGTTTGCCGGCGAGGCAGGCGGCCGGTTGAGGATAGCGTCAAAGACCGCCGCAGACGTGTTCCCGGCGAACGGCTGGACGCCCGTGGCCATTTCGTACAGCACCACACCGAAGGAAAACAGGTCGGTCCGCGCGTCCAGCGGCTTCCCCAGCGCCTGCTCCGGCGACATGTAGGCCACCGTGCCGACTGCCGTGCCCGGTTTGGTCAGGTCGCCTCCGGTAGACGCGTCCACCGACAGGGTGAGCGGAGAATCGGGCGCGCCGGTCTGTTTTGCAAGGCCGAAATCGAGAATCTTGGCGTGGCCCCGGGTGGTGACAAAAATGTTCGCGGGCTTGATATCGCGATGAATGATGCCCTTGGCGTGAGCGGCTTCGAGGGCGTCGGCAACTTCGGCGCCCACCTCCACGATCCGCTCGAGCGGCATGGGGCGCCCGCCGATCAAATGCTTGAGCGTCTGGCCTTCCAGAAACTGCATGGCGATAAAGCGCCGGCCGCCGCCTTCGCCAATGTCGTAGATGGTGCAGATGTTCGGGTGGTCGAGCGCGGATGCGGCGCGAGCCTCGCGTTCGAAGCGCTCGAGCGCCTGAGCATCGTGGGCCAGCTCGTCGGGGAGGAATTTGAGCGCGACCTGGCGGCCGAGGCGCGTGTCTTCAGCGCGGTAGACCACGCCCATGCCGCCACCTCCCAGTTTCTCCAGGATGCGGTAGTGCGAGATGGTTTGGCCGATCATGGCGGGAAGGCTGTCTTTGGCGAGAAATCTTAGGCTGCGCCCAAAGGCAAGTCAACGTGCGGTATACGATGAACCCCCGCTCCTCACCGCATCGAGATTTGAGATGCGAAACGCAGTTGCGTTTGCCGCTTCACCCCCGATTAGCCGGCAGGTCGCTTGTCTGCTTGTACGCCTCGCCCATTCCGCCTCCAGTTCGCGCCACTTTTGCCTTGACATCATGCGCAAAATTCGTGACGCTACTTGTTTCGGAAGTTGGCGCGATTCCGCGCAGAGCTTCCCGCTTGTTTCGAATCGGGCCCCAACCAGGCCGGCCCCGGGGGTGGGGACCGCTAGGGCCTCTCGAAGCATCAGTCGGTAAGGGGAGACGTTCGCGAAAGGTTCTTTCCGCAGAGGGAGTCCTTTCCGTTCTTCCGGACAGGCAGTGAGGAAGGGAATGACCGCAATCTCCATTCCAGCGGAGACTCTCGCTCTGGCGCAGAGCCAGCCGGGCGGCAGCGCAATCACGGCCATCGCTCCCCTGTTCTTCATCATGATCATTTTTTACGTGCTGCTGTTTGTCCCGCAGCAGCGGCGGCAAAAGAAAATACAGCAGATGCAAAACGAACTGAAAGCCGGCGACAAGATAATCACCTCGAGCGGCATCTACGGCACCATCGTGGGTGTGGAGGGCGACACCGTGCAGCTCCGCATTGCTGAGCAGGTGCGCATCCGCCTCTCGCGTCAGTCCGTCGCCGGGCTCCAGCCGGAACCCAAGGAGAGCTAGCTCCGCGTCATGCAGATGAATGTCCGAGTCCGCGCGATCCTGGTCGTCCTGGTCATCCTGTGCTGCGTGTATGGGCTGCTCGGCCTCCCCTCCCTTCCCACTTCCCTGGCCAAGGCCCGCGACAATTTTGCCGACCGCATCCGCCTGGGCCTTGACCTGAAGGGCGGCACCCACCTGATCCTCCAGGTGCAGACGCAGGAGGCCATCAAGCAGTTCACCGACCAGACCCTGGACCGCCTCCGCAAGGAATTGAACGACAGCGGGATCCACGTGGAAGACATTCGCGAGCCGGACGACCAGAACATCAACGTCGTCAACGTCACGCCCGAGCAGTCCGCGCGCTTTCAAGACATGATCCGAAACACCTATCAGGACTGGGAGCTCTCTCCCATGCCCGGCCAGGCCACCGGATTCAAGCTGACCCTGCGGCCCACCTCCTTCGCTGCGATCCGCACGGACACGCTCCGCCAGAGCGTGGAGACAATACGCCGCCGCATTGACCAACTCGGGCTCACCGAGCCGGTGGTGAGCGAGCACGGCCGCGGCCAGGACGAGATCCTCGTGCAGCTTCCGGGCGAGGGCGACCCGGCCCGCGCCAAGGCCATCATCCAGGCCGGCGGGCAGCTCGAATTGCGGCTGGTGGTGGGCGGGCGCACCTACAATTCCCCGGCGGAGGCCTATCAGGCCCAGCCCAACGGAATCCTCCCGCCCAACTCGGAATTGCTCCCGGGACGCGAAGAGCGCGCGCCGGGCCAGCCCGGCCCCGCCGGAGAAGTTTTTTACCTGGTGGACCGTTACGCCCCGGTCACCGGCCGCGACCTGCGCAGCGCCAAGACGGTGCCCAGTTCCGACTACCCCGGCGGGTTCGAAGTAAGCTTCACGCTCTCCAATGCCGCGGCCAAGCGCTTCGGGGAATTCACCGAGGCCAACCTCCAGCGCCAGATGGCCATCGTACTCGACCGGAGGGTCTACACCGCTCCGGTGATCCAATCCAAGATCGAGGATCAGGGGAGAATCACGGGGCGCTTCGGCTCCGAAGAAGCCAACGATCTCGCGCTGGTGCTGCGCTCGGGCTCGTTGCCGGCTTCGATCAAATATCTCGAGGAGCGCACCATCGGACCGTCGCTCGGTGCCGACTCGATCCGGGAGGGCGTCCGCGCCTCGGTGGTCAGCCTGGCGGTCGTCATGCTCTTCATGCTGGTCTACTACCGTCTCGCGGGGCTGAACGCCGTGCTGGCTCTGTTTCTGAACCTGTTGATCCTGCTCGCCGCGCTCGCCTACTTCCAGGCCGTGCTTACGCTGCCGGGCATCGCGGGCGTCATCCTGACAATCGGCATGGGTGTGGACTCCAACGTCCTGATCTTCGAGCGCATCCGGGAGGAGCTGCGGAACGGGAAACCGAATCCCTCGGCCGTCGAGGTGGGATTCAACCGCGCTTTCTTGACCATTATCGACACGCACGTCACCACGATGGTCTCGGCGGCTTTTCTGTTTATTTTCGGCACCGGGCCGGTGCGCGGCTTCGCCATTACTCTCGTCATCGGTCTGGGTTCAAACGTCTTCACGGCCGTCTACGTCTCCAGAACGATTTTTGCCTGGCATCTGGGGCGCATGGGCCGCGAGGCGCAACTGAGCATTTGACGGGATTCGGAATCAGTAGCACAGGCTTTCAGCCTGTGCGCGGGCTAACTGCAGGGCGTGTTGGCCAGCGAGTGTTTCGGCGGCAGGGCGGGAACTTCTGCTCCCCGCCGGTGTCTAAGCTCTAACGGAGAAATGACCTCGTGCTGGAACTGTTCGGACCGGTGAACATCGACTGGATGGGGAAGGCGAAGATTTTCGTCTCGCTTTCGCTGGTGCTCCTCGCCGCCGGCGCAATCTCCCTGTTCCTTCATGGCGGGCCGCTCTACGGGATTGACTTCCGCGGGGGCACGCTGGTTTACGTTCGGTTCGTGCAGGACCCCAAAATTGATGTGATCCGGGCCAGCCTGACCGAAGGCGGCTTCCGCGACGCCAACATCCAGAAGATTGTGGACGTGGCCCGCCCGGACATCCACGAGGTGATGATCGGTCTGGACGAGCGGGCGCTGAACGAGCAGCAGCTCGATGCCGGGCGCAAGGCCATCGTGGACACGCTCCAACGTTCCTTCCCTGCTCCGGACGCCACTAAGCCGGATTTGAACGCGGTGGGCGCGGCCACTCTCTCCGAAACTCTCGTGCGGCGCGACCCGCTGGGGTTCGGCCCGTCCGCCCCGGACCACTACAAGGCCATTGCTGCGCTCATCGCCAAATTCCGCGACAGCCAGCGCGGCGGCCTGCTCTCCGGAGCCGACGAGCTGCGCCAGCCGCTGGCGGCCTCGAGTGACGTCCAGCAGGGGCGCGGCGGCCCCGACGCCGTGGTGGGAGTTCTCCGCGACTCCTTCACCGTGGGCAGTTTTGCCATTCGCAATGTCGAGATTGTGGGCCCCAAAGTCGGCGCCGAGCTCCGCCAGCAGGCCATCCTCGCTACCCTCTATGCTTTGGCGGGCATGCTGGTATATATTGCGTTTCGCTTCGAGTGGATATACGGGGCTGCGGCCGTCCTGGCGGTCTTTCACGACGTTCTGATTACGCTCGGTTTGTTCTCTATTTTTCGATTTGAGATATCGCTGACGGTTATTGCGGCCTTGTTGACTCTCGTTGGGTACTCGATGAACGACACCATCGTCATTTTCGACCGCGTGCGCGAAAACCTGCGCATCATGCGCCGCGAGCGTCTGGCCGAAGTGGTCAACCGGGCCATCAACCAGACGCTTTCGCGGACCATCCTGACCAGCGGGCTGACCTTCCTTACCGTGCTGGTGCTCTTCCTGCTGGGTGGGTCGTCCCTTCGCGCTTTCTCCTTTGCGATGGTGGTAGGAATTGTGGTAGGTACCTACTCCAGTTTCGGCATTGCCGCCCCGCTGGTCGTGGCCTGGAATCACTGGCGTGACCAGACACCGGCAGCCGGAGCGGGTTCTCTCGCAGGAAATCGCGGACGCTGAAGGGCCTCGCGGCCCTCAACTCAGCCCTTCTGGGGCGTGTCCGGGAGGTAGGCCATGTTCGACGAATTGGTGGTCTCGGGTGGTGGGCGCAAGGGGGGCCGCAGCAAGCTCTCCATGCTCCTGTCTGCCTTGCTGCAGTTCGCCATCCTGGGGCTGCTCGTTCTCTTTCCGCTGATTTACACCGAGGCGTTGCCCAAGGGCATGCTGATGACCACGCTCGTCGCGCCGCCTCCGCCGCCTCCACCGGCTCCCCCGCCGCCTCCGGTGCAGAAGGTTGTCGTGAAGCCGGTTCAGCGCATCATTCAGCAGGGCAAGATGATGGCCCCGAGCGTAATTCCAAAAGACGTGAAGATGATCAAGGAAGAGGAGCTTCCCCCCGATGTGCCCGTCTACTCCGGTGCCGGCGGCGTCCCAGGCGGCGTCCCGGGTGGCATGCCCGGCGGCGTCATGGGCGGCATCATCGGAGGAATCAGCGGCGCTCCTCCTCCCCCCAAGCCGGAGGCCCCCAAGCGCATTCGCGTCAGCACGGGCGTGCAGGAAGCAAAAATTCTCAACCAGACCAGGCCGATCTATCCCCCGCTCGCGCGGCAGGCGCGCATTCAGGGAACGGTGCGGCTGCACGCGATCATCTCCAAGGAAGGCACGATTCAGCAGCTTGAAGTCGTCTCCGGCCCTCCCCTTTTGGTCCAGGCGGCCACGGAGGCGGTAAAGCAGTGGCGCTACAAGCCCACGCTGCTCAGCGACGAACCGGTGGAAGTGGAAACGTTTATCGACGTCATCTTTACTCTGGGTGGGTGATTCCAAAGGATTTCCATAACGAGGAGGAACAGACTCAATGTTAGTCAATCTAGCTCTTTCTGGGCTCCTGCTGCTGCAGGAGGAACCCACAGCGTACATCGGCTGGAACCCCGTCCAGATCTACAAACAGATGAGCGCCGTGGCCCTGGTCGTGGTGGTCATCCTGCTCTTCATGTCCATCTGGTCCATCGGGATCATGATTGACCGGGCCATCACCTACAGCGCCGCGCGCAAGCAGTCGCGCATCTTCGTCCAGCAGGTGGCCGGCGCCCTGCGCGACGGCAAGCTCGACGAGGCCATCTCCATCGCTGAGCGCAACAAGAAGAGCCATATTGCCAAGGTCGTGGCCACCGGGCTCTCTGAATTCCAGTCCGCCTCGACCCAGGTGACCGACGCCGAGCTGATCGAAGCCTCCAAGCGCGGCCTGGACCGCGCCGTGGCCATCGTCCACGCGGAAATGAAGCGGATGCTCAACGGCCTGGCCACCATCGGCTCCACCGCTCCCTTCGTCGGCCTGTTCGGCACCGTGGTCGGCATCATCAACGCCTTCAAGGGCATCGCCACCCAGAAAGCCACCGGCCTTTCCGCGGTTGCCGGCGGCATCGCGGAAGCCCTGATCACCACGGCTCTGGGCCTGTTCGTGGCCGTGCCCGCCGTGTGGGCCTTCAATTACTTCACCAACAAGGTTGAGGCCTTTGACGTAGAGATGGACAACTCCTCGATGGAGCTGGTCAACTACTTCGTTACACGCCGGTCAGCCAACGCCAAAAGGTAGCTGCCCATGGCCTACAAACCCAAAGCGCAAGACGTGATGGCTTCGCCGAATATCATCCCCATGGCGGACATCATGCTCGTGCTGCTGATCATCTTCATGGTGGTCACCCCGATGATCCAGAAGGGCGCATCGGTGGAACGCGCCACCGTGGACAATCCCAAGGATATGCAGGACGCGGAAAAGGAAGACGCCCTCGTCGTCGCCGTCACTCGCGACGGCTCCATCTTCCTGGGCTCCCAGAAGATTGACCAGGCCATGATCACCGCCACCTTGAAGGAAAGACTCTCCGCCCGCACCGACAAGACCGTCTTCCTCAACAGCGACCGCGCCGCCAAGTATGGCCGGGTCGTCGCCGTGGTGGACGAAATCCGCGCCGCCGGCGTGGACCAGCTCGGCCTGCTCACCGAGAAGAACGAGAAGAAAGGTGCGGCCCACGCCGCGCCCACGGGCGGGCAGTAGCGGAAGATTCGGGCGAAGGAAGCCTCCGGACTGAGGAGGAAAGGAAGGCCGTCATGGGAATGACAGTCGGCAAGAGCAAGGGAGCGCTGGCGGAGATGAACGTCGTTCCGCTCATCGACATCCTGCTCGTCCTGCTCATCATTTTTATGGTCATCAATCCGAACAAGTCCAAGGGGCTCGAGGCGCTCGTGCCGCAACCCGCTCCGCCCAACCAAAAACAGAATCAAGTCATCAACGATAAGCTCGTCGTCGTCCAGGTGCTCAACGACGGCTCGCTCAAGATCAATCAGGAAGCCTCGAGCTGGGATACCCTCGAGGCGCGGCTCACCGATATTTTCAAGACTCGCGCCGAGCGCGTGGCCTTCATCAAGGGCGACGACAATGTCCCCTTCGAGCAGGTCGCCCGGGCGATTGACATCATGCACAGCGCCGACATCGACCACGTGGGGCTGATGACCACCAAGGTCGAATCGGGCCAGTAACCGCCGCGACCGCTTCCGCCGGGAATCGGCCGTGGGCGGCATGCGTGAGTGAGGATGATTCTTCTGGGGGCAAAGAGGACCATGCTGAATCGCACTTCCGCGGCGGGTTCGCGCCGTCTGGGGACAGCCCTGGCGCTCGTCGCCGCTGTTTCCCTCGCCGCCACGGGCTGCAACAAGCTCAAGGCGCGCGATATGCTCAACAAGGGCGTCCAGGACTACAAGGCCAATCAGTTCGACAAGGCGATTGAGAAGTTCAAGAGCGCCACAGATCTGGATCCCGACCTGAAGACCGCGCGGCTCTATCTGGCCACGGCCTACGCGAACCTCTACGTTCCCGGCTCGCCCGATGCGGCCAACCTCGACCACGCCCACCAGGCCATCGCCGTCTACAAGGACGTGCTCAGCCGCGACGCCAACAATCTCTCCGCCATCGACGGCATCGGCTCTATCCTGTTCAATATGGCCGCCGGGCCCCCGCCCAACATTGACATGATGAAGGAGTCGCGCTCCTACCATCAGCAGCATATCCGCATCAAGCCGGACGATCCGCTGCCCTATTATTGGGTGGGACTGATTGACTGGACGCTTTCCTTCAAGGCCAACGCGCAGGCCCGCCTGGACTTCAACAAGGATCAGATTGCCCGCAAACAGATCCATGACATCGATCCGCTGCCCGACAAGGTGCGCGCCCCCTTCGCCGCCGCCTACGGCGCGGACGTGGACGAAGGCATCGCCGCGCTGAAAAAGGCCCTTGAGCTTCAGCCCGACTACGACGAGGCCATGGCCTACCTCAACCTGCTGGACCGCCAGAAGGCCGACATGGTCGAGTCGCCCGATGATCGTCAGAAACTTCTGGCCGACGCCGACGCCCTGATCGATAAGGTCAAAGAGATCAAGCAAAAGAAAGCGTCGCAGCCCGTCCAGCCCACCTCCTGAGGCGGAGCGGCCGGTCCAGTTGAAAACCCAGCCCCCGGAAGGGGCTCCGTTGTGCTGCCTCTCTGCGACTTTTCCTACGTATCGCTGCGAATTCTCCTCCTGTAGCGCAGAGCGCCAGATCTGCGGCCTTTCCCCGCTGTGTGGTTCCGTGCCGTGAAGCGCACTTTCCGCAGGAGCCGGCTCCAAATCCGGCCCTTCTGGCCTTACAATAAAAAGATTCCCATGTCCTCTCAGGGCAAACCGTATCTCGTAGGGCGCACCGCCGACCAGAAGTTGGCGGCCCGCTTTGACGAACTGGTCGCGCGGGTCACTCAGCAGCGGCCCGGGAGCGATACGGAGCTTCTCCGCCGCGCCTTCGAGTTTGCCGCGGAGCAGCATCGCGGGCAGCTCCGCCAGTCCGGCGAACCCTTCCTGTCCCACCCGCTCGAAGTGGCCCACCTGCTCGCGGACATGCGCCTGGACGTGACCGCGCTCTGCGCCGCGCTGCTGCACGACGTGGTGGAAGACACGAAAATCCCCATCGAGCAGATCCGCGAGCGCTTTGGCGAGGAAGTGGCCCGGCTGGTCGCCGGGGTCACCAAAATCAGCCGGCTCGGTCTGCGCGCCCCGGAGACCCGCCAGGCGGAAAACGTCCGCAAAGTCCTGCTGGCCATGGTGGACGACGTGCGCGTGGTGCTGGTGAAGCTGGCCGACCGGCTGCACAACATGCGCACGCTCGAATATCTGCCGGCCGAAAAGCAGCAGCGCATCGCCCGCGAAACCCTGGAAATCTACTCGCCCATCGCGCACCGCCTGGGCATGGGACTCATCCGCCACGAGCTGGAAGACCGCGCCTTCCGCTTCCTCGAGCCCGAAGCCTCGGTGGATCTCGAAAAACGCGTGGCCATGAAGAGCAAGACCCACGACAAGTTCCTGGCCGAAGTGCAGCAGATGATCCGCGACACCATGCTGGAAAACGGCATCCCCGCCGAGGTGCAGGGCCGGATCAAGGGCCTGTTCTCGCTGCACTCGAAGATCGAACGCCAGCAGAGGCCCCTCGACCAAGTCTTCGACCTGCTGGCCGTGCGCGTGATCACCGACACGGTGCGGAATTGCTACGCCGCCCTCGGCGTCATCCACCAGATCTGGCGGCCCGTCCCCGGGCGCTTCAAGGACTACATCGCCATGCCCCGGCCCAACCTCTACCAGTCCCTGCACACCACGGTGATCCACTCCGGGCAGCCCTTCGAAGTGCAGATCCGCACGCAGGAAATGCACCGCATCGCCGAGCAGGGCGTGGCCGCGCACTGGAAATACAAGGACGGCAAATCCGTCTCCGGCGGGGACGACCAGCGCATCGTGTGGATGCGGCAGCTCATCGAGTGGGTGCAGGAGATGCAGGAACCCGCCGAATTTCTCTCCACGCTGCGCGTGGACCTGTACCCGGAAGAGGTGTACGCCTTCACGCCCAAGGGAAAAGTCATCCCGCTCGCTCGCGGCGCCACTCCCGTGGATTTTGCCTACGCCGTGCACACGGAAGTGGGCCACCAGTGCGTGGGCGCGCGCGTCAACGGCCAGATCGTCTCGCTGCGCCACGGGCTCTCGAATGGCGACGTGGTCGAAATCATGACGCAGAGGGGCCACACGCCCAGCCGCGACTGGCTCAGCTTCGTCCACAGCTCGCGCGCCCGAAGCAAAATCCGCCACTGGATCAACCTGCACGAACGCGAGCAGGCCACCGAACTCGGCCGCCGCCTGCTGGAAAAAGAAGCGCGCAACTTCAGCGTCAGCCTCAAGCGGCTGAACGACG